>JAZSAQ010000038.1:0-34291 GCA_045601985.1 Lawsonibacter sp. | reverse complement strand
ATTCCTTCTCGGAGATCATAGCGCCTACCCGCAGACCGATGCGATGGAACATCAGCTCGGTGTCGTTGGGGTCGGAGTCGGCCTTCACGCCCACATCGGTGATGGTCCAGCCCTTGCTCTCCAGGTATTCCGGCGGGAACTATATCCCTGACGGTGAGTACTGGTTGGGTCGAGGCGGTACGGATCCGTACTGATACATATTTGCATAAAAACGTCACGCAGCCAAAAAGCTGCGGGACGTTTTTGTGTCAGTTGGAATGCCGTCACTGCAGAAATCAGCGCTCACGGGTCATGGGGATGGGGGACAGACCCTCGGGACGGTCGTACAGCTGGCAGCCGCAGTCGTCCAGGTGTTTCAGCTTGAAGCCGTTGGCCTTGTAAGCTTCGTAATCAAAGGCGTTTAGCTCGTCAATGGCGATCTGGTGGAAACGGTCGAAGTCGGGCCACCACTCCCAGCCGCTGCCGAAGTCATTGTACAGGTAGGCGTCGGCGCACTGCTTGCCCAGCTCGGGAGTGACGTAGAAGGCACCCATGGCCAGCACGTTGACGCCGTTGCCGGAGATGGCCCGGAAGGCGGCGGGCACGCTCTCCCCCACGCCGGCGTGGACGCCGGGGCACTTGCTGGCGGCGATGTGGATGCCCATGCCGGTGCCGCAGAAGATCATGGCACGCTCGAACTCCTGCTCGGCGATCATGGCGCCCACACGCAGACCGATGCGGTGGAACATCAGCTCGGTATCGTTGGGGTCGGAGTCGGCCTTCACGCCGATGTCGGTGATGGTCCAGCCCTTCTTCTCCAGGTACTCCTTGATGGCTTCCTTCAGGGGATAGCCGGCGAAGTCGGCGGCCATAAGCAGCTGCTTGTCTTTTACCAGTTTCATCGTGAGTTCCTCCTTAAGTCTTAAATTAGTTATTCAGTATGGTGTGCACCAGCTGCCAGGCGAACAGCTCGTGCATTTTGCGTGTGGGATGGTTCAGACCGTTGCACAGCAGGGCGGTGGTATCCACACCCTTTTCGTACATATTCTTCCATATGGCATAGCAGTCGCAGAGGATGACGTCCTCCTCACGGCAGACCTGACGGGCGGCGTCGATGTAGGCGTCGAACACGCCGCCCAGTTGCCGTTCCACGAACATGGGACCGTGAGGCTCCAAAATGTCGCCGGGACCCACCAAATCGCAATGCGTGTTCAGCATGTTGGGGGTCATGAAAATGACTTCGATGCCTGCCTGGCGGTGGTGAAGATGTTTCGCAGGGCGGTGGTGTACTTCTCAATGCCCTCGTACCCGTAGTAGCTGTCGTTCAGACCGAAGCACACGATGAGCAGGTCGGGGGACATGGGAAGAACGTCCTGCTTCAGCCGTTCGAAACCAAGGGGCGCCTGACTACCGTTGACACCGGCGTTGAAAATGGAGACGGGGGCGGCGGGCCAAAGCATGGCCAGCAGAGCCTTCAGCTTTTCGGAATAAGCCTCAGTGCTGTCGAAGACGCACTTCATTTCGTTGTTCTTCTGATAAACCTCGAACACACCCTGGGTGACACTGTCGCCCAGCAGTGCGATAAGAGGGGTGCGATTGTGGTCGTTGTCGGCGGTCTTTTTGTTCAGAATTTCCGTAAAACGCATGCTAAAGCCTCCTTATTCGTCCAAAAGGTTGTATTTCCCGTACAGATAGATGGGCATACCCGACCAACCGTGGCACAGGGAACCATCCCGGCTGAAGTTGAAGTTTTGGGTGGCCTTGATGCCCGCAACCTCCCAGAAGGAGGTGGCACCGGCGAAGAGCATGCTGCCCCAGGTCTCCTCCACGTCCCGGCGGACGAAGTCACGGTACGTATCATCCTCCTGCAGCAGCACGTCGTACTCATAGGTGCGGGCGCTGAGCATGCAGGGGACCATGTCGGGCTTGAGCATATTCTCGATGACGGTGGAGCGAAGCTCCTTGGGGGTGGCGTCCACATACAGGGGCAACACCTGCAGGAAGGTGTAGAGAGTGGGGTTGGCACCGTCGGTGCGGGCCATGTACACGTTGCGCTCGGCGTCGAAGAAGGCCTCGTGGAGCCGTTCATTCAGCTTTTTGTGAAGCTCGTCGTAGTGGGCGGCCAGCTCCGGCTGCACCACGTCGCACAGCCGAGCGAAGCAGCGGAAGCTGTCGGAGGCGAAGGCGTTCATAGCGCACTCGTAGGGGGCGGTTTCGAGGAACGTTTCCAGGCCGCCCAGACCGGGATTCCAGGAGTAGAAGTTCCAGTACTGCTTGCCCACAAAGCTGGGCAGCAGGCCGGTGTCGTCCATCTGGCGCTCCAGCATCTCGGTGACGGCTTTGGCCACGGGGAACATCTCCCGGATGAAGGCATGGTCGCCGGAGTACTCCATATACTCCACCAGCTGACGGATATAGATGGAGGTGAAGGAGGGGATGGTGATGGGGAACTTACCCGGGGCGCCCAGCTCCAGATGACCGTCCTCACGCAGGCTCATGCCCAGCAGACGCAGGGACTCCCGTACGATGGTAAACTCGTTGTCAAAAGCGTAGTAGCCGGCCAGCATCTGCACACGGCTGTCGAAGGCGTACAGGGACTGTTCCCGCCAGGGGCAGTCCTCGTGATGCTCGTGGAAGCACATATGGAGGGTGCGCACGGCTACATCGTAAATCTTGCGGTGCAGGCCGTCCCGGATGGGGTTGGGCTTGATGTTCATGGGGTAGTCGCCGAAACGAATACCCGTCTCGTGCAGCACACCGCTGCGGCTGTGGATATGTACCTGAAGATAGCGCAGGCCCATGCGCAGGAAGGGGTCGAAGAATTGATTACGGCCGGGTCTGGCGTGGTAGGTGACGGCGAAGTTGCGGTTGCTGATGTGGGAGCGGACACGCAGATCCTCCAGGTGCTCGCCCCAGCCGATGTATACATCACACTCCTCGGGTACCTCGAAGTCAAGGTTCAGGTAGCCGGCGGACTCCTGACCCATATCAAAGACGAAGTAGACACCATCGGCGGTTTCGTCTTCCTTTACCTGCCAGGCGGTGCCGTTATCGGTGACGGTCAGCAGCTCTCGTTCCAGTCGGTCGGACAGGTAATCCTTCAGCATGGTCTTGGCAATGGTCACATTGCTGTGGTCGGCGATGAAGACGCCCTGCGTCTTTCGGACTCCGGAGATGTGCTCGTCCACGATACACTTTTTGATGGGGCGGGGGAACAGACACTTCGCCTTTTGGACAAGGACGCTTTTGGAGTAGGGCAGCTCCCCGGCGCAGGCGTCGTACTTAAAGACGAAGCCCAGCACGTCGTTGGTCACCTCCATCGGACCGTCCTTGTAGTGGGTGTTCTTGTGGGACAGGATGGCGGGGGTGCTGTTCAGCAGGCAGGTGTCACCCTGCCACAGGGCGAAGATGATGCCGGGAACCTGCTTGCGGATGGTGAGAAAATCGGCGCCCAGCACGTAGTGGGCGATGCGCAGGGTATTCTCGCCGGGGACGGCGTATTGGGAGAGGTCAAGGCTGTCGTAGACCTGATAATTCTCATAACCGGCGTACTGTCCGCAATCCACGAATTTGTCGTTGAGATAGACGGCGTACAGGGTGCTGGCACAGAGGTGGAGGGTCAGATCCTCGGCGCTGTCCACCCGGAACTGTGTTTGATAGTCGAAGTAGGTGTTGGTAACATCCACAGACGCATCTGCGGCGAAAATCCAGTTGGCATTTTGGAAGATTGTGTTGGTGTCAAAAGGCAAGACAGTGACCTCCTTTGCTGATATTACTGTTATTTTATCCCATAAATTCCCCGTTGTACATGGAGGTTTGTTAACAAAATATGGACATCTTGAACCCAAACAGCGTTTTTTATAAAAAGCGCCCCCGTAATTTATACGGGGGGCGGAGTTGTGATTCGTTATTCAAAGTGCTCTGGAAATTCGAGTGCCTTTTTGGCATGGCGGAGTAAGGATTCCCGGGTCTTTTGGAAAGCGGACCTGCGATGCCTCGGCCATGCACCGGTCCGTTGCCCAGATCACAGCGGAGCTGGGGGTTGGTTCCATCCGTAACTTCAACCGGGTATTCCGGGTGGAAACGGGCATGCCGCCCCGGGAGTGCCGCAATGCGGGAGAAAACAGTAAAAGCGCCTCACGATGTGCGCATCGTGGGGCGCTTTCTTTATTTCTGAACAAACTTTTTGCTTTGCAGGATATAAAGCAAGGCACAAAGGGTTTTTTCCGACAGGATGCGACGGAAGAAAACCGCAAGCTTCATCAGGATGCCGGGGACGATGATAAGCTTGCCCTGGAACATCTTTTTAATGGCGTACTCCGCAACCGCTTTGCTGTCGGCAATGATGAGGTCACGGCCGGGCTCGTCGCCCCGACCGAAGCTGACCTTGGCCACCTGTTCGAACTCGGTTCTTACCGGGCCGGGGCACAGGACGCTGACCTTGACCCCGGAATTTTCCTGGCGCAGTTCCTCGTGCAGAGCCTGGGTCAGGCGGAAGACGTAGGCCTTGGAGCCGTAGTAGGCGGAGAACAGCGGGCCGGGGAAAAAAGCGGCAATGGAGGCCACATTCAGGATGTGGCCGCTGTTGCGGGCCTTGAAGCTCTGCGCCGCCAGCTTGGTCAGGATGTGCACGGCCTTCACATTGGTGTCGATCATACGCAGTTCGGCGTCCAAATCGGAGGAGCAAAGGTCACCAAATACGCCGAAACCGGCGTTATTGATGAACACATCCACTTCATCCAGTCGGGCGGCGATCTGCGCCACAGCGTCAATGCGGGTCACATCAAGGCAGAGGATTTCCACGTTGGTGTCCAGCTCGGATTTCAGTTCTTCCAGCCGGTCTTTTCTGCGGGCGACGGCAATGATGTCGTAACCCCGGCGGGACAGGATGATGGCCATCTCCCGCCCAAGACCGGAGCTTGCGCCGGTAATCAAAGCTTTCATAGCAACCTCCTGAGGAATCGTTTGCTCCATTATACCACACCTGGCGGGCTGATATCAAATACAAACGTGTGTGGTTGCAATGCGAGTCGAATTGTGGTGTAATAAGGGCAGAAAAACCTGAAATTGGAGGGGAAACTTATGATAACCAAGAAACTGTGCTGGTGGATCACGGAAATGTGTAACGAGAACTGTGAGTACTGCTTTCGCTCCCTGAGTAGCATCAATCGCTTTTCGGAACGGGAGCATTTTGCCATTTTGGATAAGATCATCGGCTTCGGGACGGAGCAGATCACCTGGTCGGGAGGGGAGGCGCTGCTTGTGCCCCATGCGGTGCAGCTGATTCGGTATGCCCATGAGCGGGGGATATACAATAAGATCACCACCAACGGGAAATTGCTGACCCCGGAGAAAATTGAGGAATTAAAGGGGTGTGTAGACCTTGTGGCCCTTTCCATCGATTCCATAAATGACGAAACCAACAGGCTGCTGGGCCGTGGCGCAGAGCACCGAAAGACGGTTATGGAGCGAATGGGGCATCTGAAGGATGCGGGTATCAAGGTCGATATCAACACCGTGGTGGTAAAACAGAATGTCTACGAGTTGGACGAAATGGCCGGGTTTTTCCGGGAGAATCCCATTTCGGGCAAGTGGAAGCTGATGACCTTCTTCCCTGTTCGGGAAAAAGCGCTGGCCAACAAGAGCCGGCTGGAAATATCCGACGAGCTGTTTCTGGAACGGGCAAATCAAATCATACGGGATTATCCGGACGTCAATATCATGTACATGATGAACGATCAGATCCAACAGCAGTACCCCGGTGTCCGGGCCAACGGCGACCTGCTGGTCACCCGCCAGTTCAACGATATGATTTTGGGCAACCTGGCCGGCGGCGAAGTGGCCAATCCGTTTCTGTTTGACTAATACGTGTTGGATACGCATGGCAAAAGCCTCACCATCCCGGGATGGTGAGGCTTTTTTATCAGCTTGCGGTGATGCCCCGGCGGGCCTTTTGTGTCAGCTGTGTTACGGTGTACAGCGGACATTGACCCGCCACGCCGTATTCCTTCACGATGAGGGCGTCTGCCTGGGGGTAATAGTCCTCATACCCCTCGATATCGTAGACGATGTCGAAGGTGTCCGTGTCGATGGCGTAGGCACGGCCCAGGGTGGGATCGGTGCTCCAGCCGGACAGGAGCAGAAGGCTGCGCTCGGGGATAAGAACGGAGCGGGTCAGATCAAGGTCGTTGGCGGACTTGACCTCCTCGTTGTCCAGATCCACCTGGTCGAGCACGGCTCCGTCCGAAACTCTGACCTTATACAGGACGGAATCACTGCACAAAAGTCCGAGCAGCGTTTCGCTGTTCAGCGGAACAAGGGACACCACGGTTGGGGTGTTGGGGCTGAATTGATAGCGGCACGTACCGGTGTCTGCATCGAAGCATCTTACCGTCCCGTCCGAGAACGCCATGAGTATATCGCCGCGTTCCAACCAGCTGACACAGCGGATGTCAAGGGTGGCATCCGTATCGGTGGGAATGTCCACGGCCAAAGGAACGGCGGTGTGGGTGGCGATGTCATACACTTCCAGCGCGTTTCCGGCGTCAAAACCGAAGCGCACACAGGCCAACAGCTTGCCGGAACGGTCGGAGGGGTAGAGTGCCGTTATATAGGGAACCTCGCCCTTGACCCGACCGGCTGCGGGGCTCCATGGGATGCAGACGTCCCAATCGGTTATGATGGACACTTCTTCGCTGCTCTCGCAGATGGCAAGTGCGCCGCCGGTGGGGAAGATGTACTTGGAGTCGCCGTTCAGTATAAGGCTGCGCAGATTACCCTGCTTTGTAAACACCACCTGTTTGGTGTGAACATCATACACGTCCAGCCGCTGGTCTATGACTACTGCATACAGATCGTTGGAGATGAACTGCGAATCCTGCAAATAGCTGTCGGACTTGACAAGCTCGCACAGCTGTCCGGAGGACAGGTCGTACAGGTACACGGCCTTGTAATGCTCGATGGCCATGTGGGTCTGCGCCGGGTTGAGGCGCACCCGCTTTATCGTTTCCGTGCCGGTGTACAGGTCGCGGAAGTCGGCATTTTCCACGTCGGAGTACAGATACACCTCGTTGGAGCTCTTGCCGGCCACAGCGTAGCTGTGCCCGTGGCAGGCGTACAGGGCGTATGGACTCAGGAACTTGTGAAGCAGAAAAACCGAGGAGTTGGCTTGCGCAGCGGCCTGTGACGGGAGCTTTCTTACAGGGACAACGACCTCGTTGCTGCCCGCTGTAATCACGGTGAAGAAACCATCCCTGGAGTAGTAGGAACTTTTTGCCACGTCATCCAGCTTGTACGCAGCAATCCCGGCGCCTGTTTCGTTGTTGATGAGCTGGATGTGGTCACCCTTGACCACGGCGAGGATATCGCAGTAATTGTTGCAAAGGGCCTTGTCAAATACCGCCAGCCGGATGTGGTCGCCGTACAGTTCGCTCTGGAAGGAAAAGTCCCACTTCTTCTGCCCGGCGGCATCAAAGACGAGAATCTGGGTTACGTAGTAGTACTGCAAGGAATCCCAGTGGGTTTTGACAAGATAAAGGTCGTTGCCGACCAACTGGACCCGGTCCACCTGGGTAAAGTCGTGGCCGGAAGAAAGGGGGTCGGAGGCGGAGGTGTAAAGGACAGTCTTGTTGGTCAGCAGGTCACCCGAGATATCAAAGGAGGAGACCGTTCGATGAGATTGACCGTCGTAGGCGTAATAATAGCCCTTGTTTGCGGTTACATCGCACCAGTACGAGAGGATCCCGGACCCGATGTCGGGATCCGGCAGTGTGAGCCGGGACAAAACGGCACCGGTGGTCCGGTTCAGCACCGTGACAAGGGAACCTGTCTTCGCAGTGCTGTCATAAGTGCTTTGGCTGAGTATGATAGTGGCTTCGGTCACATCTGCGTGGGTGAAGTTGTCCAGTTCGGTGCTCCACAAAAGCTCGCCGGTCTCGCCGCTGAGCTTATAGATGCCGTGGGTGCTTTTAATCAAAACATCGCCACCGGCAAGGGATGTCGGCTGGGACCTGTTACGCCGGAATCCACCCACATAGTTGTCAGCATCCCGTATGTAGACTCCTGCTGCATAGTTGTAGGCACCTAAGTTTTCGTACAGACCGGTATCGTCGAAGAAAACAGTAATGCCGGCGGACGAGCCGCCGAAGGTGTCAGCGGAATACTCTTTTTTCAAAGCGCCGGTTTTGCTGTCCCAGAAGTAGATGCCCAGGGAGGTCTGCGCAACCACGGAGGAACCGCCTCCGGCGTAGCCGAGGTTTATGACGTGGTCGTTGCAGGACAGTCGTGCCACCGGCAAAAAGCTCTCTGTGCGGTATGCGCCCGTTTCGTTGGCAAGGGTGCGCACCACGCTTGGAACCACAGGCTGGTCGGGGTTGTCTTCGTTGGGCAATGCGGACAGGGCGGTCTCGATGGCGCCCACACCGTCACCGGTGCTCCAAAGGCTTTCTGAAATGATACCGAGATTTGCGGCGTTGGCCTTTGCCAGCTGCGTTTTCTGAGTGCTGATCCGCCAGAGCATAATGCTGGTGTAAATGGCAAACAGAAGCAGAGCGATCAAAGCGATGCCGCCGATGGTAAGCAGCTTCCGGACCTTTTTCCGGTGTTCCCGATTGTAAAGGTCGTTGTAGCCGCAGCCTAAAAGGGGGGCGGCCACACGGAGAAACTCGGTATTGAGCTTCTTCAGTGACTGCTTCAGGCTCTGTCCGGCCACATTTGCGGCCAAAGGCTCGACCACCCGGTTTTGGTAGGTGGTGTTGCCAAATTCGTCGGTCACGGGGATCAACTCGTTGCACAGGGCAGGTGGGAACACGTCCTCCGGGTTGCCGTCGGCCACCAGGGTGACGATGTTGGTGTTGCTGCCGTTGTGCAGACGCTTGAAGTATTCGATCTCCTGCATACACCAGCGGGATTGGCCGGTGGTCTTTGAACAGATGACGATCAGGAATTCCGAGTTTTCCAGGGCCGTTGTGATGTCACTGCCCAGGTTGCTGCTGATGGGAAGCTCCGTTTCGTCACGAAAAACGTGCCAGCCGTCGAATGGTTGCCCCTTCAGCAAGGCCTTCGGGGGACGATAGCTTTCCAGCTTTTTTTGCAGCTTGTCGGCAATTTCCTTATCGGGACTTATGTGTCTGTAACTGATAAAGGCGTTGTATTTATATTTGCGTTCCATGCTCTCAACTCCGGCGGGTGGATGTTCGGGCGAACGTTGGATCTGTCGCACCGAAGAATTTCCGTTTAGAATAAATCTGCAAACACTTCCGGCGGAAAACCGGAAGTGTTTGCAGATAGGTGTATAAGTCGACGAACGATTAGAGATTGTAGTACTTGTCGAATTCGGCGGGGTGGGGGATCTTGGCCATTTCGGCGCACTCGGCACGCTTGCCCTTGATGAAGTTGCGCAGCAGCTCTTCGGGGAACACGCCGCCGGCAGTCAGGTACTCGTAGTCCTGCTCCAGACAGTTCAGCGCCTCGTCCAGAGAGGTGGGCAGACCCTGCAGCTTTGCCTTCTCCTCCTCGGGCAGGTGGTACAGGTTCATGTCGTAGGGGCCCCAACCGTTGGCATGGGGATCGATCTTGTTCTTGATGCCGTCCAGACCGGCCATGAGGATGGCGGCGTAGCAGAAGTAGGGATTGCAGGTGGCATCGGGGTTGCGCAGCTCGAAGCGGCGCTTGTCGGGGCTCTTGGCGTAGGCAGGGATGCGGATGACCGCACTGCGGTTGGAGGTGGCGTAACCCACGGTGACGGGCGCCTCAAAACCGGGCACCAAACGCTTGAAGGAGTTGGTGCTGGGGTTGGTGATGGCGCACAGGGAGCCGATGTGCTTGAGCAGACCACCCATGAAGTAGTGGGCCGTCTCACTCAGGTGGGAGTAACCGTTGTCATCGGAAAACACGGGCTGACCGTCCTTGAACAGGATCATGTGCACGTGCATACCGCTGCCGGCCTCACCGTAGATGGGCTTGGGCATGAAGGTGGCGCTCTTGCCGTACTTCAAAGCCACGTTGTGGATGATATACTTGATCATCATGGTGGCGTCGGCCATGTGGACGACCTCGCCAAGCTGGGGCTCGATCTCATACTGACCGGAGGCGGCCACCTCGGGATGGTGGTAGTTGATGTCGATGCCGGCTTCTTTCATCAGCAGGCACATCTCGCTGCGGCACTCGTAAGAGGTGTCGAAGGGCTTGGCAATGTGGTAGTTCTTCTGCTTGGGAACGACCACGCCGTGACCCTCGGTGGCGGAGTTCCAGTAGGACTGGCTGGCGTCTACGGTGGCGCCGATATAGCGGCCATCCACGTTCCAGGTCACGTCATCAAACAGATAGAACTCGAACTCGGGCAGGATCTTCATCTCGTCGGCGATGCCGCTGTCCTTCATGTACTGGACGGCGGCCTTGATGATGTTGCGGGGGTACTGGGCCAGGGGACGATTCTCCGGCGTGTCGATGATCATGGCGTTGCCGGTCATGGACAGAGTAGGAATGTCGCAGAACGGGTCGATGACGGCAGTGTCGGGATCGGGGATGAAGACCATGTCACTCTTTTCCACCACGGCGTAGCCGTAGTTGGAGGCATCAAAGCCGATGCCGCTTTTCATGGTGTCTTCGGAGAAATTCTCGGCAGGGATGGTGACGTGACGGTACTGACCGTTGATGTCCACCATCTTGAAGTCCACCATCTTGATGCCGCTTTCTTTGATCATTGCAAGGATATCCTGAACAGTTTTTGCCATAAAAAACACCTCTTTTATAAAATTTGTGAGTTCCAAATATGGAATTTTCTCCCGGATACCGCAAGTTTACCACAACGCAGAAGCTTTGTCGAGAAACATGATGTGTTTATTGAGAAAAAATATGCAAAGACCTTCGAATGAGAGTAATTGGGAACACAAATGAAAAGCCTCTCTGCTTAAAACAGAGAGGCTTTGGGGAGCGTCAGGATTGCAGGGCGCCAATCATTCCGGCACGGTGCCGGTGGAAAAGGGCTTCCAGCAAGCTCATGTCTACCAAGCAGAAGTACAGACAGGTGATGCCCACAATGACCATAAAGACCAAACTTACGGCGCTCAGTACACCGCCCGCCAGCAGGAGTGCGGTTAGGGCGGAGCAGATAATCAGAAGCACCAGCATGATGATCAGATTGCTTACGGTGTATTTCTTTCTGGATTCTTCCAAATGGAAATGGGTGATGGAAACGATGCCGCAGACCAGCAGCATCACACTGCAGCAAAACAGGCTTGCGGCAAGGGTCAGCACCATGGTTTTGAAATCCACTGCGTATACCATGCCCAGCACAAGGGTGAGCGCTGTGCTGATTGCCAACAATACAGAGCCCAGTGCCAGAGTTTTGCTGCGCAGCTGGGTTTTGATGTCGGCGGTGGAGAATAGGAACAGACCCTCTCGGTCGTTGATGTTGGCAAAGTAATTAAAGCCGCTGAGGAAACAGTAGTCCACGATGAAATACTGAATCATGATGTACAAAAGGCTCTCGGAGCTGTCCAGTGCGGAGAAGACGATTACGTAGCCCAAAGCGGAAACCAGATTCCAGAATTTCAGCTTCAGCATACAGACCCATTCCATGCACACAAGCCGCTTGAGAACCGAGCCGCCGGCAGCAGACACCATCAGGCGGGAGGATAGCGGCATTTTGACACGGGAGTGGGTTGCCATCCGACAGGGGAGCACGTGGAATTTGTGGAAATTGCGGTGCAGCAACAGGGTTGCCACGATGCTTGCAGCCAGCAGAAGGCCCCACGTTACAGCGGTGGTTACGGCGTCCATGCCGGCGGGCAGCAGGAACGTACCGACACCCAGACCGACGCAGGCGATGACAAGGACCGCTGCCAGCGGCTTGATGTTCCGGACCAAATACATCAAGTAAAAGGTCAGCTCCTCAATCAGGGTGATTGCGGCAAGGGTCAGCACCGTCAGGAGCGCCCCCCAGAGACCGCCGAAGGTTACCACATACACATAGGCCATGGCCGCAGCACCCAGCCACTCGGAAATCTGCACGGTCTTAGCCACCAGGCGCACATAGACCATATGCAAAAACTGCAGGGGGAAAGAGGAGAGCTTGTAGTAAGAGTATTCATCACAGGAATACTCGTCCAGCGGGGCGAACATCAGACGAGCCGCCACGGTGATTCCAACAAAGGCCGGCCAAGCAATCCGGTCACGGAGGAACAGCACCGTCAGAAGCAGCGGGACAAGCGCCCCGATGACGTTGGCAAACAGATAGACACCAAACTTTCGTTCCCGCATGTACTGAAACAGAGAACAAAAGGCGGCGAACCATGTGAGCGTTTTAATCTTCCTCATTTGTACCCACCACATCAATGAAAATTTGTTCCAGTCGCTGGTCATTGCCCTGGATGTTGCCGCTGGCGGCCACGGTGCCGTCGTGGATGATGATATATTTGGCGCAGAAGTTTTGAATCAAATCCAGCGCATGGGAGGTGACAATCACCGTGCCTTCGGTACGGGCGTATTCGGTCAGGTAGTTCTTCATTTCATAGCAAACGATCGGGTCGATGGAGTCGAAGGGCTCGTCCAGGATGACGAACTTCGGGCGATGGATGATGCAGGCGCTGAAGGTTACCTTCTTTTTCGTGCCCAAAGAGCAGGTGCTGAGTTTCTTGTACAGATGCTCCTCGAACTCAAAGCGCTTGGCGAAGTTCATGATGCGTGCATGCAGTTCGCTGCCGGGAACGTCGTACAGAGTGCCGACCAGACACAGATACTCGTAGGCGGTCATTTTCAAATACAAGTCGGACAGATTTCGCATCACGCTGAAGTAGCGGGCGCTGTCGGTGCCCGAAAGCTCCTGCTCATCGACCAAAATACGCCCCTCCTGCTTTTGCAGAAGGCCGACCAGAACGCTGATCAGGGTGGTTTTACCGGCGGCATTTCGGCCAAGCACCGCAAAAATATCATGCTCACAGACCTGAAAGTTGACGTCGGTCAGGACCTGCTTGCGGGGGTAGGAAAAAGAAAGATGTTCAACGGTCAGCATTTCGATTACCTCGCATTCAAACGACGGAGATTAAATCTCCTTGATAAAAGACTGGTAGTGGTCAAAGCAGCCGCCCTTCCACTTGCGTACGAACTTGTACTGCTTGTTGATGGCGGGACAGAAGATTCGCTTGTCTGCTGCATGCAGACCCAAACGCTCCGGTTGCTCCGGGGGGCAAAACTCGCCCATGCCGCGCACCCGGACGCAGAAGGTGCCACGGTTGGTGATGTAAAGTACCATCTGCTCCTGTGCGAGGAAGGGGTTGAACCGGTTGAAGCCTGTTTTTTCCTCCAGAAAAACACAGTAGTCTTTGACGGTGCAGGGGGCGGCGAGTTTTGTGAATTCGGCAATGTAATGATCCATAGTAGTTTCCTCCTAAAATGTATGGTTGAGTTAAGTGATAGGGCTTACTTTGCCAGCAAGCCCAAAAGGGTTACGATTGCGTAGATCCAACAGACAAGGCACACCGCACCGTAAACCATGGAGAATGCCTTTTTGCCGGTGGACTTGAACTGGGCAATGGCCGCACAACCGTAGTACACCGTATGTGCAACGGCGAACAGGATCAAGTCCGAAATCTGGGCGCTGTTGCCAAACAGAAGGCGGCTCAAGACCAGACCGGCCAGGGTGATGGCCCACTGGGGGAGCATACAGTGCAACAGGGTGGATAGTGTTTTGCCGCTGTCGGGCTCCAAACCCACACAGCGGGTTGTGACCACGGTCAGGAAAAAGTCAAAGAACAGTTTGCTGATGGCAATCAGCAGGGAGAGGGACAGAAACAGCACCCATAGATTGGTGTTGACACTGCTGTTGCCCCGCTCGAAATAGCTGGCTGCCAGACCGTACCCGTTTACCGCTACCAAGGGGAAAAAGGCCAGCGAAGCAGACACGATTCGTTTATACATTATAACATTCCTCCACGGTGTGTTCAACCGATGGTGTACAGCACAGGGGTTACATAGCATTCCACCAGTGCACCAATCAACACGGCGGCGAAGGCTGCCGCCAACAACCACTTGGTTTCGTCCATCAAAGTCTGAATGCTTTGACGGTTCTTTTTCAAAATGAAATCCAGCAGACGAAAACCTAGGTGTCCGGCCAAAGTCATGGCAATAAACTCGAATACCACATGGGGCAGGAACAGTCGGAAGAAGTTACCGGCTGGGTTCCCCATGGCCAGCCAAAGGATGTAGGTGCTGCCGAAGGTGAAGCCTTGGATTAAAAGAAGGATGCAGCTGCCGATTCCGCAGGCAAGGATGAACAGGCAGCACATCAAGGAATTGTTCCAGAAAATGTTCAGGAAGGAGATGGAACCGATGGCGCTGTGATAGCTCTCTCCGTCATTTGCGCCCTGCAGCATGGGGGCGACCAGGGCGCAGACCAAAAATCCGATCAGGAAGCACATGGCCGGAGCAGCCGCCGACACAAATTTTTTCATGGTATTCTCCTTCCTTTGTTGTTCCGTGTGATAAGGTTGGGGTGGGTGCGGTGCCGGAGAGGGTCGGCACCGCACCCGGACGGTTACAGCCAGCCGGTAAGCATACCGACGCCGACGCCGATGGGACCGGCCAGGGCGCCGATTTTGCCGCTGAGCAGGGACACGGCCTTGGTAACAGCACCCTTGACCACCAGGTCAGTCACGGTGCCGGCCAAACCGCCGCCGACAATCTGGGTCAGGTGACTCTTCAGTCCCTTGACACCCCGCTTCTTCAGCTGCTTCTCCAGCCAGTTGCCGATCAGGTATCCGCCGTTCATCATAAAAATTGCTCCTTTCGATAAAAATGTTTGTTTTGCGCCATGCCATTATTATAAGACCGACGGTGTGCCGGGCTCAAGGTGCGCAAGAACCGAAATAGAGCGGGCTATTCCTGTCGAAAAGGTGAAAAAGCACCCCGGCTTACCGGAGTGCTTTTCTTGTTGCTTGTTATTTCTGTTTTTTGTGGGCCTCGTATGTACTTAAGTCGATGGCGCCGGTTGCCAGCATGTGTTCCGACCAAAGCTGCAGAGACTCTACTGTAATGGATATGCGCTCCAAATCTTCCTGAATGCGGACGAAATCGGCGATTTCGTTGCCGGAAATGACACTGTCGGCGGTGATTTCAATCAGCCGCTCCCGCCGCTTCTGCACCGCGTTCAACGATGCCAGCATCTCTAACACGATCTGGGGCAGGTCCTTGACCGTGATCTCCGGAACGTATTCCCGGCCGATGGGGCACTTGTTGGCGCAGTAGTAATTGCACAAATCCGGCTTTTTATATGCGTCGGCCAGAGCCAAAACTTCGTCAGGGCGAGGGACGGAACGCTCGTTTTCGATTTTTTCGATGCGCTCGGCGGAAATCCAGCCAATCTCATGACTTGCTTTCTCTCTGGAAAAGCCAAGTTCTTCCCGGAGAAGCTGGTACTGCGTTTTGTTTTTCTTTGTCGACATACGTCCCATAATTCTGCCTCCGACACAAATGATTTTACATTATACTATACAATGCGACGGGTTTCAACACATCTTGATGTCGGCGGGACATTTTTAATGGATTCCCGGCTGTAGGCGTGCTATAATGTGGACATCCAAACGCAATGCTATGAGGAGATGAGTTTATGGAGCTTCGTTACGGCATTTTGAGCACGTCCTCGATTGCGCCCCGTTTTATTGCGGCGGTGCGTGCCTGCGGAAAGGGGAAAATCGCAGCGCTGTCCTCCCGCACATTGGAAAAGGCACGGGAGAAGGCGGCTGAATGGGGGATCCCTGTGGCCTATGGTTCCCACGAAGAACTGCTGCGGGATGAAACGGTGAATATCGTCTACATCTCCAACGTGAACGCACAGCACTATCCCTGGGCGAAGGCGGCTCTGCTGGCCGGCAAGCACGTCATCTGTGAAAAGCCGTGTACCACCGCCGAAGTGCAGACCCGAGAGCTGTATGCCTTGGCCCGGGAGCGGGGGCTGTTCTTCCTGGAGGCACAGAAGATGCTGTTTCTGCCGGCGGTGCTGACGGTGCGGGAACGGCTGGCGGAGCTGGGACAGATCACCATGGTGGAGCTGAGTCACAGTTTTCCTGCGTCCTACAACGGATGGATGTTTGATAAGGAAGCCGGCGGAGGCCCGCTGCTGAGCAGCGGCATCTATGCCGTGCAGTTGCTTTGTTGGTTGTTTGGTGAAATTACGGACATCCGGGGAGCGGTGAGCAAGCTGGACAATGGAGTGGAATGGCAGTACATTCTGACCGGACAAACGGAGCAGGGGGTGCTGTTCAGTGCCAAAAACAGCACCCGTGCGGTGTTGGATAATACCTGCCGCATTTTCGGTGAGAAGGGCTTTGTGGAGCTGCCGGGGTATTGGAAGGCAAGAAAAGCGGTGTTCCACATTGGCAACGAAACGCAGATGCTGGAGTTTCCCTGCGAGCACGAGCTGGTTTATGAGGTGGAGCACATCAGCTGGTGTCTGGAACGGGGCTTGCTGAACAGTCCGGTTATGACCGAGGAACTCTCTTTGGCGGGCATCCGTGCCCTCGAACGGGTGAAAGCCGGGTGGGGATAAACGGAGACCGATATCCCTGCGTGGGAAGAAGATTCCAAAAACACGACCCGCAGTCCCGGACTGCGGGTCGATACTTTGTTGATACGGACAACGGGGTGCGAAAGGAAGCACGCAAATCCTCTGCAAAAGAGACATGGGATGGAAGCAAAACCAAATTTTGGGATGTGCATGGGCGCACAACGGCTGAAAAGAACAATAATTGCAATGAACAGAACAAAAAGTTTATAGAAAAATAGCGCTTGTTAGTGTAAAATCATCGGTATAGAGGAAAACACAGGAACACCCATTTTACTTCGAGGAGGAAAGCACAGTGAGAAAAGCAATGTCATTCCTGCTTGCGCTGGTCATGGTCGTGTCCATGCTTCCCGGCGCAGCGATCCCCGTTTCCGCTGCGGGAACGGATGAACCTCTGCAGGCCTACTACACCAACGAGAACGTGTCGGTAGACGGTACCCTGCGTGAGGAGCACTGGCTGCTGCGTGACAAGATCGGCAGCACCCCCATTGCGCTGCTCAACGCGCAGAACGCCCTGTACGTTGCCCTGAAGACCGAGCAGAAGAGCATGGACTTCACCGTCAACGGTAAGGACTTCAAGGTGGACTTGGCCGCCGGCGCCGTGTTGCAGAACGGCGAAAAGGTCGGCGCAGCCGCCTTCGATATGCAGAACGGCACCGCCGAGTTTGAGATTCCGATGGGCGCCCTCGACCTGATTTACAGTGTGGGCCGTGTGGTGGACTTTGCCTGCACCATCGGTGCCGACAGCTACAACGGCACGCTGGTTATGGCCGAGAAGGCGGTCAAACTGGCCGAGAGCTTTGACGATATTACCAAGCTGACCAAGGGTGGCACCACCAAGTTTGGTAACAGCATGGCCGAGGTCTATGCCACCCAGGGTGAGGGCGGCTCTCTGCACATCCAGACCGGCGAGATGACCGCCAACGGCTACTCCTTCCATCAGCCCAACTGGAGCGCCGAGAAGCTGGGAATGGATCTGGGACGCGGCTATGAGCTGTCCTTTACCGCCGACTTCAATGACCTGAACGTGCCTGCTGAGGACCAGCGTGCCTACGTGGCTATCGTGGGTTTTGCGGTGGATGTGCGTGCGGAGGTCTATCTGCGCCACAGCTTTACCGCTGACAAGAATGGCAACATTATGGTCAGCCAGTACGAGAACTACGCCGACCAGACCCAGGTTATCGACACCGGCTATGACCTGCCGGCAAAGAACCTGTTTGTCCAGTTCAAGGTGGACGATAACTTCAACGTGAACGTGCTCATCAACGGCAAGAGCGTGGCTCAGTTTGGCCAGACCACGCGCCGCACGGCCGCCGGCAGCGTGATGTTCAGCACCTGCACCGGCCGCCGCGACATGACCAGCACCCGTAAGAACGATGTGGCTGTTTATGACCTGCTGATTACCCAGGACGCCCCCAACGAGCAGGTTACCGTCAACACCATGGCCAACTCCGCCGACCTGACTCTGGACGGCTCCACCGCCGAGGTGCTGTGGTCCATGCCCTACGCCGTGGGCGGCACCCGATACGGCCTGCTGTATGATGCGGACAATCTGTACATCGCTCTGAATACCGATGAGAAGCAGGTAAACTTCACCTTCGGCGAGCAGAAGGGTACCGCAAAGCTGGGCGCCAAGCCTACCTTCGCCCTTGGTTTTACCTCCGGTCCCTCCATTGCCGGCAACGGCAAGGGCCAGTACGAAATCAAGGTGCCTCGCAGCCTGCTGCCCGAGGGAAAGCTGCCCTTCTCTGTTACCTCTGCCGGTGAGACCCGCACCAGCGACCTGACCTTCGGCGGCACCGTGCTGTCCGTTGTGGAGCAGCAGATCACCGCCGGCGACGGCAAGGTGGACGCCATTGCCTACCTGAACACCGATAAAATCACTCTGGATGGCAAGCTGAAGGAAAACCACTGGTACAATCCCTATCGCACCCAGGGCGCTTCCGGTGCCATTGCCACAGGCACCGGCTTTATGTGGGACGCCAACTACCTGTATGTGGGCGCCCAGATGTTCAGTGCCAGCCGTCCCAATGCACTGAATTTGACTGTCAACGGCAGGACCATGTCTGCTGATATTGCCGCCAACACCGCAACGCTCGGCGAGGTGGTGGGCGACGGCCAGACCATGGAGTGGCGCATTCCCCACGCCGAGCTGGGTCTGACCCCCGGCAACGGCGTGAGTGCCGATTACAAGCTGGAAGTGGTGGGTGCCGGCGGCACCTCCACCCTGCAGGGTAAGCTGACGATGCAGGCTACCGTGGTGGTCTTCGGCGACACCTGCGACGATATGAACACCAAGGACTACTCCGTTGCCGACAACAAGTTGACCGGCACCGAGGTGGTGCAGGGAAACGGCGCTTATGATATCAACACCGAGGACGGATTTACCGGCAGCGAGTATTACCAGATGCACACCCCTCTGATCAACTATGAGGGTGGCGCATACGAGTTCGTCATCGACCTGACCATCGAGTCCCTGCCCCACAACACCCGCACCCTTGGCTGGCGCGGTCTGAACTGGGAGATTCGTCAGCCCGGTCTGCAGACCCGCTTCTGCCTGCGTAGTGACGGCAACAAGAACGTCATTATGGACGTGCTGAACCGCCGCTATACTACCTCTATGGACACCGGCATCGACTTCGGTGAGCGTGCCGTTATCCGCTTCTCCGTGGACGAGGGGCTGAACCCCACTCTGTACGTCAATGACAAGCAGGTGGGCGGATTCCCGGCTTTGGACCGCACTGCATTTACCATTAGCGACAACCTGCACATGCCCCGCCTGATCCTGCAGGCTATGAACTATGACCGCGATCCCGATGCTGACGGAAAACTCAGCGGCCTGAACGTGGAAGTCCACGATATGCTGTGGACTCAGACCATGTTTACCGACGCCCGCGGCGCCGCCGAGAGCGCCATGGAGAACATTACGCAGGAGGGCGTGTTGCTGGGTGAGGACCCCGAGGACGTGACCCACCTGTATCTGGTGAAGTCCATCTCCGACACCAACACAGGCCTGACCAGCACTGTGACATGGAAGGCTATCGACAAGGTCACCGGCAAGGAGGCCACCAACGTCAATCTGGAAACCGGCGTGGTCACCCGCAGTGACAAGCCTTTGTACTTCGACCTGATCGCCACCGTGACTTACGACGGCGTGGGCGTGTCCAAGACCTTTACGTTCCAGACCAAGGGCACCAAGAACCTTGGCACTGTAGGCCTGATCGTCAAGGACGAGGATCCCCGTGCCGGTCAGGTGACCCAGTGGGGCGGCAACGGCTTTGAGTACTTCGACACCACCCACAACAGCCTTGTGGTGGATCAGGGTTCCTCCAAGCAGGTCAATACCATCACTCTGTACGACTTTGACGACGTGTCCCGAGTGAACAAGCAGCACCTGAGCGTGTACGTCAGCAACGACGGCAAGACCTTTACCAAGGTCTACAACTGGCTGCTGCATCAGGATGGCAAGGAATATACCATCTATAACCTGAACGAGACTGCACGTTACGTCAAGGTCCACAACCACCACGACGACCTGGACGAGATGGGGACTCTGCCCAGCTTCTACAACGCCGTGTCCGACATGATGACCGTCAGCTATAACCCCAATCTGGTGGGTTCTGCCGGCGGCTTTGCCCACAGGGCGGACTACACGGTCAAGAACCCCACCGGCAAGGATGTGAAGGACTATCCCGTGTTCATCTCCCTTGCGGATCTGGGCGCCAAGGCCGGTCAGTACAAGAACAGCTGCGTGGACTTCCGCTTCACCATGGGCGAGCGTCAGCTGGCCTACTGGTACAACGGCGTGGACGGCTTCTACGTCAGCATTCCCGAGATGGTAAAGGGTGGCTCCGCCACCGTCACCGCCCACTGGGGCTGCAGCTCTGCCGAGGATTTCTCCGACGCCGAGAGCGTCTTTGAGGTGACCTACGGCAACATCACCATCACCGACTTCACCCGTGACCACAACCTGGGTTCTCACGGCCGTCCCGTCACCATGCCCAACGGCGACATCATCGTGGCCGGCCGCACCGCCGACACTCGGGGCAATACCGGCTTTGTCCGCTCCACCGACGGCGGCCGCACCTTCAGCACCGTGCCCGAGTTTGTGATGAAGGACAGCGACTATTCCGGCCGTGCTTTGGGCTTTGGCGGCTTCCTGGTTGACGAGGAAATCGGCCGTGTGTGGGCCATTTCCTACAGCGGCAAGAGCAAGGGCGGCGTGACCGAGTACCGTCTGGTTCTGTCCTACACCGATGACAGCGGCTACACCTGGTCCAAGCCCGTGTTCCTGACCAACCCCATTCTGGAGCCGGTTCAGGACAACGACGCCATGCTGCAGAACGCCGATCCCGCCATCTTCTACGAGATAACCTACTGTGACGGTATCAAGCTGCGTGACGCCGACGGCAAGGGCCCCAACGTGGACTACGTGCTGTCCGGTAACGGTACCAACAATGCGACGCAGTTCAACTGCACCACCACCTACTACTCCAAGGACGGCGGCGAGAGCTGGATCTGCGGCGAGCCCATTTACATGGATCTGGATGCCAAGGCCAACGCCGAGAACGGCGTGACCGAGTCCTCTCTGACTCAGCTGGATGACGGCAGACTCTACCGCCTCATGCGTGCCCAGCAGGAGGGTAACTTCTACTTCTACGAGGCCTACTCCAGCGACTACGGTGCCACCTGGGAGGCCGGCTACTCCAAGGTCATCGCCTCCAACACCTCTCCCGTTATGAAGGAGTACAACGGTCAGCGGCTGCTGCTGTGGACCAGTATGAACGGCGTGGGCGCCTTCTCCTACCGCCGTACCCCCGTCCATCTGGCCACCACCAGCGATAACTACCAGACCTTTGACCATATTGTGGATCTGACCTTCGCCACCTCTTACGACGGCCTGGAAGAGATGTACAGCCATATGTTCCAGCCCGGCATCACCTTCACCAAGGACGGCAAGGATGCCTATGTTGCCTTCTACGCCGGCAGCCAGCTGCGCCGTTTCAAGGAGCCTGCCACCGGCGGCTTCCTGGCCGAGGACTTCCACGACATGATCAACTACACCAAGGGCGGCTACGACGACTTTGAGTCTGCCAGCCTGAAGTTTGAGGGCTGGATGACCGTGGACGGCATCGTGCTGGAGAACAGCAAGGAAGCCTCCGTCTCCGGTATGCGCAGCATGAAGCTGTCCGACCGGAGTTCCGGCGGTATAGCTCACGCCACCCGCCAGATCCCCTCTATGAAGTACGGTACGGTTGGTGCCAAGATGATGGTGCCTGCCACCAACACCGATTACTTCACGATGGAACTGAAGGCCGGCTACAACTTCGTGCATATGCAGCACGCTTTGGCTGCCATCGCTGTCAAGGGCGACGGTACCGTGGCCGTGTGCTACGACAACGAGATCGTCCCCGTGGGCAAGGTGGAACCCGGTAGCTGGAATGACTACGCCGTCAGCTTTGACATCGCTGCCAATATGGGCAAACTCTACGTCAACGGCAAGTTCGTCAGCGACATCAAGCTGGAGACCGGCGAGTATATGTTCGGCGAGATGAGAGAGGACGTGGTCCGTGAGATCACTGCCGTCCAGTTTATGCAGACTGAGGCCACCTCTGGTACCGGCGACGTGCTGTACGTGGATGACTTCTACTTCAACGAGCTGACCGAGCCTTTGAAGCGCTCTGCTGAGAACATCAGCTTCTCCGACGTTGCCAAGACGGATTGGTACTACAATGCCGTCGGCTTCGCCGTGGAGAACGGCATCATGTCCGGCTACAACGCCGAGCAGTTCGGCCCCAACGACACCCTGACCCGTGCCATGGTGGTGCAGGTGCTGTACAATAAGGAGGGTCAGCCCGCCCTGAACGGCCTGACCCACAGTTTCTCCGACGTGCCTGCCACCCAGTGGTTCAACAACGCAGTCACCTGGGGCAGCAACCGTGGCGTGGTCAGCGGCTTTGGCGGCGGTGTGTTTAAGCCCGAGGATGCCGTGACCATCGAGCAGGTGGCGGGCATCTTGTGGAACTACACCAACACCCCCGCCGGCTTCGGTGACCTCGGCGAGGCGGGCGGCCACAGCGACTGGGCGGCCAACGCCCTGCGCTGGGCGGTGGAGAAGGGCATCCTTGAGAATGTACCCTTCACCAACGCCACCGAACAGGCTACCCGTGCCCAGACGGCGCAGATGCTGACCAACTACCTGCGCAGCTGAACTTAATTTGCGTTCTTCTCCTCTATTTTCCATAGCAAGACCCCGCAGTCTGTTCGGACTGCGGGGTTTTGCTATACCAATGAAGAGTAAAATGAACCAAAAGGCGAAAAGTGAATTGACAAAAGGGCAATACAATGCTAACTTTGGCCAATGGGGTGCATTGTTTTTTGATTTGCCAGACCTATAATGAATACAGAAAACCTAACTGCAATCAAAACTTAGACAGGAGGAAGTTCGTTATGAAGAAGCTGGCAATTTTGGGTGGCGAGCCCGTAT
The DNA here is from genome assembly GCA_045601985.1 of Lawsonibacter sp. Taxonomy (GTDB): domain Bacteria; phylum Bacillota; class Clostridia; order Oscillospirales; family Oscillospiraceae; genus Lawsonibacter. The sequence continues at coordinate 11,267 of JAZSAQ010000038.1, read as the reverse complement.
TCACCGAGAAAGACCGGGAACGGCTGAATGCTGCCAGACAGTGGCCCATTATCACCCGGGAGGATGAGGAGGCGGCGTTGGAGATTATTCGTACCAACAACTTCTCCAACACCGATATCACCCAGGCTTTTGAGAAAGAGTTTGCCGCATGGAACGGCACGAAGCACGCTGTGGCCTATTGCAACGGCACTATGGCATTGGCGGCTGCGATGTTCGGTATTGGCCTTGGTAAGGGCGATGAGATTATCTGTACAACCAAGACCTATTGGGCCAGCGTGGTGCCTGCCACCATTTTCGGTGCTACTGCCGTGTTTTGCAATGTGGATGAGATGATCAGCATGGATCCCGCCGATTTGGAGCGGTTGATCTCTCCCAGGACCCGTGCCATCGTGGCAGTACACTATCTGGGCTATCCCTGTGACATGGATCCCATCATGGCTGTCGCCAAGAAGTACAACCTGAAAGTTATTGAGGACGTGTCTCATGCCCAGGGCGGTTTGTACAAGGGACGCAAACTGGGCACCATCGGTGATGTGGCGGCCATGTCCCTGATGAGCACGAAGTCCTTTGCGGCCGGCGAGATGGGCATGGTGGTGACCAACGATACGAAGATCTACGAGCGTGCCCTGGCTTACGGACACTACGAGCGCAATAACGGAACCTATATTACCGAGAGTGAGGATCTCAAACCCTATTTCCACATTGCGCTGGGTGGCGTGAAGGGGCGTGTGAACCAGCTGTGTGCCGCCATCGGGCGGGTGCAGTTGAAGTACTATGACGAGCGCTGTTCCGAGATCCGCAAGGCTATGAACTATTTTTATGACCAGCTGGAGCAGCTGCCCGGTCTGAAGCCTATCCGTGTGGATGAGTCCACCGGCTCCAACATGGCGGGCTTCTATGCCCCTGCGGCACGCTACTATCCCGAGGAGTTGGGTGGTTTGCCCGTCAAGGTGTTTGCCAAGGCAGTCAGCGAGGAGATGGGCTGGGGCGGAAACTGCTACGACGGCGTGAACTACTCCCTGCACCGTCACAACTACTTCAAGACCTTTGACTTTAACCACTGTGGCGGTCCCAGCCGGCTGGAGAACGCCCGGCGTGATGTGCGGGAACTGGATCCCGCACTGGACGATGTGGAACAGAAGTACTGCATTTCCATGCCCTGGATCAAGAAGTTTGACAAGGAACTGATTGACCGGTATGTAGACGTGTTCCGCAATGTGATTGAGAACCGTGATCAGCTGATGCAGAAGGATGCAGGCGATGGTGGTTTGGACGGCACGCAGGCCGGCCGCTGGTACGGCTTTGTGAACCAGTAAATTTCTGCCCCGTGGGGCGAAACGAGTGTGATTTTCTATGGCCGAAATCAAAACGTATCGTATTACCACGGACAATGTGTCCCGTGTTGACCGACCGGGAGACAGATCGAACCGGACAGCACTGCATGAGGCAATTGAAATCAAATGCTTTTACGAAGGCGCAGCCACCCTGTTAATCGAATCGCAGACTGTCTGTGTGAAGGGCGGCGATGTGGTGGTTATTAACCCTTATGAGTTCCACGCCACGGTGGACACCGGAGCAGAGACGGGAAAGTACCACCTGTTTATGCTGCCGCTGGACTACTTTGCCGGCATTCCGGGCCTTGATTTGCAGGAACTGTTTTTGACCCGGGGCAAGGTGTTCCGGACGCTGTTTGCAGGGGATGAGCAACTGCACGGCCTGCTGATGCAGGCAGCCGAGGAGGTGCGGCGGGATGAACCGGTGCAGGATGTGATGATCAAAGGACTGCTGACCCAGTTTTTTGCCCTGCTGCTGCGTCGGGGACTTGCAGAGGGGGAACGCCCCGCACCGGAAAAGAGCATCCTGCGCCGCTACTCGGTTATCGACCCGGCGCTGCGGTGTATCAAGACCTCCTACGCTGACAAGCTGACGGTGGAACGGCTGGCTGCCCTGTGCGGCGTGAGCAAGCACTATTTCTGCCGCACGTTCAAGGCTGTGACAGAGAAAAGCGCCATGGAATATCTGCGTGACTTTCGCCTTCGGGTGGCAAACGCTCTGCTGACCGGTACAGACCGGAGCATTGCCGAAATATCCACCGGGTGCGGCTTCGAAGATCAAAACTACTTTTCCCGCTGTTATAAGCAGTATTACGGCGAGACCCCGTCCCAACACCGGGCTCGCAATCTGGATAAGAGATTGGAAGGATAAATGATGTCGGATACTATCATTCGATTCGGTATTTTGGGTAGTGGAGTGATCTCCAACTCCCATGCTGAGGCAATTCAACGTATGGATGAGGCTGAACTGGTGGGCGTGACCTCCGTAGATTTACCCGGTGCGGCGAAATTTGCCGAAACATTCGGTATTGCCTGCTATCCTGATTTCGAAACTATGTTGGCAGACGAGCAAATCGATGCCATCTGTGTTTGTACGCCCAGCGGATTTCATAAGGACAATGCGATTCAGGCTCTGCGTGCCGGAAAGCACGTGGTGCTGGAAAAACCCATGGCCTTTACCCGGTCTGAGGCAAAAGAGATCGACCGGGTGGCCAAAGAATGTGGCCGTGTGCTGACCACCATCTGCCAGCTGCGCTTTTTCCCCGACATAAAGAAAGCCAAAAAAATCGTGGAAGATCAGATGCTGGGCAAGTTGGTATTCTGTGACCTGTCCATGAAATACTGGCGTGACCCGGCGTACTTCGCTGGCAGTAACTGGCGGGGTACAAGGGCCCTGGACGGAGGCGGTGCCCTGATGAATCAGGGGATCCACGGCGTAGATCTGTTATTGTACATTGTGGGCGACGCAAGGGTTGTTTACGCTAAAAATCGCACCCACTTCCATGACATTGAGGTGGAGGATACTTCGGTGTCGGTACTGGAGTTTGAAAACGGGGCGATCGGCACGATTGAAGCATCCACCTGCGCAAACCCGGGCTTTGAACGCCGGATGGAAATCAACGGCACCCGTGGCGTTCTGGTGCTGGTGGAGGGGCGCATCGACAGGCTGATCGTGGACGGGAAGCGGCTGATTGACAGCAGCGACCCCGCCTCCGTTGCCACAGCGGGCAGCAATGCCGTCCCCGCCTGGGAGCCGTACACTTGGCAGTTGGGCAATTTTATCGGCGCAATTCATGGCAGGGAAGAACTTCTGTTGACAGCTGATGAGGGGAGCCGTGCCGTAGGCATCATTGAGGATATTTACAGCTTCGGCTGTGAGCGAACCTGAACGTTGCAGAGTTTGGAGTGAGGAGAATGGATATACCGACCTGTTGTTTGACCTTTGGTGCGGCCAAGGAACTCATTACCCCCAGGGAACGTACTACAATCATCGGCTTTGGACCAGTGTTCGGCGTGCCGTTTGAGAGGATTCATGATGATTTGTATGTCCGCACCCTCGTGTTGGAGGACGAAAAGGGGGAACGGGTGGTGCTGATGGGCGTTGACCTGCTGTTCCACGACGATACGCTGACGGACAACCTGCGTGCTTACGCAGAGGAAGCGTACGGTGTGAAGGGCGGTAATCTGCACGTTAGCTACTCCCACACCCACTTTGGCCCTGCGGTACGGGGATACGATATGCACTACCATACCGACAGCTACGAGGCGTTTTTGCTGGAGCGGTGTCGGGCCTGTATCGACCGGGCGTTTTTGAATACCTGCAGGGGAACAATGGACTTTGCTGCAGTGGAGGGGGACTGGAATATGTCCCGCCGCCTGCCCCAAGGCAATGGCAAGACCAAGTTTGCCCCTAACTCCGACGGCGATCGGGATCCCAACCTGTATTTGCTGCGTCTGCGGGACGAGAAGGGGAAGGACTGTGCCCTGCTGACCAGCTTTGCTTGTCACCTGTCCAACGGCAAAGGCCTGCACGAAATTTCCGGCGAGTATGCCGGACGGCTGTGCACCCTGCTGGAGGCGGAGTATTACGGTTGCACGGCTCTGTTTTTTCAGGGTTTTGGTGCAGACACCAAGCTGAAGGCCGGTGTGGTGGATGGGGGGGACCGGTTTGCCCCCATGAGCCATGAGCAGATCGACGACGTGGCCCGGGCCATGGTGGCGGCTGTCCGGGAACGGATGGCCGGCACGAATTGGCAAGCTGTTCCGGTTGAACTGGCCGGCTGTGCCTTTACGGTGGAGTTGCCGCTGGAACCCAACGGGCGGGAGTTTTACGAGAAGGAACTGGAAAAGTACGGTGCCCGGCTGGGTCAAACCGGCGGGACATTTGCCAAGACCGTCAATCAGGGGGAGAACGGAGAAAACAGCTTCCGCCTGATGTGGTCCTGCGCCGACTACGTGGTGGAGCATTACGAGCAACTGCCCGATGCCATTACCCTGAACTGCGGCGTGGTGCGGCTGAACCCGGACTTTTACTTGTTCTCTATGGGCGGTGAGCCGGTGGTCAGTCTGCAAAATGCGTTGCGAGACGCATTCCCCGGCAAGCAGATTTTGTGTTTTGGGTACAACGATGCGATTGCCTACATTCCAAGCGACAAGGTGATTGCGGAGGGCGGCTATGAGGCCGGCGAGGGTGCTGACCTGGAGTACCGTTTGAAAGGCCGACCCAAGCTCGGTGTGGATGCCGTTTGTGCTGAGGGATTCCGCAAAGCACTGGAAGGACTGAATCAATAAAAAATGCCCCACAGCCAATGGCTGTGGGGCATTTTTTATTTGGGACTCAGCGGCTGATGCTGATGCCTACCACGCCGAGGATAACCTCGTTGGCGATGGCCTCGACCTTGATGGAGGCCAGTTCCTTGTCGGGGTTGACGCGGAAGCGCTTGACGGTGGCGTGGTTGAAGTTGCTGAAGTAGAGGTTTTCCGACTCGGTGGTCAGGGCGGAGGTCATCCAGTCATCGATGTCGATGGGATAGACCAGAGGCGTGGCCTCGGTGGTGCCGTCGGCATAGGTGATGGTGAAACGGACGTTCTCCACGCCGGTGTGCATCCAGTAGGTGCTGCCGACGAAGCACACGGCGACCTCCTGCGCTTTGCCGGTCAGGGGGAAGGTGGTGGCGGAGGGGAAGTTTTCGTAGATGGACACGCAGGCAAGGTTGTTACCCTCGGCCGGGGTGGCGAAGGGGATGCCGGAGCGGGACACGATGGTGCCACCGCAGTTGCGCAGGCCGGTGTCATCCACGTGCAGACCGCGGTAACCCCACTGACTCCAGTTGTGGGCGGCGCGGCCGTTCCGGAACAGACGCATAGTAAAGCCCTCGGGCAGGGGGTAGATATAGGACTGCTTGTGCAGCTCGGTGGCGCAGCAGTTGAAGAATTCAGAGATGTCCACGCTCTGGAAGGGTTTTTCCGCCAGAGGCAGCTCGGGCACATCCTCGGCCACGATGTCGTAGTCGGCGGCCAGCCAGGCGTTGTACTTGCCGGCGGTCACTCGCAGGAACAGGGTGTGGTCGCCGGGGACGTTCTTGGCCACGGCGTAGACCTTGTTGCCCACGGGGGTGATGTTCTCCAGAACCTCGGACACGTCGTAGACCTCGGAGAGGGTACCGCCACGGACCTCGGCCACCAGCTTGTTGCCGGCCAGCACGGTGTTGGCCACGGCCACGGTGGGGATGGGGGCGCTGCCGTGGATGACCTGCAGGCGGAACTTGCCCACCTTGTCGGTCTTGACGATGATAAAGCTGTTGTTGACGCCGGCCTCAATCTCATAGGGAACGACCTCGCCGTCCAGCAGAACCAGCTCCACATCGGCAGAGCGCATAGCGATGCGGAATCGCTTGGTTTCGGTGCGGTCGCAGTGGATGTTGAAGGTTTCCTCATTGCCACGGCGGTGGTAGTGCAGACCGATGTCCTGCAGGGTCAGGCTGGCGTGTTTCCACTCGGTGGGCAGGTTGGGCTGGATATGGACGTAGCCCTCCACAGAGTTGATGCGGATGCCGAACAGACCCTCCATGACCATGCGCAGGTACATGCTGGAGGTGTCGGTAAAGTCAGAGTCGCCAAAGTCGCTGGTGCAACGGTTGGACTGGATATGGGGGGCCATGCCGGGGTTGCGGCCGGTGAAGAAGCAGTCGGTGATGCCGTCCAGCAGATTTTTGCCCTGCTCCTTCAGGCCGATCTGGAAGTAGGCCAGAGCCAGATGAGCGTTCTCGGAGGGGAACAGGCCGCAGTTGGAGTACTGCTTGGGCAACCAGTTGGAGGAGTAGGTCAGGCGACCGCCGCGACCGGGGGTGGAGATACTCTTGAGGTGCTTTTCGGTGTAGCGCAGAGTACGGTACGCCTTGCGGTGGTCTACCATGAAGGAATCGATGGGGTGGTAGACGGTGGGCAGCTCCACGGCGGGGTGGATCAGGCGGTTGCCCACGGTGTCCAGACTTTCGGCGTAAACACCCTCGTGAGGCATCCACAGCTTTTCCTCCAGGGCCTTTTTGATTTTCTCGGCACGCTGGGCAAAGCGCTTGCCGTCCCGGCCGATCTTCTCGGCGATCCGGGACAGGACCAGGTTGGCACGGTAGTTGTAGGCGGTGGCCTGGGTGCAGCCGGCACCGTTGTAGTTGTGACCGTCGGAGATCCAGGTGTTCAGCATGCTCTGGTACAGACCGTCATCATCGGGATCGAAGATACGGGTCTCGAAGTCCACCATGGCACACATATCGTCGAAGTGTCTGGCGGCGAACTCGAAGTTGCCGGACCACTCAATGTAGTACAGCATCATGTCCAGGGCGCACTCCTGCATATTGTAGGGGCCGTACAGGGGTTCGCCCTTGGGGCCGAAGTAGGCGGGAAGACGGCCTACGGCGTTTTCAATCAAGGAGCGGGAGGAGGCGCAGCCAAGCTGCCCCTCGGGAGTGGGGTTGGTGTCGTGGACGACCTTCTCGTCCTTGGGGTCGCCGTGGGTGATGTAGCTGGTCCACATATCGATGGTCTTCTCCACTCGCTCGTTCCAGTGCATAGCGGTGGGGGCGTACCAGTTGCGCCAGCCCAAATAGGGATTGTGGTAGGCGAAGGCGCCGTGGTTAAAGGCATCCTTATGCCAAGAGGCGTCCAGAGCAATGACGTTGGGCACCACGGTCAGGTCCATGGGGTGATCGGGGGTGTCCACGTCGATGCAAGCAAACTTGGCGTAGATCTGGGACTTGATGTAGGCGATGGGGTCCTCCATAGCCAGCCACTTGTCCAGCACGGACTCGTCCTCGTCCCGGATGGCGATGATGTAGCCGTCCAGTACCTGACCCGGCTCGATGGGGGCGGAGATACGCACCACCTGATCATCCTCATTCTCGGGGGAGCTGCCCAGGAAGACGCTGGGGTAGATGTCGGCCATGGCCTTGGCGGAACCCAGAGCGAACTCGGCATCGAAGCTGGTGGCCACCCGCATGGTCTTGCCGTCGGTGTGCTTGATGAAGGCACGGTTGCGGCCAAGCTCTACCGTGTTGCCCTTGGCATTGTCGGCGGTGAAGTAACGACGAGGTTCGCCCTTCATTTCAAAGCGGCCCTGCATCTCGGTGATGCCGCCGAAGCCGGCGGCGAAGAAGCAACGCTGGTTGGTGGTGATGTGGTAGTGGACCAGATAGCCATCCTCGGGCAGGAGGGGGTAGGCCTCGATCTTCACGTCGACGTCGGGGAACCAGGAGGAAATCTGGCTCAGCTCGTACTCCATCCAGCCGTTCTTGAATTCGGCCAGCACGTCCTCGGAGTTATGGAACCAGCGAGAGGTCTGGTCGATTTTGTCGGTGTAGTAAAAGCCGGCGGGACGACCGGGGGTAATGGCCAGACCGCTGACCAGCACGCCGGACTTTTCCTGATAGGTGACAGGGTTCACAGCCCAGTCGGTGACCGTGCCCATGAACTGGGGGGCATCACCGGCGAAGGTGAAGAAACGGGCGGTTTCCTCGTCGTTCTTGTGGGAACCGTAAAGAGTTCGGTTAAACAACTCGCAGCTGCCGTTGATGGCATAGCCGGTTTCTGTGGGGGTATAGTGGGTTTTCGGATCCATGCAATCTCCTCCTCATTCATAAAACATATCAAAAAATCCATAAAATATATCAAATAATCCATAATGCGCAAAAAAGAGAGGAGAAACCTGCAATATTTGAGGTTTCTTGCTTGGAGCATAGCATAGCGGTTGCGAAAATGCAAGTGGTTTGACCGAAAAAGCCATTTGAGATTTTGCGTGAAATACACAAAAATACATATAAGCGAACTACTTGTCGGTACGGGCACGGTTTTCCTTGCGGTATTTTAGAGGCGAGATGCCGTTGAACTCTTTGAATACGCAGGAGAAATAGTTGCTGTCGTTAAAGCCGCATTCATAGGCAATTTGGCAGATGGACATATCGGTGTGGATCAGGTGGGCCTGTGCCTGTTTCAGGCGCAGCAGAGTCAGGTATTCCTTAAAGCCGAAGCCGGTGGTGCTTTTGAACAGGCGGGAGAAGTAGCTGGGGGACAGATTGGATTGGGCAGCCACCTGCTCCAGCGTTAAGGGGGTCTGATAGTTGGCAGAGATGTATTGGGTGGCGTGCTCGATGGGGGTGTCGGTCCGACGGGTGATTTTATCTGCGGAGGGAGTCCGCAACAAAAGGGAAAACAATTCGGTCATATAGCTGCTCAGCAAAAGCTTGGAGTAGGCATCCGTGTTTCGCTGCTCTGCGGCAATCCTGCCGAAAACGGCTGTGATGGCGGGGAGCAGCTCTTTGGTCGGATGGTAGAGGATTCGGGCAAACAGCGCACGTACCTCGACAGAAAGGGCGGCGGGGATATAAGATGCGGAAAAGTTCAGCAGATGACGGTCGGTGGCCACGTCCCAATAGATGGTCTTGTGGATGGTGCCCTGTGGGATGAGAACAAGGTCACCGGCCTCCACTTCGAAAAGCTTACTTTCTATAAAGTAGCGGCACCGACCGGCGGCGAGGAAATAAATCTCGTACATGTTGTGGTAGTGGCCGTTGGTCATGGAGGTAACGCTACTGCGCTGGGCCCGGTCGTAGTAGAACCGACTGGCGGCCTGGGGGAAGGGGGTGGAAAAGGGCCGGGAAACCTCGGTGGTAATGCCGGAGTCACCCATATTTCGTTTGACGGTCATGCAAACCGCCTCCTTAGCGGAAATTCTTTTATCCATCATAACACAAATGACAAAAAAATCAAGAAAATATCCGAAAGACAGCATATTTTCAAAGGAATATGGGTTTAATTTGCTGTATGATGATGGTGAAATCTGATTGCAGTGCGACGGCACGGCGGGGAGGAGAATTGCGATGCTTGCGGGAATCAAAAAAACCAAGCGTGTGGAGCGGGTTATTCAGTTTGGTGAGGGCGGCTTTTTGCGTGGCTTTTGTGACTGGATGCTGCAGCTCGTCAACGAGCAGACGGATTGGAACGGCAGTGTTGTGGTAGTCCAGCCCATCGAACGGGGAATGTGCCATATACTGCAGGAGCAGGATTGTATGTACACCCACGTGATCCGTGGCGTGGAGGGCGTGGACACCAAACAAATCGATGTCATCTCCCGCTGTGTCAACCCCTACGAGGACTACGAAGCCTATCTCGCTTTAGCGGAAAATCCCGATTTCCGGTTCGTCATCTCCAATACCACGGAGGCGGGCATCAGCTATGCCGAAGAGGACAGACTTGAGGATCGTCCCCAGAAATCCTTTCCGGCGAAGGTGACCGCTCTGCTGAAGCGGCGATTCGATCTTGGCTTGCCCGGTTTCATCTTTTTGCCCTGCGAGCTTATCGACCGGAACGGCGATACCCTGAAGGAGCTGGTGCTGCGTTATGCCGGCGAGTGGGGCCTTGGCACGGATTTTCAGGCTTTTGTAGAGAATGAAAACGTGTTTTGCAACACGTTGGTGGACCGCATCAACACCGGCTTCCCCAGGGGGGAGGATTTGAATCTTGGTTACGAGGACAACTTGCTGAACACTTCAGAATACTTCCACCTTTGGGTCATTGAGGGCCCGGCCGACAAGGTGCTGGAAATCCCCTTTGATAAGACCGGCCTGAACGTGATCGTCACCGACGACATGACCATGTACCGCACCCGTAAGGTACGCATCCTCAACGGCGCTCACACCGCCATGATCCCCTACGCCCTGCTGCGGGGGGTGGAAACCGTGGGGGAGTGCATGGAGGACGAAACCATGAGCACCTTCGTTAAGGCCTGTGTCTATGAGGAGATCATCCCCACCCTTGATCTGCCCGAGCAGGAACTGCTGTCCTATGCCGACAGTGTGTTTGAGCGCTTTGCCAACCCCTATATCCGCCATTTCTGCGCCTCCATCGCCCTGAATTCCGTCAGCAAGTTCAAAGTGCGTGTGCTGCCCTCTCTGTTGGAGTACATCAAGCGCTGCGGCAGGATGCCGGAGAAACTGTTGTTCTCCTTTGCCCGGCTTATCGAGTTCTACAAGAACGGCGAGCCCAACGACGATGAGGCTGTTATGGACTTTATGAAGCGTGCGTCGGTGGAAGAGATTTTGCGTAATACTGACCTGTGGGACGAGGATCTGAGCTTCCTTGCCGACGAAATCAAGAAGTATCTGTAAAGGGTGTATTGCTATGAAAATCAACAAGCTTGATAATGTGGATGTGAACCTGTCCGACGGGCATAAGTACGCCGACCGGGACATCAAAGCCGGGGAAAACATCATCAAATACGGCTGCCCCATCGGCCACGCCACCTGCGACATCAAAAAGGGGGAGCACGTACATACCCACAACGTAAAGACCAACCTGAAGGACAACCTTACCTATACCTACACCCCAAAGTTCTATGATATCCCCGCCGGTGATACGGACCGGACCTTTATGGGTTACGTGCGCAGGAACGGCGATGTGGGCATCCGCAACGATGTGTGGATCGTGAACACTGTGGGCTGCGTGAACAAGGTGGCCGAGCAGATTGCCGCCCGGACCGGTGCCCTGTGTTTCCCGCATCCCTTCGGCTGCTCCCAGCTGGGGGATGACCAGCTGGTGACCCAGAAGATCCTCCGGGGCCTTGTGAACCACCCCAACGCTGCCGGCGTTCTGGTGCTGGGCCTTGGCTGTGAAAACAACAATATCGAACTTTTTAAGGAAGTTCTGGGGGAATATGACCCGGAACGGGTGAAATTCCTCAACTGCCAGGACGCGGAAGACGAGATCGAATCCGGTATGGCGCTGATCCGGCAGCTGCAGGAATATGCAGCCCGGTTTGCCCCGGTTCAGATCCCGGTTTCCCGGCTGCGGGTGGGCCTGAAATGCGGGGGCAGCGGCGGCTAGAGCGGCATTACCGCCAATCCCCTGGTGGGACGTTTTTCCGATAACCTCATTTCCATGGGC
>JAZSAQ010000037.1:0-14864 GCA_045601985.1 Lawsonibacter sp. | reverse complement strand
TACACCACCCTCCCCACACCAGGCCGCCGGGATGCCCTGCGGCATCGGTGCGGCGCAATATACTTATTTCTTATACAGGTTCTGGGTGTTCATCCAGTTGAGCATGCTGCTGTAGTCACTGAAGAACTTGTGCTTTCCGTCGTCGCCCAGTGCGTAGTAATAGTAACCGGTCTTCTCGGGACTGAGAGCGGCCTTCAGGGATGCGATGCCCGGATTGGCAATGGGGGTGGGGGGCAGACCACGGTATTTGTAGGTGTTGTAGGGAGAGTCAATGGATTTGTCCGCCTCGGTGGGGACCTTTCCGGTGATATAGACCAGCGTGGCATCCACCTGCAGATAGCCGTTGGTGCCGGCGGAGGAGTGGGGGTTCTGCAGACGGTTGAAGATAACGGAGGCGATCTTTTTCCGGTCAGTGCCGTCGGTCTCACGCTCGATCATAGAAGCCACGGTCAGGTATTCCCGCAGACTGTACTGGCTGTTCTTGACAAAGGTGCGCATATCCTCGGTGTAGTTGGCATCGAAGTTCTGCAGCATTTTGTTGATGACGTACTTGGGATCGTGGTTGACATAAAATTCGTAGGTGTCGGGGAACAGGAAACCCTCCAAACGGTTTGCATCGCCCAGGGGAATGTCCTGCAGGAAGGAGAACTTGTAGTTATAGTTGGCGGCCAGCTCGGTCAGCACCTGGGCACTGGCAACGCCCTTTTCCTCCAGCAGCTGGAAGGTCTGCGCCAACGTGTAGCCCTCAGGTATGGTGACCTCCACGACCACACGGCTATCCGAGCGGGGGCCCATACCGGCAACCAGCGAGCGGTAGTCCATCTCGGTATTGAGCAGGTAGGCACCGGGTCGCAGCATTTTCTCGCCGTCGGTGGCGCTGCAGAACAGGCGGAACAGACAGGTGAATTCAATCAGGTCGTTCTTCTTCAGCAGACGGGCGACCTTGCCGATGTTGGCCTTGTACGTGGTGGTGCTGTGCCCGTCCTCGTCGGTTTTGGTCTGGATGGAGAAGTATTCATCCGGCAGGACGATAGTGGCGGAATGTTCGGGTTTGTTCAGGGCCAGCACATCGTTGGCGGCGATCCAAAGCAGCGAAGCCAGCAGCATGGACACGCAAAGCACCGAAACGATATACAGGGTAGTGATGCTGGCAGTGCGGCCGGTGTTGCGTTTACGGCGTTTGGCCTTGCTGGGGGTCCGATTCTCCTGTGACATAAGCTCAACTCCTGACAATAAAAAGCATGGTATAGGAACAGGGGACAGGTTCGTGCCATAGTATGGGATGGTACGGCACCTGACCGCAAGCGGTGGGGTGACTATTTTGAATGAGGTGAAGTTACATGTGTGGTAACAACTGGGGTAACGGCGGCTGTCTGTGGATCATCATCCTGATCATCATTCTGTTCTGCTGCTGCGGCAACGGGAGCGGTTACGGGAACGGTTGCGGAAACGGCTACGGCTGCGGTGGGAACCGCTGCGGCTGCGGCGACGATTGCGGCTGCGGCTGCTAAACGGTACGGGGGCGGAGCTTTGGCTCCGCCCTTGCTCGTTATGGAGTGAGGACCAAATCCACGGGCCGGTCATGGAGCTCAACCGGCAGACGCTCTGCCAGCAGAGATGCCCGGCACAGACCCACGGTTGTGCCGTGGTAGTGTTCCAGCCAGCGGTCATAGTATCCGCCGCCCATACCAAGCCGGAAGTTGCGCCTGTCATAGCACAGCGCCGGAACGAGCACCAGATCGATTTCGTCCGGTGAGAGGGCGGGACAAGCTTCATCGGGCTCCCACAGTCCGAATTTGTTTTGGACAAGCGGGCGGTTGGGCAAGTAACACAACACGTCCATGAGATTGCCGGGCAGCATACGGGGCAGGGCAACGGTCTTGCCCAGGGCCAGCAGCCGGTCAATTAAAGCGCAGGTGCGGGGCTCCGTCCCCACGCCATAAAACAAGAACAGGGTGTTTGCCCGCTGTACTTGGGGATGGGCGAGAAAAGCGGCAAAGAGTGCCTCGTCCTCCGCAAGGCGCACCTGCTCCGGCATGGCGGCCAGCTGGGCACGCACCTGACGGCGCAGAGCGACCTTTTCCTCAGCGATTGAAGTGGATTGCACGGCTGACTTTTTCGGCGGCGTCGATGCCACGCAGAGCCTCGATCAGCTTGAAGCCGAATTCGAAGGCGTTACCGGCGGCATTGGCCGTAATGATGGAGCCGTCCTCCACCACACTTTGTCCGTGGGCGGTGTCCGCCGTGGTGAGGCGATCGATCATAGAGGGGTAGCACACGGCCTTTTTGCCGTCGAGATAACCCAAGTCGGACAGGACGGTAGGGGCGGCACAGATGGCGGCAAGCCGCACATCGTGTTCGTGCGCCCAGCGGATCAGATCCATAGCCTCGTCGCAGGCACGGATGGCGGCTACACCGCCCAACCCGCCGGGCAAAACCACCAGCTCCAGCTCCTCACGCTTGACATCGGACAGGCTGCAGTCGGCGGTGACGGCAATGCCGTGGGCACCGTGGATGACCGTGCCATCCACGCCGGCCATGCATACAGGGATGTCGGCCCGGCGCAGCAGGTCCACAGGGACAAGGGCCTCGGCTTCTTCAAAGCCGGTTCCAAGCAAGAAACAAACCATAATGACCTCCAAGTGATATGCGATAAATTACAGCACCTTTTCAACCAAGGTCCAAATTTCGTTGTGGATATCCTCGATGGAACGCAGAACGCCATCCCGGACACAGGGGATCACAGTCCAGCCCAGCACGTCTGCAGCCTGTAGGGCGGCGGTGCGACAGGCAGAGAGGTAACGGTCATCCACCTCGTGAATGTCGGCCTGGGTATTGGTGGCCTGCTCACGGCTGCGAAGCAGGGTGACAGCCGTGTCGGTGGGCATATCCAGATACAGTACCAGGTCAGGGCGGGGCAGTTCCAGCTTGTCGTGCTCGAACTCGTCCAGCCAGCGGCAGAAGTCTGCACGCTCGCCCTCCGGCAGCTTGCAGGACTGGTGCACGGCATTGGAGGTGGTGTAGCGGTCAGCCAAAATCAGACCGCCGTTTTTATAATGCTCGCCCCACACCTTTTTCATGGAGGCGTAACGGTCCACGGCGTAGAACGCAGAGGCGGCGTAGGGGTTCACATCCTGAGGATGGGTGCCGAACTCGCCGGCAAGATACATGCGGATCAGGGCGGAGGAAGGCTCCTTGTACTGGGGAAAGACCAGCCGCTCAAATGCGGTGCCGTTTTCGGTGAGCCGCTGACACAGGGTTTTGAACTGGGTGGACTTGCCGGAGCCGTCCGTGCCTTCGAACACGATCAGTTTGCCGGACATTACACGCCCTCCTTTTTGCCGACGGTCAGCCGGGCCTTTGCGGCCTTGACCAGCACCAGGGGCAGCTTGGCCATGCGCCCGATGCGCTTGGGTTCCTTCACGAGGCGGTAGGCCCATTCCATGTTCAGCTTCTGCCAGGCCTCCGGCGCACGCTGTACCGTACCGGCGAAGACGTCCAGGGAACCGCCCAGACCGGCAGCCAGTGCCGCCCCGGTTTTGGGGCCGAATTCAGCCATCCACTTTTCCTGTCGGGGAGCACCGAGGCAGACAAACAGCAGGTCGGGCTGTGCCTGCCGGATCAGCTCAACCACAGGCTCGTCCTCTTTGAAATAGCCGTCGTGGGTGCCGCACAGTACCAGGTTGGGGAACTGTGCACAGATGTTGGCACCGGCCTGCTCGGCCACGCCGGGTTTGGCACCCAGAAGGAACAGACGGCCTCCCCGGCGGTCCAGCTCAGCCAGCATCCCCTGGGCAAACTCGATGCCGGGGACACGGCCCTTCAGGGGGGTGCCCAACAGCTTGGCGGAGTAGATGACACCTATGCCATCGGGCAGTACCAAATCGGCGTTGTTCAGCACCTGACGGAATTCCACGTCCTTCTCGGCGGCCAGGATGAATTCCGGGTTGGGGGTGACCACGTAGTGGAACCCCTCGCTGCTGAGCAGCATGGCACCGTGCTCCAGCGCCTGCTGGGCGGTCAAAGCGTCGAATTCGACACCTAAAACATTGATTTTCAATCAAATACACCTCCCAAGGTAGGGTGATACAAAATCTAATATATTCTACCACAGAATACTTACAAAGTCCATACGGCGTATGGGAAAAAAGAAGATCATCCGGCGGACAGATAGGGGCGCAGAGCCTCCAGCAGGGTAGGACCGATGCCGGATACATTCAACAGCTCGTCCACGGTTTGGAACGGACCGCATTCCTGCCGGTGGGCGAGGATGGCGTCGGCCTTGGCGGGACCGATCTGGGCCAGACGCAGCAGGTCGGAGCGGCTGGCGGTGTTCAGGTCGATGACCTCGCCGGGCAAAAGACCGTCATCGTCGGGCGTGTCGGGCTGGGACGGGGCGGGAGAGGAAATTGCGGGATGCTCGGTTTCAATCTGCCAACCGGGGGCGTCGGTATCACGCAGGAACAGCCAAGCGGCACAATACAGCAGGAACGCGGCACACAAGGCCAAAACGATCCATTCGTAGCAGGTCAGCTTCTTCACAGAATACCTTCTTTCTGCATGACATTACCCATTGCACCGGGCGGGGTTATCTGTTATAATAAAAATAATCTCTTGGAAGTTTATCACAGATTCGAGGTTTTTTCCATGAAAAGATATCGTTTCCTGACTGGTTTTTTATCGTTGATTATGGTTGCGCTGTCTCTGTGCCCGGCTGCTTTGGCGCTGAAACAGCCGGAGCCGATGGCCAAGGCTGCCCTGCTAATGGATGCACAGTATGACCAGGTGCTCTACGAGAAGAACGCCGACAAGCGCATGGTGCCGGCCAGCATCACTAAGGTGATGACCGCCATGCTGGTGCTGGAGGCTGTGGACGAGGGAACGCTGGCGCTGGATCAGATGATTACTGCCAGCAATACGTTTACAAGCGGCCTTTCCGTTTACGGCTCCACGCAGAATATCAAGCCCGGTGAGCAGATGAGCCTGCTGGATCTGTTGTACTGCCTGCTGGTCCCCTCTGCCAATGAGGCGGCAAATATTTTGGGCGAAACGGTGGATGGCTCTGTCGAGGCCTTTGTCCGACGCATGAATGAGCGGGCCAAGGAGCTGGGATGCAAGGACACGCAGTTTGTCAATCCTCACGGCCTGCACCACCCGGATCATTACTCCACGGCACGGGATCTCTACCTGATCGCCCGCAAGGCTATGGAGAACGAAACCTTCCGCAAAATCGTTTCCGCCAAGCGGTATGAGGTACCTGCTACCAACATGAGCGAGGCACGGGAACTGTACAACACCAATGGTCTGGTTTCTGCGCTGCACTACGGCGGCTACGTCTACGACAAGGCCATCGGCATCAAAACCGGCACCACCGATGAGGGCGGCTACTGTCTGCTGTCTGCGGCCCGGGATGATGAGCAGTACCTGATTTGTGTGGTGCTGGATGCACCGCTTATAGAGCTGGAGGGGGGCAAATATGACCGCCGCCAGTTCAGCGACAGCCGTACCCTGTTTCAGTGGGGATTTGACAACTTCAGCCGCCGTGAAATCGTGGATACCGCAACCCCTATTGCGCAGGTGGATGTAACGCTGTCCGGGGTTGACCACGTGCTGGTCCGTCCCGCAGACCAGCTGGAGCGCACATTGCCAAACGACATGGACCTAAGCAAGGTGGTCCAAACCGTGCAGCTGGACAGCGAAACGGTGGCCGCCCCTGTGGAAGAGGGTCAGGTGCTGGGCAAGTTGCACTTGAGTTTTGAGGGTGAGGAAATCGGCACAGTGGATCTGATTGCCGTCAACGCAGTGGAGCGTTCCGAGTGGCTCTACCGCCTGCATCAGGTGAAGGTGTTTTTCTCCCACCCTATTGTGCGCATCATCAGCATTGTGGTGGGCATTGTGGTTGCCGGCCTGATCCTGCGGGCAATTTTGACGCCTCCCAGTCAAAGGCGCTACGGAAGCCGCCGCTACAACGGTCGCCGCAGCTATCGTGGCCGGCGCAGATGATTTCATATCACGAATAAATGCGCCCCGGACAGGCAAGTTCCTGT
Organism: Lawsonibacter sp.; assembly: GCA_045601985.1. Classification (GTDB taxonomy): domain Bacteria; phylum Bacillota; class Clostridia; order Oscillospirales; family Oscillospiraceae; genus Lawsonibacter. Next base: position 8,817 of record JAZSAQ010000037.1, on the reverse strand, counting down.
TCGGGGCGCATATTGTTTGGTACTGTGTTTTTTGGGGAGGGATTTACCATGCTGCGCACACTGCTGCGTCCGGCGCTGCGGGAAACGGTTCGCATAGCGGTGGTGCTTTGTGGGGCGGTGGCGCTGGTGTGGCAGCCGCAGCAGAGCATGCAGGCGGCACGGGAGGGGCTTGCCCTGTGCGGGGGAACCATCGTGCCGTCGCTGTTCCCGTTTTTTGTTCTGTCCGGCATGGTGGTGGAACTGGGAATGGCACGGTATTTAGGACGGCTGTTGGAGCGGTTCATGTGGCCTGTGTTCCGGGTCAACGGTGCAGGGGCCACGGCGCTGGTATTGGGGCTTGTGGGTGGCTATCCTGTGGGGGCAAGGACCGCAATCGAGCTGTATCGAAAGGGACAATGTTCCCGGGTGGAAACGGAGCGGCTGCTGGCCTTTTGTAACAACTCGGGACCGGCGTTTATTTTGGGCGTAGTGGGAGCGGGTGTGTTCGGGAGCGGGCGGCTGGGGGTCATTCTGTACCTTGTCCATATTGCAGCCTCCGTGTGCGTGGGGGGGGTGTTCCGTTTCTACGGCGGCGGGGGAGCGGTATGCTGTCAACGGCAGGAAAGCACCATTGAAACCGTACGGTTTTCCACGGCCTTTACCAACAGTGTGCGCTCCGCTCTGTCCGGTGTGCTGAATATCTGTGCCTTTGTGGTGACCTTTGCGGTGATTATCGGTCTGCTGTCACAATTGGGTGTAATGGATGCGGCGGTTCGTGTGTTGAAGGGAATCGGAATGGATGCGCAGCAAGCACGACAGCTGGTGAGTGGTCTGATGGAGGTGTCTTCCGGTGTTGGCGGGCTGAACGGGGAGGGACGGTTGATTCTGGCGGCTTTGATGCTGGGGTGGGCGGGGTTGTCCGTCCATTGTCAGGTGCTGTGCTTTCTTACGGACAGCGGTCTGCGGGCGAATACGTACTTTGCCGGCAAGGCGCTGCACGGCGTGCTGTCGGCGCTGTTTGCGGCGGGGTTGAGCCGGGTTTGTCCGGAAACGCTGGCTGCGGGCGGATGGCTGAATCAACAGATGGAGCAGGTAACGGGGCAGGGAGGTGCCGTCACGTTGGCGTTGTCAGTGTCTGCCGCATGGTTGCTTTGGCTCACGTTTTTGACTCCTGTGCTTGCGATGACGGGGAAAACGAAAAAAAGGGGTGGAAAAGTGGGGCGATTTGCGGTATAATGAACACAATCTTTCACAGGAGGGAATGTTATGCCCAAACTGTTCCAAAAGAAAATCGACCCCCGCTGCGCCTACTGTGCCAAGGGGCGTTATCTGAATGATCAGCAGGTGGTCTGCCCCAAAAAGGGCGTGATGGACAATACCTCCCACTGCCGTGCCTTTGAATATGACCCTCTGCGCCGCACGCCGCCCCGTCCTGCCAAGGCGGAGTTTGCCAACCTCAAGGACGAGGATTTCGTGCTGTAAGGGTAGACGGGCAATTTTACCGGCTGCGACATTTTTCTCTTTACAATTCCGGGCGACCTTGTTATAATGACAGGGTCGTTGATATGCGTCCGTAGTTCAATGGATAGAGCGTCAGATTCCGGTTCTGAAAGTTGGGGGTTCGAGTCCCTTCGGGCGTGCCAAAAAGGCCGTCACCCATTCGGGTGGCGGTCTTTTTGTACGTTCTGTCCCAAGGGACTCGAAACCTGAGAGGGTGAGTGCCGAAGAGAAAACAGTCCGGGGGACTGTTTTTCGGCACGAAGTCCGCAGCAGCTGTGCTGCAAGGACGGCAGACGCATAAGCGGCTGCGTCCCTTCGGGCGTGCCCACCAATCAGGCTTCGCACAAGATGCTCGCCTTCTTGGGAAGGGAACCGCAACGGCAAAATGTGCCCCCGGCACATTTTGCTTCGCTGCGGCTTCGGGCGTGCCAAAAAGGCCGTCACCCATTCGGGTGGCGGTCTTTTTGTACGTTCTGCCCCAAGGGACTCGAAACCTGAGAGGGTGAGAGGAAATGCATATTGTATTCCAAGACCAAATATGCTATGATTATCGGTATATTTCAGGAGGTGTTCTTTATGGTGTTTCCTGCGTCTTTCTGGCTGGTGGTGGCGGTTTCGTTTCTCATCAGCGCCATCGGTTTCAAAGAGTATATCTGGTTCTTCTCCATCGGCTACGGCTTTGCTATCGCCGGGGAGGGCGTGCTGTTGCTGCTGCTGTACGCCAACGGTTTGACCGTCGGCACGGCGCTGTGCTGTATGATCTTTGTGATATACGGCTGTCGATTGGGTGGCTACCTGGCCTACCGTGAGGCGAAGCTGAAATCCTATCACAAGCACGTGGGCGGCGAGATCAAGGACAGCAAGACCATTCCGTTCTTCGTCAAGGTTTCCATCTGGGTTGCCTGCGCCGTGCTGTATGTGGCCATGGTGGCCCCTGTGTTCTATCGCCTGCACAACGGCAGTGCCGACAACCTGTGGATTTATTTTGGTGCAGCACTGATGCTGATCGGTTTTGTGATGGAAACGGTGGCGGACCAGCAAAAAAAGACCGCTAAGGCCAAGAACGCCAACCGCTTCGTGGACAGCGGTCTGTACCGCATCGTCCGCTGTCCCAACTATCTGGGCGAGTTGATTTTGTGGACCGGCGTGCTGCTTGTGGGCATCGGTTCTCTGACGGGTGTTGGTCAGTGGGTGATTGCCATCCTTGGTTATATCGGAATCGTCTATGTGATGTTCAGCGGCGCCCGGCGGCTGGAATTGCGGCAGAACCGCACCTACGGCGCCGACCCCGAGTATCAGTTCTACAGCAAAAAAGTGCCCATCCTGCTGCCCTTGATCCCGCTGTATAGTGTGGTCAAGTACAAGTGGCTGGTAGCATGATAGACAGGAAAGACCGCCATCCATTGCGATGGCGGTCTTTTGCGTGTGAAGAACAGGTTAAACTATTGACAAAACAGAGAATTTGTGGTCTACTGTTAAAGAGATATTTATAAGAAGAGAAGGGGAGCCAGCTGTCTGTAGGGCGAGTTGGTTCCCTTATGCTTTATCTTGAGGTGCGAAACGATGAAAAAAGTCGATGCTACCGTACGCAAGGAGACAATCTACATTCTGCTGTGGGAGTTGGTGCTCAGCGTACTGCTGCAGGCGGTGTTTTTGGTACTGCGGCAATGGGATATTACGGTGCTGCTTGGTAATGCTTTAAGTGGCACCGCAGCGGTGCTGAATTTCTTTTTCATGGGTTTGACCGTGCAGAGAGCGCTTGAAAAGGACGAAAAGGACGCCAAGACCGCTATGAAGCTGTCCCAGACCTGGCGCATGCTGGTTCTTGTGGTGGTTGCGGCGGTGGGAGCGACGTTCCTGAACCTGTGGGCGGTCATGATCCCTCTGTTTTTTCCCCGCATTGCCATTTCCGTGCACCCGCTGTTTGACAAGAAAGCGGATTGATAGATTTGTTTGATTTGAATGGGGTGATTGCGTTATGAAATCCCGAAGCCGCCGTTTTGCGGCGGTAGACATTCTGCTGATTTTGATGATGGCGCTGCCCATTGCGGCTGCTATCGTGCTGAAGGTGCTGACCACACCGCCCAGTGAGGGCATCAACATCACCGGTGCACGGATCTTTTTCACGATTCCGATGCCCGTTCAGGACCTGCCCATTACCGAGGCGCAGATCAACTCGTGGCTGGTACTGATCACCATCTTCGCTCTGTGTCTGTATCTAACCCACGGGCTGTCGGTGAAGGGCGGCTCCAAGCGGCAGCACGCCGTGGAATGGATTGTGGAGAAATGCCAGAACATGGTGGTGGACAGCATGAGCGAATATTTCGCCGGGTTTGCACCTTTCATCGCCGCTATCATCGGTTTGTCTGCCTTCTCCAGTCTGATGTCCCTGTTTGGTCTGTTTCCGCCCACGTCCGACCTGAATGTGGTGGCCGGTTGGGCGGTGCTGGTGTTCGTGCTGATCACTTACTACAAGCTAAAGGCCGGGCCGCTGATTTATCTAAAAAGCCTGACGGAGCCGGTGGCGCTGCTGACGCCCATCAACATCATCGGCGAGTTTGCAAACCCCATCTCCATGTCCTTCCGTCACTACGGAAACGTGTTGTCGGGCACGGTTATTTCCGTGCTGCTGGCAGCGGGTCTGCAGGGACTTTCGTCCATGGTACTGGGTTGGCTGCCCGGATTTTTGGGTGAGCTTTCTCTGCTGCAAATCGGTATCCCGGCGGTGTTGTCGGTGTATTTCGACCTATTCAGCGGCTGTCTGCAGGCGTATATCTTCGCCATGCTGACTATGATGTATGTTTCCGGGGGCTTCCCGGCAGAAGAATATTTCGCAAGAAAAGCACGCAAAGAAGCGAAAAGAAAACAAAAATTGGAGGTAAATTAACATGTTGGAACTGGCTATCGGTATTATTCTTGGCGCCTGCGCTTTGGGCGCCGGCACGGCTATGATTGCGGGTATCGGCCCCGGTATCGGCGAAGGTAACGCCGTTGCAAAGGCTTGTGAGGCCATCGGCCGTCAGCCGGAGAGCAAAGGCAGTGTGACCAGCACTATGCTGATGGGCTGCGCCATTGCGGAGACCACCGGTCTGTACGCTCTGGTTATCGCCATTCTGCTGATCTTCGTAGCTCCCAACCTGCTGGTCAATATCCTGCTGCGGGCCGTGGGCGCATAACAAGGAGAGGTAAGCAATGCAAACGCTGGATGTCATTTCTGTCAATCTTTGGCAGACTGTGATTTCTTTGCTCAATCTTGTCCTGCTGTTTTTACTGGTGAAAAAGTTCCTGTTCAAGCCGGTCAAAAAGGTGCTGGAGCAGCGGCAGAAGGAAATCGATGACCGCTACGCCGAGGCTGACGAGGCCAATGCCGAGGCACAGGAGAGCCGCAAGACCTGGGAAGAGAAGCTGGCCGGCGCTGACGCCAAGGCCGAAGCCATCTTGCAGGATGCTACCGAAACTGCTCGCCGCCGTGGCGACACATTGGTGGACGAGGCACGCCGACAGGCGGACAGCATCATCCGCAGCGCCCAGACCGAGGCGGAGCTGGAACGACAGAAGGCCGCCGCCGGCATCAAGCAGGAAATCGTGGAGATCTCCGGCGCTCTGGCTGAAAAGCTGCTGGAGCGTGAGATCAACGAGCAGGATCATCGTGTCCTCATCGACTCGTTCATCGAGGAAATAGGTGACGAGAATGGCTGAAATCAGTAAGGAATATGCGCAGGCTCTGTTTATGCTTGCCTGCGAAGATGGGCGGCAGAAGGAGTACGGGCAAGTGCTGGAGCAGGTGAAGGCGGTCTTCCAAGACCAGCCGGACTACCCCCAACTGCTGGCATCTCCCGCCATCCCCGTGGCAGAACGGCTGCGGACCATCGAGGTGGCCTTTGCCGACGTGGCACCGGAGCACGTGCTGTCTTTTCTCAAGCTACTGTGCGAGAAGGGCCGGATCGGGTGCTTTGTGGAGGCGGCAGAAGCATACAAAGCACTTTTAGATGCGTCGGAGCATATTGCCAACGCAAAAATCACCAGCGCCGTGGAACTGACCGACCAGGAGAAGCAGAAGCTGCAGCTTGCGCTGGAGCGGCGCTGCAAGGGTCAGGTCCGGGCGGAATACTTTGTGGATAAGGAACTGCTGGGTGGTATGGTTGTTGAGGTGGATGGAAACATCCTGGACGGCAGCCTGCGTCAGCGCCTGTCCGAAGTGAAGGAAGTGATAGGAGAATGACCATAAGACCGGAAGAGATCAGCAATGTGATCAAAGAACAAATCCGAAATTACAACGCCAAGATCGAGATGAAGGAGACCGGTACGGTCATCCTGGTGGGCGACGGTATCGCCCGTGTCTATGGTTTGCAGGCCTGTATGGCCAGCGAACTGTTGGAGTTTGAAGACGGCAGCTTCGGTATGGCGCAGAATTTGGAGGCGGAGACCGTCTCTGTGGCTCTGCTGTCCAACGAGAACAGCATTCGTGAAGGTTCCACCGTCAAGCGTACCGGCAAGGTGCTGTCTGTTCCTGTGGGTCAGGCCATGCTGGGCCGTGTGGTTAACGCCCTGGGCGAACCCATCGACGGCAAGGGACCCATCCCCGCCGATGCCATCCGGCCCATCGAGTCGGAGGCTCCCGGCATCATTGAGCGAAAGAGCGTTTCCGTCCCCCTGCAGACGGGTATTAAGGCCATCGACAGCATGATTCCCATCGGCCGCGGTCAGCGTGAGCTGATTATCGGTGACCGCCAGACCGGCAAAACGGAAATCGCCATCGACACCATCATCAATCAGCGCAACACCGGCGTGATTTGCATCTACGTGGCCATCGGACAGAAGAACAGCTCCGTGGTGCAGATCGCCAATCAGCTGACCGCCGCTGGTGCTATGGACTACACCATCATCGTGTCTGCCTCCGCCTCCGAGTCCGCACCCCTGCAGTACGTGGCGCCCTACTCCGGCTGCGCCATGGCAGAGCATTTCCGTGAGCAGGGGAAGGACGTGCTGATCATTTACGACGACCTTTCCAAGCACGCCGTGGCGTACCGTGCCCTGTCGCTGCTGATTCGCCGTCCCCCAGGGCGCGAGGCCTATCCCGGCGACGTGTTCTATCTGCACTCCCGTCTGCTGGAGCGTGCAGCCTGCGTGGCGCCGGAGTACGGCGGCGGTTCCATCACCGCACTGCCTTTGATCGAGACCCAGGCCGGCGATGTGTCTGCCTATATCCCCACCAACGTAATCTCCATCACCGACGGACAGATTTTCCTGGAGACGGAGTTGTTCCATGCCGGTGTTATGCCCGCCATCAACCCTGGTATCTCGGTCAGCCGTGTGGGCGGCTCTGCCCAGCTCAAGGGTATGAAGAAGGTGGCCGGCGAGCTGAAGCTGCTGTACTCCCAGTACCGTGAGTTGCAGTCCTTCGCCCAGTTTGGCAGCGATCTGGATGCGGATACCAAGGCACGCCTTGCGCTGGGTGAGCGTATCGTGGAAGTGCTGAAACAGAGCCGCAACTCTCCTGTGCGTGTGGGGTGTCAGGTGGCCATCGTCTACGCCGTCATCAACGGCTGGTTGAACGATACCCCCGTCAAGCAGGTCAAGGACTACGAGGCCCGTCTATACGAACTTTTGCAGGCCAAGTACGCCGACTTCCTGACCCGGGTAGAGTCAGGAAGCTGGGACGACAAGGATGTTGCGGAACTGGAACAGGCCCTGAACGAGATGAAGAGGTAAGGGTATGGGAGCTGACATCAAACAGCTGCGTACACGCATCAAAAGCGTGGATTCCACCCTGCACCTGACCAAGGCAATGGGACTTGTGGCATCTTCTAAAATCCGTAAGGCCACCGACTCCATGAACAAGGGCAAGGCCTACGCCGATGCCCTGGGTGAGATGATCGTGCGTCTTGCCAATAGCGAGGACTGCCGCAAGACGCCCTATATGGCACAGCGTGAAGGGGGCAAGACCTGCCTTGTGGTCATTGCCGGTGACCGTGGTCTTGCCGGTGGCTACAATGCCAATATCTTCCGCCTGCTGCGGGAGTATCCCGAGGCGGAGGTTATCCCCATCGGCAAGCGTGCCTGTGACCGCTTTGGCGGTGAGCTGCACCACGCCGAGCACTACACCCACGCAGACGCCATGGCCCTTGCACAGAGGCTGTGTGAGCGATTCTGCGCCGGGGAATTTGACCGCTTGGGCGTGGTGTGTACCCGGTATCACTCCATGATGAGCCAGGAAGCGTATGTCAACTGGCTGCTGCCCCTTGTGCCGGAAAACCGGGGCAGGGCAGACGATGCCATCTTCGAGCCGGACGCCCCCACCGTTCTGAATGCGGTTATTCCCGAGTATGTTGCGGGCATGATTTTGTCCTGTGTGAAAGAGAGCTTTGCCAGCGAGGTGGCCGCCCGCCGTGTGGCCATGGACAGCGCAGGAAAGAATGCACAGGAGATGATCGACCGGCTGGGTCTGGAGTACAACCGGGCCCGCCAGAGTGCCATTACGCAGGAAATCACAGAGATCGTCGCAGGAAGCGGCGTGTAACGTAAGAAAGGAGCGAGGTAGATGTCTGACACTGCAAAGGGCAGCGTCCATCAGGTCATGGGACCTGTGGTGGACGTGTGCTTTGAAACCGGCTTTCTGCCTGCCATTCATAATGCGCTGACCATGGAAAACAGGGATGAGACCCTCACCGTGGAAGTGGCGCAGCACATCGGCGACAACATCGTGCGATGCATTGCCATGTCCTCCACCGACGGGCTGCGCCGTGGTACTCCCGTCACCGATACGGGCAATGCCATTGCTGTCCCCGTGGGTCGCACCACTCTGGGCCGTATCTTCAATGTGCTGGGTGACGTGGTGGATAACCAGCCCTATGACCACAGCGATGTGGAGCACTGGGATATCCATCGTCCCGCCCCCGGCTACAGCGAGCTGTCCACCTCCACCGAGGTGCTGGAGACCGGCATCAAGGTCATCGACCTGATCTGCCCATACTCCAAGGGCGGCAAGATCGGCCTGTTCGGTGGCGCCGGCGTGGGCAAGACCGTGCTGATCATGGAGTTGATCAACAACATCGCAAAGCAGCACGGCGGTCTGTCCGTCTTTACCGGCGTGGGCGAGCGTACCCGTGAGGGTAACGACCTCTACAACGAGATGAAGGAGTCCGGGGTGCTTTCCAACACCACTCTGGTTTACGGACAGATGAACGAGCCTCCCGGGGCCAGAATGCGTGTTGCGCTGTCCGGTTTGACCATGGCGGAGTACTTCCGTGATGAGGAGCATCAGGATGTGCTGCTGTTCATCGACAACATTTTCCGCTTTACCCAGGCGGGCAGTGAGGTGTCTGCTCTGCTGGGCCG
>JAZSAQ010000036.1:0-22284 GCA_045601985.1 Lawsonibacter sp. | reverse complement strand
GCAGGCCCGTACCTCCCCCTTGTTCACGGGCCAGTTCCAGCTTGACGGAATAAAAAACCCCACCTCCACAGCAGGTCGGGTTTTTACTTGGTTTGGTCACATACCCTCGGGCAGGGAGTCGTCGACCTCCACCCACTCCTTTTCCACATCCACGATGCGGTAGTCGGTAGCGGTGTCACGGATGACGATACGGCGGATGCCGGCGTTGATGATGAGTCGGCGGCACATGGAGCAGGAGGTGGAGTCGGGAATCAAATCTCCCGTCTTGGGGTCCACGCAGGCCATGTACAGGGTGGCGCCCAGGGTGTCCTTGCGGGCGGCGGAGATGATGCAGTTGGCCTCGGCGTGGACACTGCGGCACAGCTCGTACCGCTGGCCGGAGGGGATGTTCATGGCCTCCCGGGTGCAGAAGTTCAGGTCGGCACAGTTCTTGCGGCCACGGGGAGCGCCGTTGTAGCCGGTGGAGATGATCTCGTCGTTCTGCACGATGATGGCGCCGTAGCAGCGGCGCAGACAGGTGGACCGCTCGCACACGGTTTGGGCAATGTCGAGGTAATAGTTCTCTTTGTCGATGCGCTTCATAAAAGCACCTCCGGCAGCGTTTTTAATCAGTATAACGGTTTTTTTGCCGCTATGCAAGCACAATTCACATAATGTTTACGAAACCTTGCTTGACGATGGTATGGAGGTAGGGTATCATGGGAATATAAGTATTCAAAGAGGAGGCGGTGCTGTGATCCGCAATGCCTTACAGCGGTTTATGTACGGTCGCTACGGCGGGGACGAACTGAATCGCGCCCTGTTGTACACCGGTCTTGCCCTGCTGGTGCTGTCCGTGCTGACCGGGTCTCGGGTGGCAAATGGCCTGGCCTGTGCCATGTATGCGGTGGTGCTGTTTCGCGTGCTGTCCCGCAACCACGCCGCCCGCCGGCGGGAGAACGAGAAGTACCTCCGCCGCAGTGCTCCGGTTGTCCGCCGTGCGCGCCTGTGGCGCAATATATTGCGGGATAAGGAGCATCGTTACTTCAAGTGTCCTGGTTGCAAAACCTGCCTGCGGGTGCCTCGGGGAAAGGGGCGTATCTGCATCACCTGCCGCAGTTGCGGACACAGCTTCACAAAAGAAAGTTGAGCGCCGTCCTTGTGACGGTGCTTTTCTTTTTTCTCCATCTGTGCTATAATGTATCGTAATCTCGCCTTGAGAGGAGAATTTGTATGAATTTCAACTACGATGTTATTGTTTTGGGCTGTGGTGAGGCTGGTATTTTCGCTGCCTACGAGCTGGCAAAACTTCGTCCGGAGCTGAAGGTACTGGCTTTGGACCAGGGCCGTGACATATACAGCCGCAGCTGCCCCATTGTGGCGGGTAAGGTGAAGGAGTGTATCCACTGCGCTGTGTGTGATACCATGTGTGGTTTTGGCGGCGCCGGTGCGTTCTCTGACGGCAAGTTCAACTTTACCACTGCATTCGGCGGCTGGCTGACCGACTTCATCCCCGCCGAGCAGGTCATGGACCTGATCGAGTACGTGGACAGCATCAATGTGATGCACGGCGCCACCACCGAGGTGTTCTCTACCCAGACTCCCGAGGCAAAGGCGCTGGAAAAGCTGGCCCTGGCCCACGACCTGCATCTGCTGCAGGCCCGGTGCAAACATTTGGGTACCGAGAACAACCTGCGCATCCTGACCAATATTTATGAAGGTCTGCGTGACAAGGTGGAGTTCCGCTTTGACACGGCTGTGTCCGAAATCGCCCGGGAGGGGGAGGGTTACCGCCTTGCTCTGGCCAAGGGCGGCGAGGTGTCCTGCCGCTTCCTGCTGGCGGCGCCCGGCCGCTCCGGCGCCGAGTGGTTTGCCGGTCAGTGCAAGGACCTTGGCATCAACCTCATCAACAATCAGGTGGACATCGGTGTCCGGGTGGAGGTGCCCGCTGCCGTATTCGAGCACATTACCGACGTGGTGTACGAATCCAAGCTGGTCTACCGCACCAAGCAGTACGGAGATCAGGTGCGCACCTTCTGCATGAATCCCTACGGCCACGTGGTGGCGGAGAACGTGGAGGGTATCAATACCGTTAACGGGCACTCCTATTCGTCGCCCGAGCTGCGCAGCAACAACACAAACTTTGCGCTTCTGGTGTCCAACCGGTTCACCTCGCCCTTCAATCAGCCCTACCGCTATGGTAAGCACATCGCCTCCCTGTCCAATATGCTGGCCGGCGGCGTGCTGGTGCAACGCTTTGGAGATCTGGTGGCGGGCATCCGCACCAACGAGCACCGTATGAGCAAGTCCTTTGTGCGGCCTACCCTGACTGCCGCCGTGCCCGGCGACCTGTCTCTGGCCCTGCCCAAACGGCAGCTGGACGATATCATCGAGATGATTTATGCCCTGGATAAGATTGCTCCCGGCACGGCCAACTATGACACCCTGCTCTATGGCGCAGAAGTGAAATTCTATTCCTCCCGGCTGGAACTGTCCGACGAGCTGGAAACGGCTCTGCCCGGCCTGTTTGCCGCCGGCGACGGCGCAGGAGTGACCCGTGGCCTTGCGCAGGCGGGTGCATCGGGCGTCCGTGCGGCAAGAGCCATTTGCAGCCGCCTGGAGGGCTAAACACAACCGGAGGAACGCCGCTGTTTTGTTGCGACGGCGTTCTTGCATTTTTCCAAAAATCTGGGTTCGGACCACGGGAAATGCAAGCGGGAAAATAATTATTTTTGGCATCTTTGACAGTGCGTTTTTTGGTTGCCCAATAATGTCGAAGAAAAAGGGAAGAACCCCATAAACAAAGGGTTTTCCACATTGTCCACAGGGTTTTCCACACGGCATTATGTCTACCGAACGAGGTGAGGCTGCCCGAAAAACGGGTGACATAATCACTGTCAAGGGGAAAAATGAAGTCGATTTCAACAAAGATTTTTTGCAGGTTTTTGGGGCAAAAAAGTTTCCGAAAAAGAGGGGGCAAACGTCCGGTGAGTCAGGTAGAGCATGATACCATAGTAGCGGTTGCAACGGGTCTTCCCGGTGCGATCGGAATACTTAGACTGTCTGGGCCCCAATCGATTGCGGTCGCAGACCGACTGTTTCGCCCGGCGGATGGGCACCCGCTGACGGACCATGCGCCCCGTACCATGCTCTACGGAGAATTGACCGACGGGCAGGGGGCGGTGCTGGACCGGATTGTAGCCAGCTACAGCCGGGGTCCTGCCACCTACACCGGTGAGGATACAGCGGAGCTGCACTGCCACGGTTCTGCGCTGGTTTTGCAGATGGGGCTGGAGGCGCTGTTTGCACAGGGGGTCCGGCAGGCACGGGCGGGTGAGTTTACCCAACGGGCCTTTTTGAATGGAAAACTGGACCTTGTGCAGGCGGAGGCGGTGGTGGACCTTATCGATGCCCAAACCCGGGAGGGTGTGCTGCAATCGGCCGCCCAACTGGGGGGTGCCCTAAGCCGACGTGTGGAGGAAATCTACTCCGGACTGGTAGATTTGCTGGCCCATTTCCATGCGGTGCTGGACTGGCCGGATGAGGATATCGATCCCTTCACCCAAACGACCATGACCCAGACGTTGGACAGGGCGTCCGGTCAGCTTGACCGTCTGCTGGCTACCTGGCGGCGGGGCCAAAGTATGGTCAGTGGTCTGCCCTGTGCCATCGTAGGCCGACCCAATGCAGGAAAATCGTCCCTGCTCAACGCTCTGCTGGGCTATGACCGAGCCATTGTCACCGATATTCCCGGCACCACCCGTGATACGGTGGAGGAGCGCTTGCGCCTTGGGGGCACGTTGCTGCGGCTGGTGGATACCGCCGGCCTGCGACAGAGCGACGATCCGGTGGAGCAGCTGGGGGTGGAGCGCAGCCGTGCGGCCATGACCGATGCGGCGGTCATTCTGTTTCTGTGCGACCGGTCTGCGCCGTTTACGCAGGAAGATGGGACGCTTTTGGCGCAGGCAAGCTCCTGCGCACCGACCATCTTGGTTTGGAATAAATGTGATTTGCCGGCACAGGGACCGAAGGTGCCGGTTGCCGTACCTTCGGTGGAGATCAGCGCAAAAACAGGGCGTGGGTTGGATAAGCTGGAGGAGTTGGTGGCCAAGCTGACCCGACAAACCGGGGACGACCCCTGCGGCACCCTGTTGACCAACGCCAGACAGGCGGAGGCGGCCCGACAGGCCAAGCAGTCGGTGGATCTGGCCCGACAGGGTTTGCAGGCCGGCTTCACCCCCGATGCTGTGCTGGTGGATGTGGAACATGCGCTTGCCGCCCTGGGTGAGCTGACCGGTCGCACCGTGCGACAGGATGTGACCGATCGCATTTTCCAGCGTTTCTGTGTGGGGAAATGACCTAAGTAAAGGAGAATTACCATGGAAAACACCATTTTTCTGCCCAACGTGGCATCTATGGCATACGGAAATATCTGGACCGGCAGCCGCAAGAACGCCCGCTGGCGCATCGTGCCTGCCGACGGTGAGATGGCGGCGGAGGTCTGGTCGGGGCCCCTGTGCTATGAGTGTAGCACCGTGACCCACACGGCCAGCTTTCCCATCAGCGACGAGGGGATTGAGCAGCTGCGCACATGGCTGTTTGACCGATCGGAGGAGCTGTAACAGAAATAAAAAAGGAGCCGCTGCATAAGCAGCGGGTCCTTTTATTGGTGTAAATTACTCGGCGGCGGAGGTGGAAGCCTCGGCAGAAGCAGAAACCTCGGCGGAGGTGGACGCCTCGGAGGAGGCGGCGGGAGCGGAGATGCTGGTGCTGGCGGAAACGTCAGTGTCCTCAGCATTGACAATGCCGGTGGCAGGGATCAGGCTCAGGGCCAGAGTCAGCACCAGCCAGACAGCGCACACCCACTTGGTGCCACGGGCCAGTTTGGCGTCCAGGCTCTTGGCCTTGTTCTTGGACAGGAAGGTCTCAGCGCCGCCGGCAATGGCACCGGACAGGCCGGCGCTCTTGCCGGACTGAAGCATAACCACGGCCACCATGACGAGGCACAGAATCACCTGAATGATAGTAAGAGCGAGCTGCATTTGTTCATCGTTCCTTTCAAGTCCCGGGTGGGACAGATGTTGTATTGGGACGGAAATCTTCCGACGTACCCCGCATTATATCATGGTGACTTGGGAAATGCAAGCTTTTTCTTCCTTTTTTAAGCCTTAAGGGCGGAGAGGATCTCACCTGCGTCCTGCAGGACCAAATGGGGTCGGTCGGGGCTGGCGTCCAGAATCTCTTGCGTGGTCTCGCCGCTCATGACAAGGATGCCCGTGACCCCGGCATTCAGGCCGGATTTTACGTCGGTATAGATGCGGTCACCGATGACGCAGGTTTCCTCCTTGGCGACCCCCAGTCGTTCCATGGCAAGTTGGGGCATCAGGGGGGAGGGTTTGCCAATGACCACCGGTTCCCGACCCGTGGCGTTCTTGATGCACATACACACACTGCCGCAGTCGGGCACACTGCCGAACTCCGTGGGGCAGACCAGGTCGGGGTTGGTGGCAATGTAGGGCAGATCGGGGCGGGTCAGCAACAGATAGCTGACATCGTGCAGCTTTTGGAACGTCAGCTCCGTATCAAAGCCCATGACCACGCACTCGGTGTCCTCCACCCGCTCGGTGACGGGGAACCCCTCCATGCGCAGTTCCTCTTTCAGGGACTGGGTGCCGCAGACGTACAGACGCTTGCCCTCGTGGTGCTTGTGAAGGTAATAGGCGGTGGCCTGAGAGGAGGTGATGAAATCCTCCCGGGTGGCGGAGATGCCCAGTTTTTCCAGCTTTTTGATGTAGTCGGCCACACTCCTGGAGGAGTTGTTGGTCATAAACAGGTAGGTGCGGCCGGTTTTCTTGATGGTGTCCAGAAGTTCGATGGTGAAGTCGTACAGGCGGTCACCCAAGTACAGGGTGCCGTCCATGTCGAACAGGAACAGCTGCATGTCGTTCAGATTGTGGCTCATTACTCGGCTCCTTTTGTGACGACAACCGGACTTCCGAACAGGTCGTCCAGCACGATGTCCCCAATGGAAATTGGGGCGGTTACGGTGATGCTGCGCAATTGCGCCATAGCGGCGGGAATGGCCGCCTTGGGAATGGGATACAGGGTTTTGACTGCTACCATTGTACCGCATCGATTGGCCGGGCGCAAGACCGTTGTGAGGGTGCGCACCGGGTTTGTACACTCCTGCTGAGCATATTGCGCACCTCGGGGGCAGGCATTGCCGGTGACGGAGAGGTTCGACTCGTCTCCCACCACCTGCAACAGGCATCCTCTGGGGCAGATAATACAAGTCAATTCACGGTTCATTCTGCCACCTCCACGGTTACGGTGATGGTCTGCCCGGCGCAACGCAACATATCCGGGGTCAGGGTGATGCGCTCCATTTCGCCGGGGGCCACCCGGGGGCACGATTTGGAAGCCAAAACGGTGTCCCCGCTGCGGGCGACACAGCGCACCTTGCCCATGGGCTGGGTCACGCGGAAGAACAGGGGAACCGACTGTTTTGCAGAGGCAATGGTTTGGGGCAGGACATAACGCACATTGGTGCCGGCCTGGGTGCGCAGCGGCACATGTTGGGCCGCGTTGCCATGTACAAAGGCGGCGGCGCCGCGGCCGGCCCGCTCGGCTTCTTCGGAAACATAGTCCACCAAATCGTGGACATGCAGGACGTTGCCGCAGGCAAAGATGCCGGACAGGACGGTCTGACAGGACTCGTCCACCAGCGCGCCGCCGGTGACAGGGTCCATGGGGACACCCATGGAGCGGGTCAGCTCGTTTTCCGGAATCAGACCCACGGATAGCAGCAAGGTGTCGCAGGGGATGTGTCGCCGGGTTTCCGGGATGGGGCGGCGGTGTTCGTCCACCTGGGCGATGGTGACGCCCTCCACCCGTTTTTGACCGTGGATTTCGACCACGGTGGTGTTCAGATACAGGGGGATGTCAAAATCCTCCAGACACTGCACGATGTTCCGGGTTAGGCCGCCGGAATAGGGCATGACTTCGCACACCGCCTCCACCTTGGCACCCTCCAAACTCATGCGGCGGGCCATGATAAGGCCGATGTCGCCGGAGCCGAGGATGACCACCCGCTTGCCCACCTGCCAGCCCATGCAGTTGATAAGCTTTTGGGCGGTGCCGGCGCTGTAAACGCCGGCGGGGCGGGTGCCGCAGATGCGCAGGGCGCCCCGGCTGCGCTCCCGGCAGCCCATGGCGAGGATGATGGCGCCGGCCTGCAGGTTTACGATGCCAGTTCGATTTTGGGCGGTGAGGATACGGTCGGGGGTGATGGCGGTGACGGTGGTTTCCGTCATCACGGGGATGCCCCGTTGTGCCACTTCCTGTGCGTAGACGGCGGCGTATTCCGGGCCGGTCAGTTCCCGACCCAGCTTGTGCAGACCGAAGCCGCTGTGGATGCACTGCATTAAAATGCCGCCGGGTTGCGGCTCGCGGTCCAGAATGACCACGCGGCGGCAGCCGGCATCATAGGCGGCAATGGCGGCGGCCATACCCGCCGGGCCACCGCCCACCACAACTACATCATATTGCATCATGGTCAACCAATCCTCCCGGTAATCAAGTAGGAGTCACCGCCGCATTTGGTGACCTGTTCCATGGCCATGCCGGTTTCGGCGCAGAGCAGCTCCATCACATAGGGGGCGCAGAAGCCGCCCTGACAGCGCCCCATGCCGCTGCGAGTGCGGCGTTTGACACCATCCACGTCCCGGGCGCCGGGATTGGTGCGGATGGCCTGTATAATCTCGCCCTCGCTGACCGTTTCACAGCGGCACACAATTTTCCCAAAGGCGGGATTTGCTTTTATGTATGCGTTCTTTTCCTCATCGGACAGGCTGCGGAAGGCGCAGGGGTCGGGACGGGTGCCGTCCCAATCCGCCTTTTCACGCAGGGCAAGCCCCTGTTTTTCCAACAGGTGGGTCAGGTAGTGGGCGATGGACACGCAACAGGTCAGACCGGGAGAGTCGATGGCCCCGGCATGAATCAGGTTGGGCACTGTGGGGGAGGGCTGCAGAACGAAATCCTCGCCGGGGGCGGAGGCGCGCACTCCGGTGAAAGAGGTGATGACCTGTCGGAAGTCGATGGAGGGGACACTCTTGGCGGCCAGCCGTTC
Source organism: Lawsonibacter sp. (assembly GCA_045601985.1). Lineage (GTDB taxonomy): Bacteria > Bacillota > Clostridia > Oscillospirales > Oscillospiraceae > Lawsonibacter. The sequence goes on along the minus strand of JAZSAQ010000036.1, from coordinate 14,177 downwards.
CGATTGAGCCAAACCATCCGGCGTGGTGGCGGTGCTGTCGGGGGTGGGGACCCGGACGGCGGTGGGGCCCACCAGCAGGTTGCCGTGGACGGTGGGGGAGACTAAAATGCCCTTGCCCTCTTTGGTGGGGCATTGGAACAGGGTGTGGCGGGTGCGGTGGCCCTCCGCCTTGTCCAGCAGCAGATACTCGCCCGCCCGGGGCAGAATGGTAAAGAAGGTGTCCCCGGCCATAGCGGCGATGGGGTCGGAATAGCCGCCGGCGCAGTTGACCAGATAGCGGCCGGACACGGCCTGCCCATCGGCGGCGGTGACACGGAACTGCTCCTTGCCCCAAAGGATGGAGGTAACCTCGAAATTGCGCAGTAAGGCAACCCCGTTGTCCATGGCATTACCCACGGCGGCAATGGTCAGCTCATAGGGGCTGATGATGCCGGCGTTGGGCACGTGCAGAACCCGGGTTACGGCGGGGGACAGCTCCGGCTCTAACGTGCGAGCCTCGTCCCCGGAGAGCAGAGCAAGGCCGGGCACGCCGTTTTCCTGTCCCCGGTCAAAAAGGGCCTGGAGCAGGACCTCGTCCTCCACAGAAAAGGCGCAGACCATGGAGCCGTTGCGCACGTGGGGGACATTCAACTGCGCTGCCGCATCAAAGAGCAACTCCACGCCCTGGGTGTTCAGCTGTGCCTTCCGCGTGCCGGGGACGGGGTCATAGCCGCCGTGGATGATGCCGGAGTTGGCCCGGCTGGCCCCGGTGGCCACGTCGTTCTCCCGTTCCAACAGGCACACGGATAGGTCATAGCGGCTCAAATGCCGGGCCAGCATGCCGCCGATAACGCCGGCGCCCACAATCAATACATCATATGTCATACAAGTACCTCCAAAAAAGAACGGGAAAAACAGATGCCGGTTGGCATCTGTTTTTCCCGTTTCTCAAATTCTCCCGGAACAATATTTAGATATACCACAGGTCCGGACTGCCCGTGGAGATGGCGGTGGCCCCGGCGCTCAAAGCCTCGGTCACTTCGGCCTTGGTCTGCAAAAGTCCTCCGGCGATGACCGGGATACCGCTGTCGGCACAGGTTTTGATGACTTTGGTCACCACTCCCGGCATAATTTCCATCAGGTTGGGGTTAGTGCTGCGGAACACATCGCCGATGCCCTCGGTTCCGGCGGAGTCCACGGCGAAGAAACGCTGTACGGCGAACAGCCCCTGTTCCCGGGCGTGGCGAATCAGCGCGGCCTTGGTGGACAGGATCCCGTCTACGCCGCATTGGGCCAGAAAACGGATGCCGGTGCGGTCCTTGCCGATGCCGTCAGCCAGATCAAGGTGAACCAGAATGTATTTGCCGGCTGCGTGGGCTTGCTGGACTTTTTCGGTGAGGGTCAGCAGGCTTGCGGACATATAAAAGATGACTTGGGAGGGACTGTCCAGGGCCTGCTGCCACTTGTCGTCGCCGATGGCAGCAATGACCGGGTTGCACTCCAGGCAGGTGATGATGTCGGACATTGGGGCGGCCTCCTTTTACGCAAAAAAAGAGAAACGGCAACTGCGGGCGAAAAAGCCTGCAGGCGTTCCGTTTCTCTCAATCTCTGAGGACTACTATACAGCACGGTGCTGAAAAAGTCAAGGGTGCTTTGCGCAGTGTCAAAACAGAAACAGACATACTGCCCATGCCATTGAGGCGGCGCAGGCGCCCAAAAGGCTCCATGCGATACGGGGCAGGCGGAAATTCCGCCGACCATGGACGGAATGGCTGCGCAGATAGTCGTCGGCCGCCTGCTGGGCCTGCCGGATAATTTGTTCGGCGTTGCCGGCGTTGTTCAGCGCATCCTCCCTCAGCAGGAAGATGGCCTGGTCGAACAGCTTGGAGTCGGGGGACTTGACTACGATGACCTGTCGATTGATGCCTTTTACCATGTACACCACGTCCTTTCAGAAATTGGAACAGTATCAGTTTGCCCGTGAAAAGGGGTGGGTATTCCAAAGGAAAAGAAAAACGCCCCTCCCGATTGGGAGGGGCGTTTAAGGGGACGAATTAGTCGGTCACGTAGGCCAGCAGGGCGATTTGACGGGCACGCTTGATGGCCTCGGTCAGCTGACGCTGATGCATGGCGCAGGTACCGGTGGTGCGGCGGGGCAGGATCTTGGAGCGCTCGGACACGAAGCGGCGCAGCTTGGCGGCGTCCTTGTAATCGATGCACTCGACCTTATCCGCACAGAAAGTGCACACCTTGCGGCGCTTGCGGCCGCGGGGAGCGCGGTTATCACGTTCCATGGACATGGGAAAACCTCCTTTTTACGACCGTTTGGTCAAAGTTGAAGCGATACTCGCTTGAAATCAGAACGGAAGCTCGCCGTCGTCACCGGACAGCTCGGCGAACTGGTCGCCCTCGGCGGGGGCAGAATAGCCGGAAGAAGCGGAGCCGTAAGCGGGGGCAGAGAAGCCGCCGTTGTCACCCTCGCGACGGGAGTCGCCAAAGTACACATTGTCGGCCTGCACCTCGGCAGAGCGGCGCTTGTTGCCCTCTTTGTCAGTCCACTCACGAATCTGCAGGCGGCCCTCCACCACGGCCATGCGGCCCTTGGTAAAGAAGCGGCTGACAAACTCGCCGGTTTGACGCCAGGCAACGACATCGATGAAGTCGGTGGCACGCTCACCGGTGGACTTATCCTTAAAGTCACGGTCTACGGCCAGAGTGAAGGAAGCCACGGGTGTGCCGGTCTGAGTGCGGCGCAGCTCGGGATCCCGGGTCAGACGACCCATAATGAAGATTTTGTTGAGCATTGTGACCTCTCCTTACACCTCGTCCTTGCAGACGATCATGGAGCGCATCACACCGTCGGTAATGCGGAACACGCGGTCCAGCTCGGCGGGGATAGCGGCGGCAGCGGTGAAGGTCATCAGCACGTAGTAACCCTCCATCAGATCGTTGATGGGATAGGCCAGACGGCGCTTGCCCCACTCGTCGACCTCGGTCACGGTGCCGTTGGTCTCCACGATGCCCTTGAACTTCGCCACCAGAGCAGCGGTAGCCTCCTCGCTCAGGGAGGGGTCCAGGATGTAGACGACCTCGTAGTTTGCGTTGATCTTTGCCATTTTCTTTGCACCTCCTTATGGACATATGGCCTTTGCTTTGGCAAAGGCAAGGATGAAATGCCCATCCCGACAAGGACAGGCTTTACTATTATACCGAAAAAAACCAAATTGTCAAGGGGTATTTCCAAGGAAAATACGCCGATTTTAATGGACTTTTGCACCCGTTTGGGGTAAACTGGAAGGGACTTGAAGCAAAGGAGCGAACCCCATGAATAACCTGATTGAAAAACTGGCGGCGGAGTTGTCCCAGCCTGTGGCCTATGTGGAAAACGTGGTCAACCTCATCGACGAGGGTGCCACCATTCCCTTTATCGCCCGCTATCGCAAGGAAATGCACGGCTCCATGGACGACCAGCTGCTGCGTACGCTGGAGGATCGGCTGCAGTACCTGCGCAATCTGGACCAGCGCAAACAGGAGGTCATCCATTCCATTGAGGGGCAGGGCAAGCTGACCGAGGAGCTGTCTGCCGCCATCGAGGCCGCCGCTACGCTGGCGGAGGTGGAGGACCTGTACCGTCCTTACAAGCAAAAGCGCCGCACCCGCGCCACCATGGCAAAGGAGAAGGGGCTGGAGCCTCTGGCCCTGCGCTACTTTGAAAAGGGTGGAGTATGTGCCGACCCGGAGGGGGAGGCGGCTGCCTACGTGGATCCGGAGAAGGGCGTGGAAACCGTGCAGGACGCCATTCAGGGTGCCATGGACATCATCGCCGAGATGGTTTCCGACGATGCCGGAGTGCGCCGTGTGCTGAAGGACTTCTACCACAAGAGCGCCAAGCTGGTGTCCAAGGCCGCCGACAAGGAGCCGGAGGACAGTGTGTATCGGCTGTACTATGATTTTACAACCCCCATTTCCAAGGCTATGGGCCATCAGGTGCTGGCCATCAACCGAGGCGAGAAGGAAAACTTCCTGAAAGTGGCCGTGGAAATCGACCCGGAGGGACTGTGTATGTGTGTCCGCCGTGAGGTGGTTCCCGGTCGTGCGGCTATGGCCATCGTGCGTGATGCGGTAGACGATGCCTGCGCACGCCTGCTGCACCCCTCGCTGGAGCGGGAGATGCGTGCGGAACTGACCGATGCGGCGGCGGAGGGCGCCATCCACAACTTCGCCCTGAACCTGCGGCCCCTGCTGATGCAGCCACCCGTCAAAGGCAAGGTGACCATGGGACTTGACCCCGGCTACCGCATGGGTTGCAAGGTGGCGGTGGTGGATGGTACCGGCAAGGTGCTGGATACCGCTGTGGTCTATCCCACCCACGGTCAGCGGCAGAAAGAGGAGGCCATCGCTACCCTGTCCCGCATGATCAAAAAGCACGGTGTGGTTCACATCGCCATCGGAAACGGCACGGCCAGCCGGGAGACCGAGCAGATGGCGGTGGAACTCATCGCCTGTGTGGGCGGCGGGGTGAGCTACGCCATCGTCAACGAGGCGGGTGCCTCCGTCTATTCCGCCAGCCAGCTTGCCGCTGAGGAGTTTCCGGAGTACGACGTGAACCTGCGCTCCGCCGTGTCCATTGCCCGACGGCTGCAGGATCCCCTTGCCGAGCTGGTGAAAATCGAACCGTCTGCCATCGGCGTGGGTCAGTATCAGCACGATATGCCCAAGGCACGGCTGAGCCAGACCCTGGACGGCGTGGTGGAGGACTGCGTTAACGCCGTGGGCGTGGACCTGAACACCGCCTCCGCACCTCTGCTGGCCCGGGTATCCGGTCTGAACGGCACCACCGCCAAGAATATCGTGACCTACCGTGAGGAGAACGGCGCCTTCACCGGCCGCAAGCAGCTTTTGAACGTGCCCAAGCTGGGCCCCAAGGCCTTTGAGCAGTGCGCCGGCTTTTTGCGTGTGCCGGAGAGCCGTGGCGTGCTGGACAACACCGGCGTCCACCCCGAGAGCTACGCCGCGGCGGAGAAGCTGCTGGAGCGGTGCGGCTATACCCTGAAGGACGTCAAGGCAGGCGGCCTTGCTGAGTTGGAGGCCAAGGCAAAGAAAATCGGCCTTGACAAGCTGTCCGCCGACTGCGGCGTGGGCGTGCCCACCCTGAACGACATTATTAAGGAGCTGATGAAGCCGGGTCGTGACCCCCGTGACGAGCTGCCGCCCCCTGTCCTGCGTACCGACGTGCTGGAGATGAAGGACCTGAAGCCCGGCATGGAGCTGAAGGGTACCGTCCGCAACGTCATCGACTTCGGTGCTTTCGTGGATATCGGCGTCCATCAGGACGGACTTGTCCACATCAGCCGCATCTGCGACCGGTTCATCAAGCACCCCTCTCAGGTGCTGAGCGTGGGCGATATCGTCACCGTGTGGGTGCTGGAAGTGGATGAGAAGAAAAAGCGCATCAGCCTGACCATGAAGAAACCGTAAAAAGGATAAAGAAAACGGACATCTCCAACCGGAGATGTCCGTTTTTATTTGTGCTTTACTTCTTGGCAGCTTCGGCGGCCAGGCGGTTGAGAAGATTGTTGCGCAGGCCGATGAGGAATCCGTCCCGCTTGGGGAAGTTGCCGAACTCCAGCGTGTCGCCGTTGGCGGTGTCCAGAATCTCGCACACGGCGTCACGGCCGATGTACTGCTCCAGTGCCTGACAGATGCGCACATCCTGCAGGGCATCGTACATCACCTCGGCACGGGTGGAGCCGTACACGGTGTTGTGGCCGGGGTAGAGGATGAAGGCGTCGCCGGAGGGGAAAGAACCCTCGGACGAGGTGGTCACCCACGGATCTACGGGGTGGTAGGACAGCTGGCTGTGGTAGAAGTTCAGACCCCACTGCATAAAGCCGCCGATGTTCCAGCGGTACAGCAGGAAGCCCAACACCCGGTTGTTCCGGGCCTGCATAGCAAGGAAGCTGTTGGGATAGCCGGTCTGTGGGCCACAGCAGTAGTAGGTCCACAGGTCGGTGATGCCGGCATCCAGGAACTTCTTCACGGACTGCACCACGCAGCAGGGGCGACCCACCAGACCCTGCTCGCAGAATTCGGTCTTGGAAAGGGCGTCGATGGTGTGACCATCACCCAGCAGGGGGCGCAGCAGGTCGGCGGCGGCACGGTACTGGTCGATGTTGTGCAGGTTGGGCTCGTCCGAGATGTGGAAGAAGCAGTTGTCCAGCACGCCCAGCCCCTTCAAGTGGTTGCACACGGCGGTGATATACTGGGGCAGGAAGTTGGTGTACTCCGGGCCGGTGGCGGACACGTGCCAGCCGAACAGATAGTCGGTCACGCCGTCATGGGTGACCATGATGTTGGGAGGACACTTGGCGCCCCACTGGCTGAACAGGTGCGCCATCTCGAAACGGGTGATGCCGTGGCGCTGGCACATCGTGACGAACCGGGTCAGCTTATCGAAGTTGAACAGGTACTTGTCGCCCTGTTTCTCGATATCCACCAGCTGGACACAGGGACGGGCGGTACCCTCGGCAGTATCCAAAGGAGGGGTGTGAATGGGGGTCAGAATCATATTCATACCCACCCGGGCGGCGGCAGCCACGTACTTTTCCATCAGCTCCCAATGCGCATCGGAGAAAATCTCCACATGGTGGGCGGTGGCCACGCAGTCGGCGTGGAACCAGCGGGAGTAGATGGTCTGCTGCTCGGGCATAACCACGGGAATGACGGTCAGGGTCATGTCGCAGGGGACGGTGAACACCGCGTCGGAGCGGCGTACGTCGGTGAAGGTCAAATCCACGGTGTACTTATACGTACCGGCGGCGGTATCCTTGGGGATGTCCAGGCTGACCCACAGTACGGCGTTGTTGGGGCTGAGCAGGGTCTTGTTGCCCAGCTCTGCCATAGGAACCAGGGCGTCGGGGATACGGCAAGGCTCCAGAGATACGTAGTCCTGAGGATCCAGATTCATAGGGGCGTGACCCATCTGCACGCAGGGGGCGTCCACGGGGACGAGCTGGGCACGGAACAGCTCCACGCGGTCGGCAAAGTCACCGCTGACGGCGGTTTCCACCAGCATGGTGTAAGAAGAGCGCATGGCGATCTGATAGCTGATGCGCTGACCGGGCATGGCCGTCATGGTGTTTTCGTTCCAGATGGGGAACTGGGTGTCGGGCAGAACCTTGGTCAGGTTGGTAAGCTGGACAACGGACAAATCCATAATCGCAGGCCGCCTTTCTATCTTGTTTTAGATAACTACATCATAACGCGTTTTCGACGGAGTGTCTATGCTGGGAAATAACAAAATTTTTGAGAAAATTGGCACAATCGAACAGTGTGAAGGGACGAGCGGATTCGCATCTGCCGATAGTGGAAGAATATCACAACTGCGGACCGTTTTGTTATAAAAACGGTCCATAGTTTTATGATTTTGGTCAGTTGAGATTGCTGATGGCCAACGCCGCATCGTACAGGGCACAGAAGCGGCGGAACTTGGTTTCGGTCTGCTCGGTGGGGTTGGGGGTAAATCGGCGGACAAAGGCTACGGTCTCGCCTGCGGCCTGCTTGAAGTCGGCAAAGCGACCGTCGGCCACGGCGGCGATGATGGCGGCGCCCAGACAGGCAGCCTCCTTCTCTTTGGGGATCAGCACGTCAAGGCCGGTGATATCCGCCTGCAGCTGGCACCAGACGGGGCTTTTGGCGCCGCCGCCGGTGGCAATGATGGCGTTGAGCTCGGTGCCCTTTTGGCGGATGTTGTCGGTGTTCTTGCGCAGGACGAAGGCCACACCCTCCATAACTGCGTGGGCCATGTCGTACACGTCGTGTTCCTGACGCAGGCCCCAGAACACGCCGGAAGCCTCGCTGTCGAACTCGGGAGCGTTGGTGCCCACCAGATAGGGCAGGAACAGCAAATCGTTGCCGCCCCGCTGGAGCAGCACCTCGTTCATTTGATTGTAGCCGATGTCGCCCATACAGGTACGGCGGAACCACTCCAGGCTCACACCGCCGCTTTCCGCCACGGGGAGCATCACGTGGGTATCGGGCAGGAAACCGTAGTGCATGGCGATGCCGCTGTCACGAGGGGCAGGCCCGGCAGACATAGCGGCCAGCGCCATCACCGTGCCGGTGGACAGGGTGACGCCGCCCAGTGCGGTGTTGCCGGTGCCGATCATACCGGCGAAGTGATCCAGCGTGCCGTGGTTGACCAGCGTGGTGGTGTGCAAGCCGGTGGCGATGGCGGCTTCGGCGGTCAGGCCGCCGGCCACGGAGCAAGGCTCCGCCAGGGGGGGGAGCTTGTCGGCGGTGATGCCGATGGCGTCCAGCATCTCCTGCCAGTAGCACTTTTCGAAGATGTTGAAGTAGAAGGTGAAGGTGGCAATGGACATATCCGACTGGCACACGCCGGTGAGCTTGTAGACAATATAGTCCTTCAGCAGCATAAACTTGTCGGCGGCGGCGAATACGTCAGGGCGGTTCTGCTTCAGCCACAGGATTTTGGTGGCGGGCCAGGTGGGCAGCACCGCCTGCTGGCCGGTAATCCGCTCACACAAATCGGAGGGGAACCGGGCGGCAAGCTGGGCACACTCGTCCACAGATCGCTCGTCCATCCAGCTGATGACGTTTGTCAGGGCGTGACCCTGCTTGTCCACGGCAACAAGGGACTCCGCCTGACCGGTGAAGGCGATGTGGGCCACGGATTTGACGTTGTTGGCAGACACCAGCTCGGCAATCAGGCCGACCAGCTGGGTATAGTAGAGCTCTGCATCGAATTCTACCAAGCCGTTGTCCCGAATGTACTCCACCGGGCGGCTGCGCATGTCGATGCGGTTCATGTCCCGGTCATAGACCGCTGCCTTCATATTGGTGCTGCCCAAATCAATGCCAATGTACATAGAGCAAACACTCCGTTCTTTAGATGTTCAGGGCCTTGTTGTTCAGGCGCTCGCCCACGGCTCCGCCGGGATGAATGAGAGCAAACTGCTCGGCCTGGTAGCCGGTTTCCTCGATGACGGCGGCCTGCAGGGCGTGGAAAATCATGCACAGGGCGGTGGTGGAGGTGGTGCCCTGTGCGTTCCACTTGTCGGTTTCACGGTTGACGTGCTGCTTGAGCACCACGTCGGCGGCCAGAGCCAGGGGGGACTCCATATTCTCGGTGACGGAGATGATGGACACACCCTTGGCCTTGCAGATGTCTACGATGGGCAGCAACTCCTTGGTCTTGCCGCCACGGGAGGCGAAGATCATCACGTCGCCCTTTTGCAGGTAGCCGGTGGCGCCGTGAACAGCCTCGGCAGGGGAGATGAAGCGGGCGGGACGCTCGATGCAGCACATCAGGTGGGCCATGTGCTGGCAAATGATGCCGGAATGGCCGCAGCCGCAGGTGCCGATGCGCTGGGCATTGCTCAGCAGCTCCACAGCCTTGCCGAACTGCTCGTCGTCGATGAAGGCCTTCATTTCGTTGATGCACTCCGCCTCGATGTCATAGGCGGCACGGGCGGCCTGGATAGCCTCTTTCTTTGCCATAATTAAGTCACTCCTGTTTCCAAAATTTCGGTGCAGCTATAGCTGCATAACACACTGATCGTATTATACACGATGCCGGCAGATTTTGGTAGATACTTTTTGAAAATGTTATTCGGATAATTTGCCGATGATGGTGCTCAGGTCGCTGTCGCCGGCCAGCCGCTCCTTTATCCGACCCACAGCGTGGACTACGGTGGAGTGGTCCCGGTCGAAGAAGTGTCCCACGGCGGTGGTGGACTGGCCGTGCACCTGACACAGCAGGTACATGACGATCTGTCGTGCCCGGGAAACGGCCTTGGTGTTGGTACGGCCCAGGATAAGACCCGCATCCACGTGGAGCAGTCGGGCTGCCCGGTCCACAAGCTCTTGGGGGGATGGAACGGTGTCGGCTTTGGGTTGGTAGAGCTGCAAAGCAAGGCGCAGATCGTCACCGTTGGAGCGGCAGCCGGGGATGGAACGGGCGGCCTTGAGCTGGTTGAGCACGCCCTCCAGCTTGCGGATGTCGCAGGTGATGCGCTGGGCAATGGCGGAGATTTCACTCTCGGTGAGGGAAAGTCCACGCAGGTCGGCCTTGGTCTTGATGATGGCACAGCGTGTTTCAAAGTCGGGGGCGGTGACTTCCACAATGAGTCCGCCCTCAAAACGGTTGCGGATGCGCTCCTGCAGGGTGGTTAGGTCGTACAGGGGCCGGTCGATAGCCAAAACGATCTGACAGTTGGCCTCGTAGAGGTTGTCAAACGTGTTGAAAAACTCCTCCTGGGTCTGCTTTTTGCCGGCAATGAACTGGATGTCGTCCATCAGGAAGTAATCGGCGCCCCGGTACTTTTTGCGGAAGTCCGTGCCCCGGTCATGGACGATGGCCTCCACAAGATCGTTGGTGAAGTCGTCTCCCTTCATGCAGACGATGGAAGTGTCCGGGTCCCGCTCCGCTGCGGCACAGGCGATGGCGTTGAGCAGGTGCGTCTTGCCGAGGCCGGAGGCGCCCTGAATGATCAGGGGATTGCGGTATCTGGAGCGCTGCGCAACCACTGCCTGTGCGGCGGCAAAGGCCATTTGGTTGGAGGGACCCACCACGAAGCGATCAAAGGTGTATTCACCGCAGTCCCGCAGAGGGCGGGGGCGGTTGTTTCGCTTGAGGGAATAGCTTCGGTAGGCGTTCTCAGAGCAGAAGTTGATTTCCACGGTTTCGGACAGGAGGTTGCGCAGGACACGCTGCAGTTGCTGGGTGTAGTAGCGTTGTATGGTTTCCTGCTTGAATTTGACGGGTGTGTACAGAGTCAGCACCCGGTTGCTCAGGTCCAAAATCTCGATATCATCGAACCACGTCTGCAGGGCAATGTGGGGCACGTCTTTTTTCAGTTCCTCGATTACAAGAGTCCATAAAGCCTGAATTGATGTCATAGGGATCTTCCTTCGTACAGTTTCGCCAAAAAGAGGCGTAGTAGAATGGTAACACGGTGCAGGAGTAATCTCAATTATGGGATTTGATGAAGTTTGAGGGTGATTTTTTGGCAGGACAGAGAGGAAAGAAAAAGTCAAGACCGGAGGGGAAATTTCGGCGATAAAACAGTGGGCGGTGACATAATGCCTCGGGCAACGGCGAGGTTTGGTTGACGGTATCGACGGGGGAAGCGGGGAAGATGCTGTGGCGTGGGCGGCGGCCTGTCGGGCGGCGGGTTTTTATGTTATCCACACAATGACCAAATGCGGTGATTGGGACGGAAAAATTTTGAAAACAGCCGGAAAACCAATTGACTATTATTTCACAAAACTCTATAATAATTAGGATGAGAAAGAAAGGAGCGTGTCCCTTATGAAGAAGAACGCTATTAAGGCCCCGTTTTTTGAGATCGGCCCCAAGTCCTACCTGTACGGCGACGACATTCTGGAGCTGGCCAAGGCTGCCGATGCCGCCAGCGAGAAGTACAAGGTGGACATCATCTTCACCTGCCCCCTGGTGGAGCTGCGCCGTGTGGCCGAGAACACCAAGTTTATCCACGTCTTTGCCCCCCACATGGATCCCCTGACTCCCGGCCGTGGTCTTGCCGACGTGCTGCCGGAGTCCCTGGTGGCTGCCGGTGCCGAGGGCGTGATGCTCAACCACTGTGAAAAGCCCGTGTCCATTGCCACCCTGAAAGCTACCATCAAGCGTGCCGAGGAAGTGGGCCTGACCACCATCGTGTGCGCCGACTCCATTGCCGAGGCTTCCGCCACTGCCCACCTGAACCCCGACATCATCGTGGCCGAGCCCACCGAGCTGATCGGCACCGGCAAGGCTTCCGACGTGGAGTACGTGGAGGCTTCCACCCGCTGCGTCAAGGGTGTCAGCCCTGAGCTCAACGTGCTGCAGGGCGCCGGCATCAAGTGCTATGACGACGTGTACCGCAACATCTTCGCCGGCGCCGATGCCACCGGCTCTTCCAGCGGCATCGTTGCCCTGCCCACCCGTGAGGCCCGTGCCCAGATGGTGGACGACATGATCCGTGCCGTGCGCGAGGCGTACGACGCCCGTCAGAAGTAAGCAAAAACCATTTACATACACACAATAAGAAAATAGGAGGAAATTACTATGGAATTCAAGGTTTTCCAAAAGGAGATCGAGCTGCAGTCCCGAGGCTGGGTGCCCACCTTCCACGACATCACCACTGACGTTCTGAACATCGTCAAGGAGGCCGGCATCAAGAACGGTACCTGCACCATCGCTTCCCACCACACCACCTGCTCCGTCATGATTCAGGAGTGCTCCCACGACTTCGATACTTTCGATCTGGAGTTCCTGCAGCACGACCTGCTGGACATCATGCGCAAGATGATTCCCGACTACGTCAACGAGGGCGACTATCGTCATCCCGGTCCCGTCCACGCTCAGTTCGGCCGCTATGTTGACGAACCCGGCAACTACACCTCCATGAACACCGACGGTCACCTGCGCTCCTGCTTCTTCGGCCGCAGCGAGGCCATGACCATCAAGGACGGCGTTCTGGACGGCGGTGAGTTTGCTCACATCTACTTCATCGACTGGGACCACGTCCGTGCCCGTCGCCGTCAGGTGAACGTGACCATCATGGGCACCACCGAGGATGTGGGCTGCCGCAAGTACAACAATGGCGAGGTTGTCAACACTCTGCGCAAGTACCCCGCCGAGGAGAAGGCTTATCTGGAGCAGTACGACGAGTGGAAGAAGCGCTGAGCTGATTTCATAACGCAAATTGAAAACGGGCCTGTCCCAACGGACAGGCCCGTTTTTTCCAACGAGGTGAGGCGGATGATCACAAAGTTATATTGCGTCCGGGGTGCAGGCAGCGACCCCTACACCAATCTGGCGCTGGAGGAGCATATGCTCTGCACCCTTGAGCCGGGAACGTGCATCCTGTACCTGTGGCAAAACCAGAATACGGTGGTCATCGGCCGCAACCAGAATGCATGGAAGGAATGCCGCACGGAACGTTTGACCGAGGAGGGCGGGCGGCTGGCCCGGCGTCTGTCCGGCGGCGGCGCAGTGTTCCACGATTTGGGCAACCTGAACTTCACCTTTTTGATGGCAGAGGAGGACTACGATCTGAACCGCCAGCTCACCGTCATTGAGATGGCCTGCCGCAGTTTGGGCATTCCCGTGGAGCGCTCCGGCCGCAACGATATTCTGGCTGACGGGCGCAAGTTCTCCGGCAATGCCTTCTACCACAATAAGGGCCGTGCTTACCACCACGGCACCCTGATGGTGGCGGTGGATGGGGACAAGCTGGGGCGGTATCTCAGCCCCTCCAAAGCGAAGCTGCAGGCCAAAGGGGTGGAGTCCGTCCGTTCCCGGGTGGTCAACCTGTCCGAATTCTGCCCCGGCCTGACCTGTGAGGAGCTGGCCCAGCGCCTGGAGGCTGCCTTTAGCGTGACATACGGCCTTGACGTGGAACGCATCGAGCCCGACGTGGCGGGCGCAGCCGAGCTGCGGGAGAAGTACGCAAGCGACGAATGGCTGTACGGTCCCCGCCTACCCCTGACACTGGAGTGTGAGCGGCGTTTTGAGTGGGGTGAGGTGCAGCTGCAGCTGCAGGTGGAGTCCGGAATGGTGGCGGCAGCAAAGGTATATTCCGATGCCATGGATGCTGAATTGGCGCCAACACTGGAGCGGGTTCTGACCGGCAGCGCATTTTCCCGCACGGCTTTGTGCCGATGTGTGGAGGAGCAAATGGGGCCGTACGCAGCCAATCTGTGCGCCATGTTGGCGGGATTGGACATCTGACAACGGGTTTTCTCTGTAAAAGGGTCGAAAAAGGCCCGTTCTCGCCCTTGCAAAGGATGGGAATGTGTGGTAAAATCAAGTTACCAATACAATAAATTGGAAACGTTTTGGAAAATTTTTGGAAAGGAATGATTCCCATGATTAAAGTCGATCCCGCAACCAAGTTTGACTTCCAGCCCGCTGACTTTGTGCCCTTCAAGGACAAAGAGGTTTGCGAGCGTGTTCGCAAGATCAGCGGCAAGGACCTGGAGAAGCGTGAGGCCTGGTGGCATCCTGAGTTCAACGTCAAGGTCATGATGAACCCCCATCCCGTGCTGATCGCCACCCTGTTCTCCCGCCTGAAGGAAGCTGCCGAGGCCGGCCGCCCCTTCTCCATGATTCTGGGCAACCCCGAGCCCGACACCTACATCCCTCTGGCTCAGCTGATCAACTACTTCCAGAT
>JAZSAQ010000035.1:0-24326 GCA_045601985.1 Lawsonibacter sp. | reverse complement strand
ATGGCTACGATCCGACTTTCGGAATGCAAGGGCGGTGCAAGGAATGCAAGAGAAAAAAGAACGGAGCAGTCATAAGACTGCTCCGTTCCTGTGTGGTTAAGTATGGAATTAGCCGTTGGTCATGCGGGTGTAAGCCTGCTGGGACAGACGGTGCCAATCCTGCATACCCATCTGATCCAGAGTCTTCAGGTAGTTCGCCCAATCGGCGTCGTTGTTGGGATCGAAGCCGGTCTGGCCAACGCAGAACTTGGCGCGGGCCTCCTTGATGTAGATCAGCATCTCGGCACTGCGGGCGCCCAGCTCATCGGACTCCTCGGGAGTGTAGATAATCTTGTCCAGGATCTCGTCGGGGTTGTTCTTCTCGGCGATGGCGGTGTACTTAGCCTCGTGATCGCGGAAGATATCGCTGACCTTGTTGGTCCAGACCTGCTCGGGATCACGGACGGTGTGATGCTCGGTATCCATGGAGGTCATGGACATGGTGCCGCCATTGGTGTGCCAGGTCACATGGTGAGGAGCGGTGGGATAGTTGGTGGCCACGTAGCCCTTACCGGCGGGGGAGTCATCCTCGCGCCACTCCCAGTTGACACCCTCGACACCGACGGTGGCGCGGAAGGAAGCCTCGTCAGAGGCGAGCAGCATCAGGAAGTCCCAAGCCAGCTGGACATCGTCGCAGTCCTCGGTGATGAAGAAGTTACAGTTGGGCACGTTGAAAGAGGTGAGCATGGGAGCGTAGTTGAAGGGGGGCAGAGCCACGTACTCCAGAGCGACAGGGCTCTCCTGAGTCACGCGGGCGGGGAAGTGACCGGCGGACATACCGACGATGGCCACGTCATCGGCGGGGGTCCACAGAGCGCACAGCTCGGTGGAGGAGGAGATGGTCCAGGTGGTCTGGGACAGCAGACCCTCAGCCACCAGAGCGTTGATGGCCTTCAGACCCTCACGGTAAGCCTCGGTGGTGTAGGGGGAGTACAGCTGGCCGTTCTCAACGTTCCAGTTACGCACGTCACAGACGAACTCCCAGTTGTTCAGCAGCCAAACGGGGATGTCGGAGTAGGCACCGCCGGTGGTGGTGGTAGAGGGGGAAATCCAGCCCACAGCGGGGATCTCGTCAGCCTTGCCGTTGCCGTTGGGATCCTGGGTCTTGAAAGCACGCAGGACTTCAACCAGCTCTTCAAAGTTGGTGGGGATCTCCAAACCCAGCTTATCCAGCCAAACCTTGTTGATGAAAGCCTGGGTGTTGGTGTTGTACTCGTCGGAGTAAGCCTGAGTGGGGAAGCCGTAGATCTTGCCGTCGGGAGAGGCGATGTTGCGCATGATGGTCTCCAGACGACCCTCGCCAAACAGCTCTTCCATGCGCTCGCGCCACTCGACGGTGGCGGCGGTGTCGCCCAGCATCAGGTCGGTCAGGTCGATCAGATAACCGTCACGGCCGTAGTCGTAACGCTCCTGCTCGTTCCAGCCGAAGCCAAACATCAGGTCGGGCAGAGGCTCGCCGGCGGCGATCATGGCGTTGACCTGGGCGCGCCAGTCGGAAGCGCCGAGGGCGAAGTTAACGAACTGGATGTCGATGCCCAGCTGCTCCTCGTACCACAGGGTCAGGTCGTTGTTGTCGTAGTCATCCACCTGCTGGCGGGGCTGGATACCGATGGTCAGAACCTTGCCGGTATGGTCGGTGGACACAGGGGCTTCCTCCTTGCCGCAGGCGGCAAGGCCGGCGATCATCAGCACGGCCATAGCCAGGCAGACGATCTTCTTCAGATGCAGTTTCATAGAGATTAACCTCCGTTTTTTATTTCCCGGCAGAGCCGGTTTTGTTGGTTGCGTTGTCCAACAATTTCAACAAGTACAGTGTAAAACAGTATGCTGTAATTGTCAATATTGTGTGCGACAGAATTAAAGAAAAACCGATTAAAAATGATATCTTTTTATGGATATGGCGCTTTGTTTTTTCTTATGGAATCGACATAAAAACGCAGGAGCCGCCGGGTGACGGCTCCTGCGTTTGTGGGTGGTTACGCAATTGCCCAGATAGACGGACGGAATTACTTGCCGTTCATGCGGTCGTAAGCAGCCTGGGAAATGCGGATCCAATCCTGCATACCCATGTTATCCAAAGTCTTCAGGTAGTTATCCCAATCGGCGTCGTTGTTGGGATCGAACTCGCCGGCGGCGAACTTGGCACGCATCTCCTTGATGTAGGTCAGCAACTCGGCAGGACGGGCACCCAACTCATCGTTCTCCTCGGGAGTGTAGATAATCTTGTTCACAATCTCCTTGGGGTTGTTGGCCTCGGCGATGGGAACGTACAGAGCATCATGCTCACGGACGACGTTTTGCACGGCGTTCTGCCAAACTTCATCGGGGTTCTGCACATCGTGGTAGACGGTGTCCATACCGGTGCGGAGCATATGACCGGCGAAGTTCTGCCAAGTGGTGCTGTGGGGAGCCTCGAGACGCTTCAGGGTACGGATACCCTTACCGGCGGGGGAGTCATCCTCGGCCCACTCCCAGTTGACACCCTCGATACCGCGGCGGGCGCGATTCAGACCCTCTTCGGTGTTCATCAGCATGATCAGGTCAAAGGCCAGCTCGGGGTCCTCACAGCTCTCGGTGATGAAGATGTAAGCGGCGGGGACGGAGTACTTTACGTCGATGGGAGCGTAGTTGAAAGGAGGCAGGGGGACATACTCCAGAGCCACGGGGCTGTCCTGAGCTACACGGGAGGGCAGAGCACCGGAAACCACGCCGGCGACGGCCACGTTGCTAGCAGGAGTCCACATAGCGGTCATTTCGGCGGAGCCGAAGGTAGAGGTCCAGGTGAACAGGTCCAGCAGACCCTCGTCAACCAGCATACGCAGAGCCTTCAGGCCCTCACGATACTCCTCGGTGACGTAGGGGGAGTACAGCTGGCCGTCCTCGGCGTTCCAAAACCGCTTGTCGTCCATGAACTGCCAGTTGTTCATAATCCAAGCGGGCAGGTTGCCGGCCTGGGTGCCGGTGGTGGTGTTGGAGGGGCCGGTCTGACCCACACAGGGGAACTCGTCGGCCTTGCCGTTCTGGTTGGGGTCCTGAGTCTTGAAGGCACGCAGCACTTCAACAAACTCGTCCCAGTTGGTGGGGATCTCCAGGCCCAGGTTGTCCAGCCACTTTTGGTTGATAAAGGTGTGAGTGTTGGACAGATAGGCGTCGCCCTGCTCCAGGGTGGGGAAGGCGTAGACCTTACCGTCGGGAGAGGCGATGTACTTCATAACTTCCTCGAACTTCTCGGGGCCATACAGCTCGGCCATGCGCTCACGATAAGCGATGGCGTGGTCGCCACGCATCAGCTCGGTCAGGTCCATCAGGTAGCCGTCACGACCGTAGTCATAGCGCTCGGTCTCGTTCCAGCCCACACCCCACATCATGTCGGGCAGCTCCTCGCCGGCGGCGACCATAGCGTTCCACTGGGCACGCCAATCGGCAGCGCCGCTGGCGAAGGGAACGATCTGGATGTCGATACCCAGAGTTTCCTCGTACCACTTGGTCAGTTCGTTGTTTTCCAGATCCTCCACTGCGGCGGATTTCTGGGTGCCGATAGTCAAAACCTTACCGGTGTGGTCGGTGGGGGTGTACTCGGACTTGTCACCACCGCAGGCGGCAAGACCGACGACCATCAGCATGGCCAGAGTCAGGCAGACGATTTTCTTCATGTACTGCTTCATAAGAGATTTACCTC
The DNA here is from genome assembly GCA_045601985.1 of Lawsonibacter sp. Lineage (GTDB taxonomy): Bacteria > Bacillota > Clostridia > Oscillospirales > Oscillospiraceae > Lawsonibacter. The sequence continues at coordinate 20,608 of JAZSAQ010000035.1, read as the reverse complement.
CGTTTTTATTTCCCGGCAGAGCCGGTTTTTGGAACAATTCCACAAAGAGTGTTTCCACTTTCAGTATAGTATGGGCCACCTTGAAAGTCAATACGCTATGTTGCACAACAAATGAAGAAAACGGAAGAATCAGGGCCGGACGGGGATTTACAAAAAGGGTGGCAGGTGATAAAATTGTAGCAATTGAAAGGCGGTGTTACGATGGTAATACAGAGCAACCGAGTGTGGATCGACGGCACGTTCGTCCCCGCACAGATAGTAATCGAGGATGGTGTCATTCGTCAGCTGTGTCCCCCTGATGTCCATCCCGTGGACAGGGATTGGGGCGAAACACGTATCGTGCCCGGTTTTATTGATGTGCATACCCACGGCGCTTACGGCTTCGATACCAACGATGCCGAGGCGGAGGGACTGCGAAACTGGTTGCGGCGCATCCCAGAGGAGGGCGTCACCGGCATCCTGCCCACCACCGTGACCCAAATGCCCGACGTGCTGATTGCCGCCCTTGCCAACGTGGCAAAGGTGGTGGATGAAGGGTATGAGGGCGCAGAAATTTTGGGCATCCACTTCGAGGGACCCTACCTCGACATGGACTACAAAGGTGCCCAGCCGCCGGAGGCCATTGCCGCCCCCAGCGTGGCGCAGTTTGAGCAGTATCAGGCTGCGGCGAAGGGGTTGATCCGTTATATCACTCTTGCGCCGGAGCATGACAAGGAGTTTGCCCTGACACATTATTGCCGGGATAACGGCGTGGTGGTCAGCCTTGGCCACTCCTCGGCAAGCTACGAACAGGGTCTGCAGGCGGTGAACGAGGGTGCCCGCAGCATGACCCATGTATACAATGGTATGACGCCCCTGCACCATCGTAAGCCGGGGCTGGTGGGGTTGGCATTGACGCAGAGTGACCTGTACGGAGAGATCATCGGCGACGGCTGCCACAGCCATTTTGCCGCAGCACGTCTGTTCTACCGCTGCAAGGATGCGGACAAGGCTATCATGGTCACCGACTCCCTGCGGGTCAAGTACTGCCCGCCGGGCGGCAATTACCAGTTGGGCGGCCACGATATTGAGGTAGGTGAGGACGGCCTTGCCCGGTTGAAGGGCACGGACACCATTGCCGGCAGCACGCTGCCTATGAACCGTGGATTACAACGCATGGAGCAGGCGGGGGTGCCCTTCCACCGTGCGCTGGCATCCTGCACCATCAACCCCGCTGTCTGCCTTGGCCTTGCAAAGCGCAAGGGCAGCCTTGTGGCGGGTAAGGATGCGGATATTGTAGTGCTGGAGGATGACTATTCTGTGGCACAGACCTATTGCCGTGGTAAAGCAATGCTGTAATGTATGATAACGGGTGCGCAGGGATGACCTGCGCACTTGTTTTTTATCTGTCGGCCGACATAAATCCGTTGCTTTTTTTGAAAATTATGGTACACTATATTATGTATTTTTATGATTACGCAGTTGCGCTGCGAAACGGATAAAGGAAGACTCACATGACATTTGCACAGTTGGGGCTGAACGCCCCCATTTTGAAGGCGTTGGAGCTACAAGGTTACAAGACGCCCTCTCCCATCCAAAGCCAGGCGATTCCTCCGGCCCTTGCCGGCCGGGACGTGCTGGGTTGCGCCCAAACGGGCACGGGCAAAACCTGTGCCTTCGCCACTCCCATCTTACAATTATTAGGTGCACGCAAGGTGGATGGGCACCCCGTTCGTGCCCTGATCCTGACGCCCACCCGGGAGCTGGCCATCCAAATTGGCGAGAGCTTTGATGCTTATGGCAAGTTTTTGCCGCTGCGTACCGCCGTCATCTTCGGTGGTGTGGGGCAGAATCCCCAGGTGCAGGCGCTGCAGCGGGGGGTGGACGTGCTGGTTGCTACTCCCGGCCGGTTGGAGGACCTGTATCAGCAGGGGTTCATCGATGTGTCTAAGCTTGAGATTTTTGTCCTGGACGAGGCGGACCGTATGCTGGATATGGGCTTTATCCATGACGTGAAGAAGATACTGAAGTGGCTGCCGCAACAGAAGCAGACCCTCTTTTTCTCAGCTACCATGCCGCCTGAAATTACACAGTTGGTCAACTCTCTGCTCCGGGACCCGGCCCGTGTGGCGGTGGATCCTGTGTCCTCCCCGGTGGAGGTCATTGACCAAAGTGTTTACTTCGTGGACCGGGGCAATAAAACCAAGCTGATTGCCCACCTGATGCAGACACAGAATGCCAGGAACGCCCTTGTGTTCACCCGCACCAAGCACGGCGCAAACAAGGTGGCACGGGATTTGGAAAAGGCGGGGGTGACCGCCGCCGCTATCCATGGAAATAAGTCCCAAACGGCCCGGCAGCAGGCGTTGTCCGACTTCAAGGCCGGGCGTGTTCGTGCCCTGGTGGCTACCGACATTGCCGCCCGTGGTTTGGACATTGACCGGCTGAGCCACGTGTTCAACTACAACCTGCCCGACGTGCCGGAAACTTACGTCCATCGCATCGGCCGTACCGGACGTGCCGGTCGGGACGGCGTGGCCATCGCTCTGTGTGATTTCAGCGAGAAGTCCTTGCTGAAGGATATCGAAACGCTCATCGGTAAAAAGGTGCCTGTGGTGGAGAACCACCCATTCCCCATGACGGATTTTTCCGAGCCGGTGCGGGACAAGCACGGCAAGATCGTCAACGCCGAGGATGCCGAGGCCCGTCAGGCTGCCCGAGAGCGCAAGCAGGAGCGACAGGCCGCCAAGGCGGAGCAGAAGAAGGCTGTCGAGGCGCAGTCGCCCCCCCAACCGGACAGCGAGCAATCCAAGAAAAAACGCCGCAGGAAGAAAAAGACTGGCCAGCCTTCCGTCGTGACAGCACCTCCCGTGGAAAAAAAGCCGGAAGAGAAGAAGCCGCAGCCGAAGCTGACCCCTGTAGAAGAGAGGCCTGCACGAGCCAAGCTGACCCGACCCGGTACCCGTATGGATACGGGCGATCAGATGCCGGTAGTGGAGTTTGAACGGCCCGACCCCCTGTCCGGTGACCGTATTATGGATGCAACCGCCCGTTTGCTGGCGCCGAAAAAGCTGACCCTGACGCCGGCTCCCGCAACCCAAAAGCGGGAAGAACCGCCGAAGCAGAACAAACATAACCGCCGTCGCAAGGGGAAAAAGCCGGCGCAGCAGGTTGCCGGCACGCAGGAGCAAAAGCAGACCTCACCCAAGGGGGAACAAAAGGCGGCCCCCGCAAAACAGCAACCGAAACAAGATAGATCTGTCAAGCAGGAACCCAAACGGGAAAGTGCCCGTCGTGACCGCCGCCGTGGACCTGATGTGTCCGGCCGCAGCCGCACCAAGGACTCCACCCAGCAGGCCAGCTTGATGAAACCCTATTACCTCAATCAGGACGATTGAGCCGGGAGGAAACACTATGGATTATCAGGCTCTGTACAACCAAAAACTTACCACCGCCGCCGAAGCGGTCAAAGTGGTGAAATCCGGCGACTGGGTGGACTACGGCTGGTGCACCAACCATCCCGTGACCCTGGACAAGGCACTGTCCGACCGCCGCAGTGAGCTGCACGACGTGAAGTTGCGTGGCGGCGTGACCATGTGGATGCCAGAGGTGTGCAAGGGTGAGGATGCCGGGGAGCACTTTACCTGGAACAGCTGGCACTGCACCGGCGTGGACCGCAAGATCATCGCCTCCGGTATGGGATACTTCAGCCCCATGCGCTATTCCGAACTGCCCAGGTTCTATCGTGAGAACCTGACGGTGGACGTGGCCATGGTTCAGGTCACCCCCATGGACAGCCACGGCAATTTCAGCTATGCCTTGGGTTGCTCCAATATTGCGGATATGCTGGAGAAGGCCAAGATTGTCATCCTGGAAGTTAACAGGAATATGCCCTGGGTCTACGGTCTGACCGGTAGCGAGATCAATATCCGGGACGTGGACATGGTGGTGGAGGGGGATGATCCTCCTGTTGCCACTCTGCCTGCCGGCGGTGAGCCCACCGCCGTGGACCGTGCGGTGGCTGACCTGGTGGTGCCCCATATTCCCAACGGTGCCTGTCTGCAGCTGGGTATTGGCGGCATGCCCAATACCATCGGATCCATGATTGCGCAGTCCGATCTGAAGGATCTGTCTGTCCACACCGAGATGTACGTGGATGGTTTCGTGGACATTGCCATGGCGGGCAAAATCACCGGCAAGTACAAGAATCTGGACAAAGGCCGTCAGGTCTATGCCTTCGCCGCTGGCAGCCAGCGGTTGTATGATTACATGGATCGCAATCCCCAGGTTATGGCCGCTCCCGTGGACTACACCAATGACGTGCGGGTGATCAGCCAGATCGACAACTTTATCTCCATTAACAATGCTATCGACATGGATCTGTTCGGTCAGGTCAACGCCGAGTCTGCCGGTATCAAGCATATCTCCGGCACCGGCGGCCAGCTGGACTTTGTTCTGGGTGCCTACCTGTCCAAGGGCGGCAAGAGCTTTATCTGTATGTCCTCCACCGTTACCGGCAAGGACGGCAGCCTGAAAAGCCGCATCGTGCCCACCTTGACTCCCGGCTCCATTGCCACCGACCCCCGTACCTGCGTGCAGTATATCGTCACCGAGTACGGTATGGTCAATCTAAAGGGACTGTCCGTGTGGGAGCGGGCCGAGCAGGTCATCGGTATTGCCCACCCTGACTTCCGTGAGCAGCTCATCGCTGATGCGGAGAAGATGGGCATTTGGCGCCGCAGCAACCGCTGAAAGACACAAAATGTGGTTTAAGGAATGAATGAAATGGATACGAAGAAAAAGATACTGACCATTCCCAACATCCTGTCCCTGGTTCGTATTGCCATGATCCCATTTATCGTGTGGCTCTACCTTGGGGAGAAGAACTACGGCTGGGCAGGCGGACTGCTGATTTTTTCCGGCGTGACGGACGTGGTGGATGGGTTCATTGCCCGCCGCTTCAACATGATCAGTGACCTGGGCAAGGTGCTGGACCCCATTGCCGACAAGCTGACTCAGGCCACCATGCTGGTGTGTCTGCTGCTGCGTTTCCCCATGATGGTGCTGCCTTTGGCGCTGATGGTGCTCAAGGAGATTTTTATGAGTGTGACTGGTCTTCTGGTCATTCGCAGAACGGGAAACGTGATGAGTTCGGACTGGCACGGCAAGGTGGCAACCGTGCTGATTTACGCCACCATGGTGCTGCACATTTTCTGGTACAACATTCCTTCTACCCAGTCGGCGTTTTTCATCGGTGCTACCATGGTGATGATTGGTATCTCTTTCTGGCTGTACGGAAAGTACAACATTACCGAGCTGAAAAAAGAAAAGGCCCGTCGGGCCCAGCAGGAAAGCGAAGTATAATAGGTATTATAAAAGCATCCCGTCCACCGGACGGGATGCTTTTTGTTGTGCGTATCAATATTGCTCCACCCAACCGGTGATGAACCAGGAGGGGATCAGCCACAGCAGAAGGAACAGCAGCAGGTTCAGGGGGCTGATGGAGGCAAAGGCGGATACCGAAGTCAGGTAACAGGCCAAGGCGGTGCCAAGCACCGAACCCACACAACCCAGCACGGCATTCAGGTGCACCGCACGGCGCAGACGCCGTGCGCCGACCACTGCCTCGGACAGGGGGAAGATGCCCTCTCGGCACAGCACGGCGGTTAGGGTGCCATTATGGCGCTGGTCCGGAGCGGACAGTTCACGCCGCCGCTGGACCGGGGGGAAGTCCATCTTCGCCACGGCCAGACGGAACCGCTGCTGCAGCATGGCGGGAATGAGATTAAAGTCCCGGGTGGCAAGGACAGGAGCCAGACGCTCCTGAAGCAGGGCGTCGATGGCAGGGAAGGCCACATCGGGCAGGGTGTAGTTCAGTGCGAAGATGCCGGCCAGCTGCCCGTCAATGGCGCAGAAGACGGCGTTTTTAACGTTTAGGCCCTGTGGCAGCTCCACCTCCATCAGCTGCATAAAGGAGGCAGAACCCACCAAAACCTGGTCGCCGCGGATGTTGGCGGACAGGCCACCGCCCTCGTAGCAGCACAGGCGGTCAGCCTGCCGGTAGAGGATGCCCTGGGTGCGCAGCAGGTCGCTGAACAGCTTGTCCAGTCCGCAGCCGGAAGCACGGATGAGCGTGGCGGTATAGCTGGTGACCCGCTCGCTGGACCAATCGCCGAAAATCTTCATGCCGTTGAGGGACACGGAGCCGGCGGGGAACAGGTCCTGATCGCCCAGCAAGATTCCGTCGCCTCGATGCTGCTGAGCAACGCCGGGCCAGCCGGCCAATGCTGCACCGCACTGGGTCAGGCGGCGAGAGAGCTTGTGGAAAGGACGGCTGAACACTTCGGGAGAGGATAGGCTGTAGGCAGCGGTAAACACGGCAGCCGGCGCCCACAAGAGTTGGGCGGGTCGGGAACCGGCAAGGCAGGACACGATGGGCAGCACCAAACAGGCGCAGAACAGAATGGGGCACAGGCGGGCGTACACCCTTTGTGCACCGTCGGGGGCCTGAATCTGGCGGCCGAACCCCTCCGGAGCCCCCACGTGCTTGGCGTAGGTGTCACGGCCGTTCCACTTGCCCTCGTCCAGCGTGATGAGGTACGGCTGGGTGGTGGCGGCTGCGGTGCGGCAGGCAAGGCGCAGGCCGCGGCGGCGGTGATGCTCGCCCTGCAGGGCGTAGAACAGAGCCAGCATATTCAGTGCGAAGTAGCCGGTCTGCTCCCGGGGCAGCAGGAAGGGGGCGGTGATGGTATCAGCCAAAGAGAACACACAGGCCATCAGCAAAATGGCATCCATATTGATGCGCAGGCGCAGGATCTGTCGCAGGCCGGCGTACAGAATATCATAGCTCAAGGCCATGGAGATGGCCAATAATACGCCGCCGATCCAGGAGCGTAGCTGGGCGGTCAGCAGCGGCTGACCTTCCACCCACGGATTGGGGATGGAGGGAAGAGGCAGTACATGGCACAGGGTAAGGTACAAAGCGGGCAGGAGTAGAAACAGCACAAACAAACTGCGTGTGCGCAGGCTTTTTAACCCCTTGCCGTACTCACGGGCCAACTCCTGCGGCGGGGTATCCGGGCCGGAAAGCTGGGCGGTTCGGCGGCGACGGGGGGCGTTGGGAGCGTCCTCACGGTCCACGCCGGGGACCAGCTCCTCGATGCGCCGTGCCTCGGCATTGGCGGGGTTGTCCTCCTCCGAAAACATCTGCTGGGCGTATCGTGCAGCCTTGCGGGACAGCTTGTGCAGCCACTCGGCCAGGGGGCTGCGCAGTCCGGGGAATTCCAGCACGTTGTCCGGCGGCTCTTCGTTCTGCTCGTCACCATCCTCGTCGGGAACCTCGTCATCGTCTTCGTCCCCATCGGGGAACCGGTTCACGGGGACCGACTCGACCTCGTCCTCGACTTCATCCTCGACTTCATCCTCGTCCTCGACCTCGTCCCCGTCCTCGTCCAAAGGCTCCTCACCAAACAGGCGGGGGTCCGGAGGTAGGGTGGAGGTGGGGAAGACTAGCAGATTTTCGTCCTCGTCGTCCTGGTCGACCAGGGAAACAACACTCTTTGGCCGGCTGTGCTCGGAGTACTCGGCCAAAATGTCCTCAAGGGAAAAACCGTCGTCCTGAGCGCCATCGACGAGAGAATGCAGCTGCGCAAGGTCAGCGTCCTGATTCAGTTTTTTCTCATCGTAATCGCTCATAGGGACTCCTTTCGGGAAAGTTAATTCAAGCGCTGACGCACGGCCTCATAGAGGAAAATGGCAGCTGCGGCAGAGGCGTTGAGAGAGTTGATGTGGCCCTTCATGGGAATACTGACCCTGAAGTCGCAGTTTTCCGCCACAAGGCGGCCCATGCCGTCGCCCTCGCTGCCGATGACGATGGCAGCGGGACCCTTCAGGTCGGCGTTGTAGAGGGTGGTGTCGGCATCGGCGGCGGTGCCGAAGACCCAAACGCCCTCCTGCTTGAGCTGTTTGAGCAGGGAGGGAATGTTGGGAACACGGGCCACGGGAATGTGGGCTACGGCGCCAGCAGAGGTCTTTGCCACGATAGCGGTCAGACCGGCGGAGCGGCGCTTGGGTATGATGACTCCGTGGGCACCGGCACACTCGGCGGTGCGGATGACCGCACCCAGATTGTGGGGGTCGGACAACTCGTCACACACCACAATAAGGGGCGCCTCGCCCTTATCACGGGCGGCTTGCAGAATATCCTCCACCGAGGCGTATTCCCGCACGGCGGCCAGCGCAATGACGCCCTGGTGAGAGTGGGTGCGGCTCATGCCGTCCAGCTTGCGCCGATCGGCATCCACCACCACGATGCCCTTTTCCCGGGCGGAGGAGGCGATGTGACCTAGAGTCGCATCGGTCTCGCCCTTCATAATATAGATTTTGTCGATGGTCACACCGGCTCGCAGAGCCTCGACCACGGCATTGCGACCTTCAATTACGCCGTCGTTTTCTGCCTCAATGGGGGCGGAACGGCGCAGAGGAGTGCGTTCTTTCATGGCGACCTCCGTTTTGCCCACGCATGGGCACAAATTTTTACGATACCATTATAACACAAGGGACGGCCCGGGGGAAGAATAAATTGTATCAAAGTAAGAAAGTTTGCATTTTTATATGGCAGTTACAGAAAGTTTACACCCAAGTTCCTTGTTTTTACAAATGGAATATGGTATAATAAACTGGTTTAAGGAGAACGAGCCCTTTGTGGGACGGATATATAGGAGGAAATGCTTCCGATGAACCCCAAAAAACGCAATTCCAAAAAACCGAACAGTGCAGTTGGAATTATTAGCATCGTGCTGTGGGCGCTGGTGCTGACCATTCTGTTCAACAGCTGCCAGTCCAGTATCAGAAATGCCAGCACGGTGGAGGTGGATTATTCCACCTTCAAGCAGTGGATCGTGGCGGGCAACGTGGAACGGGTCCAGCTGGAAAGCGGGAAGTATACTATCTTCCTGAAACCCGGCGTAGAGGTAGAGCTGGAGGATCCGGAGGAGAATAAGCTGGCCGGTATCCTCGGCAAGCAGGGCGTGCCCATCACCTATGTCACTGCACCGCCCCCGGTGCAGGACGTTCAGCTGCTGGCTATGCTGGATTACTACGGTGTGGACCACGGGTCCGAGATGGTGGAGGCGCCCTCTTTCATCATGAGTCTGCTGGTCAGCTATTTGCTGCCGATGCTGCTGATGGTGGGTCTGTTCACCCTGATGCTCCGCGGTATCGGAAACCGTGGCGGCATGGGTGGTATGGGCGGTGTTGGCAAGGCCAACGCCAAGGTCTATGTGGAAAAGACCACCGGCGTTACCTTTGCCGACGTGGCCGGTCAGGACGAGGCTAAGGAATCCCTGCAGGAAAACATTGACATCCTTCATAATCCCGGCAAGTACACCGAAATCGGCGCCAAGCTGCCCAAGGGTGCTTTGCTGGTTGGCCCTCCGGGTACCGGTAAGACCTTGCTGGCCAAGGCGGTAGCCGGCGAGGCGGGGGTGCCCTTCTTCTCCATCAGTGGCTCCGACTTTGTGGAGATGTTCGTGGGCGTGGGCGCCAGCCGTGTGCGTGACCTGTTTAAGGAGGCGTCCAAGCTGGCCCCCTGTATCATCTTTATCGATGAGATCGACACCATCGGTAAATCCCGTGACAACCGCATGGGCGGAAACGACGAGCGGGAGCAGACACTGAACCAGCTGTTGGCGGAGTTGGACGGCTTTGATCCCACCAAGGGCGTCATCGTGCTGGCAGCCACCAACCGGCCGGAGGTGCTGGACAGCGCTCTGCTGCGTCCCGGCCGCTTTGACCGGCGCATCACCATTGATCGTCCCAATTTGGCCGGTCGTTTGGCTACCCTGCAGGTGCATACCCGCAAGATCCGCCTGGCGGAGGATGTGGACCTGAAGAAGATCGCCCTTGCCACCGCCGGCTGCGTGGGTGCGGATCTTGCCAACCTTGCCAACGAGGCGGCACTGCGTGCCGTGCGTCAGGGGCGGCGCTTTGTCAATCAGGAGGACCTGCTGGCCTCTTTTGAGTTTGTGATTGCCGGCAGTGAGAAGAAGAATTCCGTGCTTACCCCCTTCGAGCGTAAGCTGGTTGCCTACCACGAGGTGGGCCACGCCATGGTGGCCTATAAGCAGAAAAACGCCGAGCCGGTGCAGAAGATCACCATCGTTCCTCATACCGAGGGCAGCCTGGGCTACACCCTGCTGATGCCGGAGGAGGATAAGACCAACCTGCGCACCAGGGAAGAACTCATGGCGAAAATTGCTGTTTCCATGGGTGGCCGTGCCGCCGAAAAGGTGGTGCTGGACACTATGACCAACGGTGCCTCTCAGGATATTCAGGAGGCCACCGACGTGGCCCGCAAGATGGTGGCTATGTTCGGCATGAGTGAGGAGTTCGGCATGATGGCACTGGCCTCCGTCCGTACCCAGTATCTGGACGGTGGTTACGGTCTGGACTGCGCTCAGGACACTGCTGCAGCCATGGACAAGGAAGTCAAGGTCATTCTGGACGCCTGCTACGCCGATGCCGAGCAGGTCATCCGGGATAATCTGGAGGATATGCACAAGGTGGTGGAGTACCTGCTGGACAAGGAAACCATCACCGGCGGCGAGATGGTTGCCATCCTTGAGGGTCGTGATCCCTCGTTGGTGGAGAATCCCTATGCCTCCACCAATGGAAAGGGCGGCATGACCGACGGCATTGAGCCGCCCGCCCGCAACATCCACATGGTCAGTGAACCCGTGATCCCTCCCACGGAGGACACCGATGTTCCCGGCGAGGGGACGGCGGAGGGACCCGCAGAGAATACTACTCCCGATACCGAGGCGAAGAATGATGATAACTAACCTGATTTTGGTATACTTGCTGTTGATCAACCTGATTGCCTTTTGGATGATGGGCTTTGACAAGCGTCAGGCCCGGTACCGACGGGCCCGCATTCCGGAGCGTACCCTGTTCCTGTTTGCGACCCTTGGCGGTACCCTTGGTATTCTGATAGGGATGAAGACCTTCCGTCACAAGACCCAGCATAACAGTTTTCGGTACGGTATGCCCGGCCTGCTGCTGGGACAGATGACGGTGTTCATGTATATCGGCCTGCAGAATGTGTAACAGCTGCTGTGGCTGTAATAGGTGAAGCAGAAAAGGGACCGATGCACCCGGGTGCATCGGTCCCTTTTTACAGAAAAAAATTTTTCAACCCCCCTTTACAAACCGCAGCAGATATGCTATTATCATCTCGCAAACAGTAATCATTACTGTTAAGTGACTGAAACTAACGGAAAAGGAGGTTGAGATGGAGCGAGCGACCCGATACAGCAAAAAGCGTGAGGCAATTCTTGATGCCATGCGGATGACCAAAAGCCATCCTACGGCGGAGTGGTTGTACCAACAGCTCAAACCGGACCATCCGGATCTGAGTTTGGGTACGGTATATCGCAACCTGACCTTGTTCCGCCAACAGGGAACTATACGCAGTGTGGGCGTGGTGGACGGGCACGAGCGCTTTGATGCCAACACAGAGAACCACACGCACTTTATCTGCACCTGTTGCCATGCGGTGATCGACATTCCTGAGATCCATGCCGGGAAACAGGTGGAGCAGCAGGTGTGCCGGCGGTACGGTTTCCGGACTGACCACCACGACCTGACGGTGTTCGGCACCTGCGACCGATGCATAGACAAAGAAATCAAATAATAAGATCAAAATAAATTATTAAATTGGAGGAAAATATTATGAAAAAGTACGTTTGTTCCGTTTGCGGTTATGTCCACGAGGGTGACAGCGCTCCCGAGCAGTGCCCTGTCTGTAAGGTTCCCGCCGAGAAGTTCAAGGAGGTCGAGGGCGAGATGAAGCTGGCCGCCGAGCATGAGTACGGCGTGTACGGCAAGACCGTGAAGAACAATCCTGACATTTCCGAGGCTGACAAGAAGTACATCTTTGAGCAGCTGATGGCTAACTTCAACGGCGAGTGTGCCGAGGTGGGTATGTACCTGTGCATGGCCCGCATTGCTCACCGTGAGGGCTATCCCGAGGTGGGTCTGTACTGGGAGAAGGCCGCCTATGAGGAGGCCGAGCACGCCGCCAAGTTCGCCGAGCTGCTGGGCGAGGATCTGGAGCCCAAGATGAAGGCCACCACCAAGGACAACCTGGCCTGGCGCGTGGACTGCGAGTACGGCGCTACCCAGGGCAAGTTTGATCTGGCCGCCTGTGCCAAGAAGAACGGTCTGGACGCCATTCACGACACCGTCCACGAGATGGCCCGTGATGAAGCTCGCCACGGCAAGGGTCTGGAGGGCCTGCTGAACCGCTACTTCAAGTAAGCGGCACAGCACCAAAACAGCAAGGCCAACGCCCTGCGTCAAATTTGATTCAAACAAAGCGCAGGGAGAGACGGTTCTCCCTGCGCTTTCTTAGATGACGGGATAAAGGAGTACGAGGTAGAGTTTCGGTACGATGGCTGGGCCTACGATTACGAGGTCAACGCCGTCACCGGTGCAATTCGGTCCTTTGACAAAGAGCGGGACTGAGTGCAGCGGGAAAAAACACTTGCGTATTGTGATACGGCACACTATAATTGGGGTAAACTTATTTGGAGGTAATTCACATGGGCTATTTTACCGGTAAAACCGTACTTATCACCGGCGGCGGTCGGGCCGTGCTGTCCGACGGGCGTGCCGGCTCCATCGGCTACGGTATTGCTACTGCCTACGCCAAGGAGGGCGCCAATATCGTCATCACCGGCCGCAACGTGCAGAAGCTGCAGGACGCCAAGGAGGAGCTGGAACGGCTGTACGGTGTGAAGGTGCTGCCCGTTCAGGGCGACATCGCAGCCGGCAGCGACAACGCCGCTACCGCCAAGGCTGTGGTGGAGCAGGCTGTGGCCGAGTTCGGCGGCATTGACGTGCTGATCAATAACGCCCAGGCCTCCGCCTCCGGCGTGACCCTGGCCGACCACACCACCGAGCAGTTTGATTTGGCTGTATATTCCGGCCTGTACGCCGCATTTTACTATATGCAGGCCTGCTACCCCTACCTTGCCAAGGCCAAGGGTAGTGTTATCAATTTCGCCTCCGGTGCCGGTCTGTTCGGCAACTACGGTCAGTGTGCCTATGCCGCTGCTAAGGAGGGCATCCGTGGCCTGACCCGTGTGGCCGCTACCGAATGGAGCAAGGACGGAATCAACGTCAACGTGGTCTGTCCCCTGGCCTGGACTGCCCAGCTTGAGAACTTCCAAAAGGCCTATCCCGACGCCTTTGAGAAGAACGTCCACACCCCGCCCATGGGCTTTTTCGGCGACCCGGAGGAGCACATTGGCCGGGTTTGTGTACAGCTTGCCCATCCGGACTTCAAGTATATGACCGGTGAGACCATCACCCTGGAGGGCGGTCTGGGCATGCGCCCCTGATACAAGAAAATGATGATAAAACTGTGAGGAAGGAGGAACTTTGCAATGAAATATGTCTGCGACATTTGCGGCTGGGTCTATGACGAGGCCGAGGCCGGCGTGAAGTGGGAGGATCTGCCCGAGGACTTCACCTGCGAGCTGTGCGGCGTCGGCAAAGAGCATTTTTCCGTGCAGGAGTAAGGAAAACGAAAGGGGACGGCGAGAGCCGTCCCCTTTTTTGCGTTCTATTGTTCGTGATCTTCTCATATAACTGTGGCAGTAACGCAGAATGGAGCGTGTTGCCAAGTGAAGGGAAATATCGAGGAGCGGGCCTGCGGTCTGGCCCAGTACATCATTGAGAATAACACCACCGTGCGTGGTGCGGCCCGGAAGTTCGGCATCAGCAAATCCACCGTGCACAAGGACATTCAGGACCGCCTGCCCACGTTCAACCGTCCGCTGTACCTGCAGGTCAAGCAGGTGCTGGACGAGAATAAGGCCCAGCGGCACATCCGGGGCGGCCTTGCCACCCGGAAGAAGTACAAAGGGGAATAAAAAATGACAAAAAACCGTCAAAGACCTTTCCGTCTTTGACGGTTTGTGTTATGATAAGAAAAATGCCGTACAAAAGGAGCTGTTGGTTATGAGCTACGCCGATCAGGTCTTTATTCAAAACTGCAAGGATATTCTGTCCAAGGGCGTGTGGGACACCGACCGTCCCGTCCGTCCCCGTTGGGAGGACGGCACGCCCGCCCATACCGTCAAGCTGTTTGGGGTCATCAACCGCTACAACCTGAAAGAGGAATTCCCCATCATCACCGTGCGCAAGCAGTTTTTGAAGTCCGCTGTGGACGAGCTGCTGTGGATCTGGCAGAAGAAGTCCAATGACATCCACGAGCTGAACAGCCATGTGTGGGATGCCTGGGCCGACGAGAACGGTACCATCGGCAAGGCCTACGGCTACCAGTTGGGGGTCAAGCACCGCTACCCCGAGGGGGAGATGGATCAGGTGGACCGTGTGTTGTTCGATTTGAAGAACAACCCCACCTCCCGGCGCATTATGACCAACCTCTACAACCATCATGATCTGAGCGAGATGGCGCTGTACCCCTGCGCCTACTCCATGACCTTCAACGTCAGCGGCAACACTCTGAACGCCATTTTGAACCAGCGCTCTCAGGATATGCTCACTGCCAATGGCTGGAACGTGATGCAGTATGCCGCCCTGACCCATATGCTGGCACAGGTGTCCGGTCTGGAGACCGGCGAGTTTGTCCACGTCATTGCCGATGCCCACATCTATGACCGCCACATCCCTGTGGTGGAGGAGCTCATCGCCCGCACGCCCTTCGATGCACCCAAGTTCAGCCTGGACACGTCTGTGACCGATTTTTACGATTTTACCCCTGCCAGTGTGAAGCTGGAGGGGTATCAGGCCCATACGCTGGACGTGAAAATCCCCGTGGCGGTTTGACGGAGGGAACCATGAACCTGATTGTTGCCGTAGATGAAAACTGGGCCATTGGAAAGGGCGGCGACCAGCTGGTCTATATCAGCGCCGACCTGAAACGGTTTCGCCAGCTGACCACCGGACATCCGGTGATTTTGGGCCGCAAAACCCTTGCTACCTTCCCAGGCGGACGGCCCCTGAAGAACCGCCGCAATCTAATCCTGTCTGCCACGCCGGGTTACACGGTGGAGGGGGCGGAGGTCTATGCCGATGTGGACAGCCTGCTGACCAATGCGCCGGAGGATGCCTTCGTGATCGGCGGCGAGAGTGTGTACCGTGCCCTCCTGGACCGGTGCGACACCGCCTATGTGACCAAAGTTATGGCGAAGTACCCCGCCGACCGATACTTCCCCAATTTGGACACGCTGCCCAACTGGCAGGTGGCTGAGGAGGGGGGCGTGCTGGAGGAGGACGGGGTCAAATTCCGGTACATTACCTACAAGAAGAAGTGAAAAAACAGCCTGCAGTATATGCCTGCAGGCTGTTTTTGCGCTTTGGGCGGTTGCACGTTGACCGTGTAGGGCATACTCTGTGCAGAGATGATTTTGCGCCGCACTTTCGCAGGCTGATGTAAAATCTTGGTTTTTCTGTATAAAACATCAACTTTGACCGCTAATATCTGCTTTTTTTGACTTTTTTACAGTTGAAATTTCCATGATTTTCCCTTACAATAGATAACTGTACGGAAAGGTGTGATGGATATGCTGAATATTGTTCTGGTCGAACCGGAAATTCCCCAGAACTGCGGCAATATCGCCCGCACCTGCGCCGCCACCCGCAGCCGCCTGCATCTGATTCGCCCCCTGGGGTTCGATATCAGCGAGAAGGCGGTGAAACGGGCAGGCCTTGACTACTGGCCCATGGTGGACCTGCAGGTGTACGACAACCTGGATCACTTTTTTGCCGTCAACCCAAACCCCGATTTGTGGCTTGCCACCACGAAGGCTCCCCGGACTTATACCGAGGCCACCTTCCGGGACGGGTGCTATCTCATGTTTGGAAAGGAAACGGCCGGTTTGCCCGAGCCGCTGCGCCTTGCCCGCTATGATCACTGCATCCGGATCCCCATGCGACCTGACGCCCGCAGTCTAAACCTGGCAAATTCCGTTGCGGTGGTCACCTATGAGGCACTTCGCCAGTTGGACTTCCCCGCACTGTCCGGCGTGGGCGAGATGGCTCTGACAAATCAGTAAAACCCGACCCTGCGTTTATATGACGAAAGGAGCAATCAATATGAACTACAACAAGAAGACCGTGAAAGACATCGATGTCAAGGGCAAGAAGGTCCTGCTGCGCTGCGACTTCAACGTGCCCATGGCTAAGGACGGCAGCGGCGTCATCACCGATGACAAGCGCATCCGTGCCGCTCTGCCTACCATCCAGTACCTGCTGGCCGAGGGCGCTGCCGTCATCGCCTGCTCGCACATGGGCAAGCCTCAGCCCAGCTTTGACAAGTGGGTGCAGAAGCAGACCGAGAAGGGCAAAGATCCCGCTACCCTCACCGAGGAAAAGTGGAAGAAGTCCCTGGCCGAGCTGACTCTGGCTCCCGTGGCTGCCCGCCTGAGCGAGCTGCTGGGTCAGCCCGTGGCGCTGGCTGCCGACGTGGCCGGCCCCGATGCCCAGGCCAAGGCTGCTGCTCTGCAGCCCGGTCAGATCATGCTGCTGGAGAACACCCGCTTCGAGAAGGGTGAGACCAAGAACGATCCCAAGCTGGCCAAGGCCATGGCCGACATGGCTGAGATCTACGTGTCCGACGCCTTCGGTGCCGTGCACCGTGCTCATGCCTCTACCGCCGGCGTGGCCGAGTTCCTGCCCGCCGTTTCCGGTTTCCTGATTCAGAAGGAGCTGGACTTCATCGGCGGCGCTCTGGCTGCTCCCAAGCGTCCTTTGGTCGCCATCCTGGGCGGATCCAAGGTCAGCTCCAAGATTGGCGTGATCAACAACCTGCTGGAGATCGCCGACACCATCATCATCGGTGGCGGTATGGCTTACACCTTCTCCGCTGCTCAGGGCGGCAAGATCGGCAACTCCCTGTTCGAGGCCGATTGGCAGGAGTACGCTCTGGAGATGATCCAGAAGGCTGCCGACAAGGGCGTCAAGCTCCTGCTGCCTATCGACACCGTCTGCGGCGACAAGTTTGCCCCTGATGCCAACACCCTGACCGTGGACGCCGGCAGCATTCCCGACGGCTGGGAGGGTCTGGACATCGGCCCCAAGACCATCGAGCTGTACTGCAACGCCGTGAAGGATGCCGGCACCGTTATCTGGAACGGCCCCATGGGCGTGTTCGAGTTTGCTGCCTTTGCCGCCGGTACCGAGGCCGTGGCCAAGGCTCTGTCCCAGACCGACGCCATCACCATCATCGGCGGCGGTGACAGTGCGGCTGCCGTGCAGCAGCTGGGCTATGCCGACAAGATGACCCATATCTCCACCGGCGGCGGCGCCTCCCTGGAGTTTATGGAGGGCAAGGAGCTGCCCGGCGTGGCCTGCCTGTTGGACGCCTGAGAAAATCTGTTAACTTGCAACAAACAACATCATACTCCGGTCTCTGACCGGTTCCATATAGAGGCCCCAGCGGCCATAGAAAGGAAGTCTTTATCCCATGAATCGTAAATACCGTAAGACCATCATTGCCGGCAACTGGAAGATGAACAAGACCCTGACCGAGACCAAGGCGTTCGCCGACGAGATCAAGCCCCAGCTTGGCAAGCACAAGTGGTGCGAGGTCGTGCTGTGCGTTCCCTTTGTGAACATCCCCGCCGCCGTGCGTATGTTCAAGGATACCCGTGTGGCTATCGGCGCCGAGAATGTCCACTTCGAGGAGAAGGGCGCCTTCACCGGCGAGGTTACTGCCGAGATGCTGAAGGAAGTTGGCGTCAAGTACGTCATCATCGGTCACTCCGAGCGCCGTGAGTACTACGGTGAGACCGACTTCACCGTGAACAAGAAGGTCAAGGCTGCTCTGGCTGCCGGTCTGCACCCC
This sequence comes from Lawsonibacter sp., assembly GCA_045601985.1. Taxonomy (GTDB): domain Bacteria; phylum Bacillota; class Clostridia; order Oscillospirales; family Oscillospiraceae; genus Lawsonibacter. The sequence goes on along the minus strand of JAZSAQ010000035.1, from coordinate 2,754 downwards.
ATCGTCTGCGTGGGCGAGAGCCTGGAGCAGCGTGAGCTGGGCGTGACCGCCGAGCTGATCCACTATCAGGTCAAGTGCGCCCTGGCCGGTCTGGATGCCACCCAGATGCGCAAGGTGGTTATCGCTTACGAGCCTCTGTGGGCCATCGGTACCGGCAAGACTGCCACTGCCGAGCAGGCTAACGAGGTCTGCGAGATCATCCGCAGTATTGTCCGTCACCAGTTCGGTGCCCGTGTGGCCCGTGCGGTCACCATCCAGTACGGTGGTTCCATGAACGCCAAGAACGCTGCCGAGCTGCTGGCTCAGCCTGATGTGGACGGCGGCCTGATCGGCGGCGCCGCCCTGAAGGTGCCCGACTTCCTGCAGATCATCAACGCAGCCAACCAGGAGTAATCCAAAGCGCAAAATACGCTAAATAGGAAAGGTATTTGTATGAAAACACCTACCACCCTTATTATTATGGACGGCTTCGGCCTGTCCTGCTGTAAGAACGGCAACGCCGTTGAAGTAGCCAACACCCCCAACCTGGACGCTATCTTTGCCAACTCCTCCGGCTGTAAGCTGTCCGCTTCCGGCCTGGACGTGGGTCTGCCCAAGGGTCAGATGGGCAACAGTGAGGTGGGCCACACCAACATCGGTGCCGGCCGTGTGGTGTTCCAGGATCTGCCCCGCATCACTCGTGATGTGGAGAATGGCGATCTGATGAAGAACCCTGCCTTTGTGGAGGCCATGGAGAACTGCCGTGAGTGGGACTCCGCCCTGCATTTGATGGGCCTGCTGTCCGACGGCGGCGTCCACAGCCATATCGAGCATCTGTTTGCTCTGCTGCGTATGGCCAAGGAGCAGGGACTTGAGAAGGTCTACGTCCACTGCTTCCTGGATGGCCGTGATGTGCCTCCCTCCTCCGGTAAGGGATTTGTGGAACAGCTGCAGGCCAAGCTGGACGAGATCGGCGTAGGTAAGATTGGAACCGTTATGGGCCGCTTTTACGCTATGGACCGTGACAAGCGCTGGGATCGTGTGCAGCGTGCCTACGATGCTATCGCTTTGGGCAGTGCCCCCTTCGTGGCGGACGCCGCTGCCGCTGTGCAGGCCTCTTACGATGCCGGCGTGACCGATGAGTTTGTGGAGCCTGTGGTGTGTGCTGAGGACGTGTGCGTGCAGGAGAAGGATTCCATTATCTTCTTCAACTACCGACCCGACCGTGCCCGTGAGATCACCCGCTGCTTTGTGGACGAGGATTTCACCGACGTAGAGCGCAAGAGTGGCTTCATTCCCGTTCACTATGTCTGTACCACCGAGTACGATGCCACCATGCCCAACGTGTCCGTGGCCTACCCCCGGCAGAAGCTGGACAACATCTTCGGTGAGTATATCAGCCGTCTGGGCCTGACCCAGCTGCGCATCGCCGAGACCGAGAAGTACGCCCACGTGACGTTCTTCTACAACGGCGGCGTGGAGCAGACGTTCCCCGGCGAGGACCGCTGCCTCATCGCTTCCCCCAAGGTTGCTACCTATGATCTGCAACCTGAGATGTCTGCCTTCGAGGTAGCTGACGAGGCGGTTAAGCGCATCGAGAGTGGCGCTTATGACGTTATCATCCTGAACTTTGCCAACTGCGACATGGTGGGTCACACCGGCGTGATGGACGCAGCTGTCAAGGCTGTGGAGACTGTGGATGCCTGCGTTGCCAAGGTCGTGGAGGCCACCTCCAAGATGGGTGGCATCAGTCTGATCACCGCCGACCACGGCAACTCCGAGTGTATGTGCGACGAGAACGGCAGCCCCTTCACCGCCCACACCACCAATCTGGTGCCCCTGTACATCGTGGGTGCCAATGTGGAGCTGCGTGACGGCCGCCTGGCCGACATCGCCCCCACCATGCTGGATCTGATGGGCCTGGCGAAACCCGCCGAGATGGACGGCGAGACCCTGATTTGCAAGTGATTCTGTAGTCCTGCAGGGATGGCCCTGCACCATATATCCGTATCCCAAAGAGGGTGGAAGACCCGCCCAAAATTTGAAAGGAGATTGATTCCAATGAAGCAGATGATCGAAATCGTTGACGTCCTGGGTCGTGAGATTCTGGACAGCCGCGGCAACCCCACCGTCGAGGTCGAGGTTTATCTGGAAGACGGCACCATGGGCCGTGCCGCTGTTCCCTCCGGCGCTTCCACCGCAATCTACGAGGCTTGCGAGCTGCGTGACGGCGACAAGAGCCGTTACCTGGGCAAGGGCTGCGAGACTGCCGTGAAGAACGTCAACACCGAGATTGCCGAGTGCCTGATCGGCATGAACGTTCTGGATCAGGTGGCCATCGACAAGGCTATGATCGCTCTGGACGGCACCCCCAACAAGACCCGTCTGGGCGCCAACGCCATTCTGGGCGCCTCTATGGCTTGCGCCAAGGCCGCTGCCGAAAGCCTGGGCATGTCCCTGTACAACTACATCGGCGGCACCAACGCCAAGCAGCTGCCCGTGCCTATGATGAACATCCTCAACGGCGGCGCTCACGCCACCAACAACGTTGAGATCCAGGAGTTCATGATCATGCCCGTGTCCGCTCCTTCCTTCCGTGAGGCTCTGCGCCGCTGCGCCGAGGTGTTCCACACCCTGAAGAGCGTGCTGAAGGAGAACGGCACTCCCGCCGCCGGCGTGGGTGACGAGGGTGGTTACGCCCCCAACCTGAAGAAGGACGAGGACGCCCTGAAGGTTATCGTTGCCGCTATCGAGAAGGCCGGCTACAAGCCCGGC
>JAZSAQ010000034.1:0-3568 GCA_045601985.1 Lawsonibacter sp. | reverse complement strand
CCATTTTTTACAGCACCTCCAATTAACCTTGTCTCTGCTTATGCTTAGGGTTTTCGCAAATTACCATGACTTTGCCCTTGCGCTTGATAACTTTGCACTTCTCGCACATGGGCTTCACGGACGGTCTTACTTTCATTGTTACAAACCTCCTATGAATGCCTTGATGGCCCCGGCGGAGTTCCGCCGGTCGTTTTTACTTACTTCGATCTCCAGGTGATCCGACCGCGGGTCAGATCGTAAGGAGACATTTGAACGGTAACCTTATCACCGGGCAGGATGCGGATGAAATTCATGCGCAGCTTGCCGGAGATATGAGCCAGGATGATGTGGCCGTTGCCGATGTCCACGTGGAACGTGGTGTTGGGCAGGGACTCGGTCACAACGCCCTCCAGCTCGATCATATCGTCTTTTGCCATGTGTGATTTCCTCCCTTGAAGGCAGCCAGAGCACTTCTCAGTTCTCTGTCAGACACAGTTTCCTTGTTTTGCATCTTACGGATGACCGGGTGATTGAACGCACCCAGGTCCAGCGGTTGGACGTGGCCGGGCTTTTTCCGCTTCGGCAACGCGACCTTTCGTTGTTTTCCGTTGGCTATGAGAAGACAGCCGTCTTGCTCACCAACCACACAGAACAATTCGTTCTTGTCATGTCCGGCAGCAGACCGGACGATTTGGCCAACACGTTCAGCCATTGGGAAGCTCCTCCGCCACAGTCAGCACCTCGGCATCACCCTCAGTGACGAGGATGGTGTTTTCGTAGTGGGCCGACAGGGCGCCGTCCCGGGTCACGACGGTCCAGCCGTCCTTCAGTACACGGATGTCCTTCTCTCCGGCGTTCACCATAGGCTCCACCGCCAGGGTCATGCCCGGCAGCAACCGAGCACCGTGACCGGCAGGGCCAAAGTTGGGAACGTTGGGCGGCTCATGAAGCTTGGCGCCCACGCCGTGGCCTACGTACTCACGCACCACGGAAAAGCCGTTGGACTCTACATACTGCTGAACTGCATGGGAAATGTCGGACACCCGGCAGCCTTTCCGGGCGAACTTGATGCCCTCCCAGAAGCTTTGCCTTGTCACTTCGATGAGCCGCAGCGCTTCATCACTCACCTGACCGCAGGGGTAGGTGGCGGCACAGTCGCCGTGAAACCCGCCGAAGTATGCGCCCACGTCAATACTGACGATGTCGCCTTCCCGCAGAATGCGGGGGCCGGGGATGCCGTGAATGACCTCTTCGTTGACTGAAATGCAGGCGGAACCGGGAAATCCGGCGTAGCCGAGGAACGACGGCTTTGCGCCGCAGCTTTTAATAAACTCGCGCACAGCCTTGTCGATCTGCTTGGTGGTCACGCCCGGCCTTACCATGGAGCCGGCCAGCTCACGTGCCTGGGCGGTAATCCGTCCGGCCTTGCGCATGGCCTCAATCTCCCGGTCTGACCGGAGCGAAATCAGTTCCAGCTCTTTCACAGGTTCAGAGCCTCCATGACTGCGGCAGTCATCTCTGTAATGCTGGGCCGGTTGGCCACCTCACACAGGATGCCCCGCTGTGCATAAAAGTCCTTCAAAGGCTCGGTCTGCGCATGGTACACCTCCAACCGCTCTTTCACGGTTTCAGGGGCATCGTCACTGCGCAAAACCAGCTTGCCGCCGCAGCCGTCACACAGACCCGGCTGCTTGGGCGGGTTGGCCTGGAGGTGGTACGTTTCACCGCACTGCTCGCACACCCGCCGACCGGCCATACGCTCCATGATCTCCTCATCAGAGATCTCGATGTCTACAACTCGGTCGATGGTGATACCGGCCTGATCCAGAGCTTCCGCTTGGGCCAGGGTGCGGGGCATACCGTCCAGGATAAAGCCCTCTTTACAGTCCGGCTGGCTCACCCGCTGCTTGACGATCTCGACAATCAGGTCATCAGGGGCGAAATGGCCGGCCTCAATCAGGGCCTTCACCTGCAGCCCCACGTCAGTGCCATCCTTGATGGCCTGACGCAGGATGCTGCCGGTTGAAATAGTAGGGATTCCAAGCCGCTCACTGAGCAGTGCGGCCTGGGTGCCTTTGCCGGCGCCGGGGGCGCCCAGCATAATCAGCTTTACTCCCATACAAGCGCTCCTCTTACTGCAGGAAGCCCTTGTAGTGACGCATCAGCATCTGAGCCTCCATAGCCTTGACGGTCTCCAGAGCAACACCAACAACGATGATGACGGAGGTGCCGCCGATGCCTAGACCGGACAGGCCGGCCAGGTTACCGGTAACAATGGGGGCCAGGGCGATAACAGCCAGATACAAAGCACCAAACAGGGTGATCTTGTTCAGCACCTTGGTGATGAAGTCGGCGGTGGGCTTGCCGGGACGGAAGCCGGGGATGAAGCCGCCGTTCTTCTTCAGGTTGTTGGCAACCTCAACAGGGCTGAAGCTCATGCTCGCATAGAAGTAGCTGAAGGCCACAATCAGCAGGAAGTACACAATGGCGTAAATCAGGCTGTTGGGATTGAAGGCCTTGATGAAAGCACTCTCGCTGCCGCCGGGAATGAAGGCGGCGATGGTAGCGGGCAGGGAAGCGATGGACTGGGCGAAGATGACGGGCATAACGCCAGACATGTTCACCTTCATGGGGATGTGGGTGGACTGACCACCGTACATCTTGCGACCCACCACACGCTTGGCGTACTGGACAGGGATCTTGCGCTCAGCGTCGTTGATATAGACGATGAACACAACCATGGCCAGCATACCCAGCACCAGCAGGGCAGCGCCCCACCAGGGCATCACAAAGATCATGTCGCTGGACTCCAGGCCGGCAGCATGATTGCGCACGCCGTTGACCAGAGTCATAACCAGCTGAGGACCACGGGAGATGATGCCGGCAAACAGGATCATGGAGATGCCATTGCCGATACCGAACTCGGTGATCTGCTCACCCAGCCACATCAGGAAGGCGGAACCGGCAGTGAAGGTCAGCACGATCACCAGACCCACCCACAGACCGGACAGATTGCCGGTGTTCAGCATGCCATAGCTCTTGATCATGCTGTAGTAGCCAAAGCCCTGCAGCAGAGCGATGGCCACGGTGGCGTAACGGGTGATGGAAGCGATCTTCTTGCGGCCCTCCTCGCCGCCCTCCTTGGCCAGCCGCTCCAGAGCGGGGATAGCCACGGTCAGCAGCTGGATGATGATCGAGCTGTTGATGTAGGGCTGAATGGACAGGGCGAAGACCGTAGCCATGGAGAAGGCAGAGCCGCTCATGGCGTTCATCAGGTCAAAGATGGTACCGCTGCGGCTGGCAATCAGATTGCCCAGCGCCTCGGTGTTGATATAGGGCACCGGCACAGCAGCACCCAGGCGGAAGATGAGCAGCGCAAAGACGGTAAACAGGATCTTCTTGCGCAGCTCGGGAAGCTTCCAGGCGTTACGGATGGTCTGAATCATGTTTAGACCACCTCCGCCTTACCGCCGACAGCCTCGATCTTCTCTTTGGCAGAGGCGGAGAAAGCGGAAGCGCGGACAGTCAGCTTCTTGGTCAGGCTGCCGTTGCCCAGGATCTTCACGCCATACTCGCACTTGGAGAGGAT
>JAZSAQ010000033.1:0-5897 GCA_045601985.1 Lawsonibacter sp. | reverse complement strand
TGGGCGTTGCCACCGTGTTTGAGACGTGCTGATATGCATAAAAACAAGGCGGCTCTTTGAGCCGCCTTGTTTTTATGTGTTTTCCCCCAGTTCATCTTTCTGCTTTCTCCGTTATTCTTTTTTCGGCACAGCCTTATATCGTGCTTCATGCACAGGAGGGAACTAACATGAATTTCCTTTTTTCCGCTTGGACGGTGGGCCTTTTCCTCGCAATTCCCATATTGCTTATAATTTTGGTCATTGACGCAATCATGACAACGTTCTCCGCAAAGAACGTATTTAACGCAACAATCAAATATACCGCATTCGGAATTGTAGATTATAGTTCCAATTCGGTAATGCTGATCGGAATTGAATAATGATGGTGCAGAACCCCGACCCCAGCACAGATCGAGGTTCTGCGCCATAGTTTATATGCTGCACTTTACTTCCGTTCTCGGTTATGCTACACTGATTTCGACAACCAAATACCTGCTTCGTGGCCTATGTGGGGCAATGGCACCGCACAGGCTGAACAAGACAATCGGGGTGCAAGTCCCCAACGGTACCGCCGCTGTAAGCGACTGCATCCGTTCCATGGCGAAAGCCGGTCACTGGAGTCCTCTCCGGGAAGGCGGAACGGCGGGTCTTTTCCCAAGTCGTAAGTCAGAAGACCTACGAAGCAGAGTCTGTCCCCACCCCTGCGAGCAACAGGACCGTGGGATTAGTTCGTGCGCAGAAAAACGGCTGCGGCGTCCTTCGGGACGCCGCTTTTTTGCGCATTAAGGAGGAAATTATGAAAAAAAGCACCAAACTCGTCCTTTCCCTGATTGCCTTGGCGGCAGTGGCCACCCTGTTGGTCTGTCTCTTTCTCTCCACCCGCCCACAGCCGGTGGAGGGAGCAAAACAGGTTGCCGTCACGGTAATACACAGTGACAACCGGGAAGTCTCCTTCCTATACAACACGGACCAAACATACCTCGGCACGCTTCTGCAGGAGGAAGGGCTTATCAAAGGGGAACAAGGCGCTTATGGCCTGTACATCAAGGAAGTGGATGGAGAAGTTGCGGATTTTGCAGCAAACGGGGCATATTGGGCCCTTTACGAGGGTGAAGAGTACGCAACACAAGGAATTGATGCCACCGTTTTAGAGGATGGCGATCAATTCTCTCTGGTGTACACTCGTGGATAAGCGCCGTGTCGCCACTCAGGTAGCCCTGTTCGGCATATTAGGCGGTTTGACCTTTGCCGCCAAAGTAGCCATGATGTTCCTGCCCAACATCGAGCCGGTCTCCCTCCTTATCATGGTGTACGCCGCTACAATGGGCAAAAAGTGTCTGTTCCCCATATATATCTACGTAATCTTGGAACTTTTGCTCTTTGGTGTTGGCATTTGGTCTATCGGCTACCTGTACGTTTGGCCTATCCTCGCTTTGCTGGCGTGGCTGCTGCGGAACATGGATACTCCTCTGGGCTGGGCAATTTTAGCCGGTGGTTTCGGCCTGCTGTTCGGCGCCCTGTTCATCCCCGTGTGCCTGCTGTTTGGCGGCCCCGCCTTTGCCATCAGCTGGTGGATCTCCGGCATCCCCTTCGACCTGATTCACGGCGTTGCCAATTTTGCCCTCGCTTTGGTCCTGTTCGTGCCCTTGCGCCGCTTGATGACCCGTTTACTGGCAGAACGATTTTAACCCTTTCATTTAGACACCGCACCGCAGGGTGCGGTGTTTTTCTTTAAAAACCTTGATTTTTTTGAAATCTAGCGAATTTCTCGACCAAATCCGGCAAAAAACAATTTCCAAAATATGGTATTTTGTTGTCAGAACATCGAAGGGGGCGCACTCATGATTCTTCTACCAAAACCCGGCGAAGTACAGCGTGTATTATCCATCCCGCTGGAACAAATCCGCCCCAACCCCGATCAACCTCGCCGCACGTTTGACCCACAAGCACTGGAAGAACTGGCCGACTCCATTCGCTCACTGGGCATCCTGCAACCACTGTCCGTCCGTAAGACCGATTGCGGCTGGGAGCTGGTGGCGGGGGAACGTCGGCTTCGTGCCGCAGCTTTGGCCGGCTTGACCCGTGTCCCCTGCCTGCCCATTCAGGCAGATTGCCAAAACGCATCCCTCCTTGCGTTGGTGGAAAATCTCCAACGGCAAGATCTGGACTTCTTGGAGGAAACGCTGGCCCTGGACAAGCTGCTGCGCACCTACTGTCTGTCCCAGGACGAGGTTGCCCGACGTATCGGCAAATCCCAATCTGCCGTAGCCAATAAACTGCGGTTGTTGCGTCTACCTGTAAATATCCTGCAGTCCTTGCGGGACAACGGCTTAACGGAACGCCACGCCAGAGCGCTGCTGCGCTTGGAGCACGATCATCGATTGGAGCTCGCCGCTCAACAGGTAATAAAAAGCCACTACACCGTAGCCCGCACCGAACAGTATGTGAACAGCTTGCTGGCTGCAGGCAAGCCCCGTCCAAAGCGAGCCTTCGTAATCAAAGATGTTCGGCTGTTCTTGAACAGCGTTTCCCGTGGCCTAACCATGATGCAATCTGCGGGGGTCGATGCCTGCTGCCAACGGCAGGAAACCGATGATGCCATCTGTTTGACCATCCGTATTCCTAAATAGCCTCCCTGGGCCTCCCTGTGTTTCACGTGAAACATCGGGGAGGCCTTTTTATTGCTCCTGTTTCACGTGAAACAAATTTGCAACGCCTAAGTAGAAAACAGTTGAAAATCCGCCTCACGATTGATATAATAGGTATACTTGATATTGTGGGGTGAGAGCGCTGTGGCGAGAATTGTTGCAATCGTAAATCAAAAGGGCGGTGTGGGCAAAACCACCAGCTGCGTGAATCTGTCTGCGGCCTTGGCGGCCAAAGGCTACCGGGTTCTGCTGTGCGATTTTGACCCCCAGGCCAACGCCACCTCCGGCTTGGGCGTAGACAAGGGGCATGCCCCGAACGTTTACGACCTGATCATTCGTTCCGTAGAGCCTAAAAACGCCGTGGTCACCACCCCTTACGGTGATGTGCTGCCCGCCAACAAGGATTTGGCCGGTGCCGGCGTGGAGCTGATTTCCCTGGAGCGCCGGGAATACCGATTAAAAGATGTGCTGGACAAGCTTTCTGATAGCTACGACTACATCTTCATCGATTGTCCCCCCTCGCTGGAGCTGCTCACCCTGAATGCGCTTTGCGCCGCCCACTCTGTGCTTGTCCCTGTCCAGTGCGAGTATTACGCCCTGGAGGGCCTCAGTGATTTGATGAGCACCATTCGCCGCATGAAGCAGCGGCTGAACCCCGATTTGGAGCTGGAAGGCGTCCTGCTGACTATGTACGACGGCCGCACGAACCTCTCCATCCAGGTGGCAGAGGAGGTCAAACGCCACTTTCCCGGCAAGGTGTATGCCACCGTCATTCCTCGCAACGTCCGTCTGTCCGAGGCGCCCAGCCACGGTCGCCCCATCACGGCTTATGACCCGACCTCCCGTGGTGCCGAGGCATATACCGCTTTGGCGCAGGAGTTTGCGGGAAAACGCAAATGAAGGTTTCACGTGAAACATTTTCCTTAACACTATAACAAAAGAAGGTGCAAACTGCATGGCAAAACGACCCGCCAATGCGTTGGGCCGCGGCCTTAGTGATTTGTCCGGTTTGGGACAGGATGCCCTTTTCGGTCATTCCGAAGAAACCCGCGCTGCAACCGCCAGCGCCGTTTCTCTGCCCATTTCACAGGTCGAGCCCGGTCTGAACCAACCCCGTAAACGCTTTGAGCCTGAGGCACTTGCGGACTTAACCGAGTCCATTCGTGCCCACGGCATCATCCAGCCTTTGACCGTCCGGCAACTTTCCTCCGGCTATTACCAAATCATTGCCGGCGAGCGCCGCTGGCGAGCTGCACGGGCCGCTGGGCTGGACACCGTCCCCGCCATTATTATTGAGGCCGATGACCGCAAGGTCATGGAGCTGGGCCTGATCGAAAACCTCCAGCGTGAGGATCTGAACCCCGTGGAGGAAGCCAAGGGTTATCAGGTGCTCATTCAGGAGCACGGCCTGACCCAGGAGGAGGTTGCCCAGAGTATGGGCAAGTCCCGCCCCGCTATCGCCAACACCCTGCGCTTGTTGGCCCTGCCGGAGGCGGTGCTGATCCTGCTGGAGGAAGGCTCCATCTCCGCAGGCCACGCCAGAGCTATTCTTGCGGCCCCCTCCGAAGATTTGCAGATTAAGGCCGCTCAAATGACAGCCACACAGGGCCTGTCCGTTCGGCAGACCGAGGCCCTGATTAAATCTCTGCAAAAGGCTGCGGCCCAATCGGTTGCGCCCACCCAGCCCACTTCTGATATCGCCATGTACTTGGCCGAGGTCGAGAAAAATTTGACCTCCCGTTTTGGCCGCAAGGTTCGGGTTGTCGACAAAGGCAAAAAGGGTCGTATCGAATTGGAATACTACGACACCGACGACTTGAACGCCCTGTTGGACGTTCTGGAACAGGTGAAGGGAGGGTCCCATTCATGAGTTCCGAAACACATACCACCCCCTCACCCACGGAGCAGCAGCCTCCCCGCCAGCAAAAGAAGCCTAACCGCCCTGCGCTGGTGGCTTATATGATCGCTCTGTTTGCCGTGGCATTTTTGTTGCTGGTCATGTCCTACTTCATGCAGCAACGCAGAAATGATCAGCAGGTCATCGAGGAGGGCCGCCAGCAAAACGCTTCCGCTCTGCAAATCACCCGTTCTGTGCAGGAGCAAAACCAGACCCTCCGCCAACAGGTAGCAGATCTGGAAAAAGAGAATGAAACCCTTGCGGCTCAGGCAGAAGCCCAGGGAAAAACTGCCCTGGCCCTTGACTGGCTGTGGCGAATCGAACGGGAATACTTCCAGCGTCGTTACCCCGCCGCACGTCAAATGATTCAGGACTTCGAGGCCACCGGACTGAAGGACTTCCTTCCCACAGACCCCCTTGTGGACCCCGAGTACCGATCTCCGCTGGAGCAATACCAAGCCATTTGCGACCAGCTTTCCTGATTTTCGCCTCCTGCGTGTGCTATAATTTGTAAATAAAGGGAGATTTTACCAATGCTTGATATTAAATTTATCCGGGAAAACCCAGATGTCGTCAAGGAAAACATCAAAAAGAAGTTCCAGGATGCCAAGTTGCCCCTGGTGGACGAGGTTTTGGCTCTGGACGAGCAGAACCGCACTGCCATGACCCGTGCCAATGAGCTGCGTTCCGCCCGTAACAGCCTGTCCAAGCAGGTGGGTATGTTGATGGGCCAGGCCAAGAAGGACCCCTCCAAGCTGGCTGAGGCCGAGGCGGTCAAGGCTCAGGTCAAGGCCAATGCCGACGAGCTGGCAGCCCTTGAGGCGCAAGAGGTTGAGCTGGCCGAAAAGATCCGCCGCATCCTGCTTACCATCCCCAATATCATCGACCCCTCCGTCCCCATCGGCGAGAGTGACGAGTTCAACGTGGAGGTGGAGCGTTTCGGCGAGCCTGTTACCCCCGACTTCGAGGTGCCCTACCACACCGAGATCATGGAGACCTTCAACGGCATTGACATGGACAGCGCCGGTCGTGTGTCCGGCAACGGTTTCTACTACCTGATGGGCGATATTGCCCGCCTGCACTCCGGCATTTTGGCCTATGCCCGTGACTTCATGATCGAAAAAGGCTTCATCTACTGCATCCCCCCCTTCATGATCCACGGCAACGTGGTGGAGGGCGTTATGTCCCAGACCGAGATGGACGCCATGATGTACAAGATCGAGGGCGAAGACCTGTACCTGATCGGCACCTCCGAGCACTCCATGATCGGCAAGTTCATCGACCAGATCATCCCCGAGCAGAATCTGCCCCAGACTCTGACCTCTTACTCCCCCTGTTTCCGCAAGGAGAAGGGCGCTCACGGCATTGAGGAG
>JAZSAQ010000032.1:0-7914 GCA_045601985.1 Lawsonibacter sp. | reverse complement strand
CTTTTGATACATGGGCAGGATCAGCTGAGCCAACTTGCTGTCGGCAGTCAGACCGGACACATCGGCCAGTACCTTGGCAGCGGACTCCATGGACTGCTCCATGCCCTCAGCCTCACGGATGTAGCGGTGGACAGCAGCGGCGGCACCCACGGTGATGTAGGCGGGGGTGATGCCCTGCTCCAAAGCCAGCAGGGAAGAGCCGATCATGCGGTCGGCAGGAGCCAGCTTACGGGCGGGGTCGCCGCCAACACGCTGGCAGGTGTCACCTAAAGCAGCGTTGGTGAAGCGCCCCAGCAGGTCGGTGATGTGGAGCTGCAGATGGATGGGGTCGGCGCCGTACTTCTTACACAGGGCCATAGCGCTCTCCAGCATGGCGTTCTGCACCAGCACACGAACCTCGGCCACGTCAATGGACTGCCAAATGTACTCCAGACCCAGCAGGTCGCCCAGGTAGGCACAGGTGGCGTGGCCCATGTTGTGGACGTACAGCTTGCGCTTGATGTAGAAATCAACCGGCTCGTAGGGGACCATGTTGCGGATGTCGGGGACACCGCCCTTGAAGGCCTCTTTGTCCGTGGGCAGGAAGCCGTAGCGCTCCACACACACACGCATGGGGTCGCCGTCCTTCATCTCTTCGGTCTGGACGGGAACCATGCGGCCGATGGAAGCCTCCACAAGACCCACGGTCTCGTCGAACAGCTTGCACTCCTCGGCGGTGAGCTGCTCCTTGAGCATACCCTCCAGCACCTTGTTGGCGTCCATCAGGTTCTCGCAGATGATGATATTCAGAGGGCCTCCGTTATTGGCCCAGCGCTGACGCAGACCGGCCACGATGTTGGGCACGATGAACTTCAGGATGCGGGCGCCCACAGCGGTGGCCATGATGTCGCAGTTGGCGATGACGTTGGCGGCGGCAGCGGTGTCGTTGCCGTTGACAGCAGTCACGTTCTCAATCCACACGTCCTGATGGCCCTCGCTGGACACATAACGGACGGGGTAGGTGCGACGCTGCTGCAGGTCGTTGACCACGGCCTCAGCCACGTCAATGAAGGTGACTTCATAGCCGGACTGGCTGAGCAGAGCGCCGACAAAGCCGCGGCCGATGTTGCCGCCGCCGTACATAACAGCTTGTTTCATGCTGTTTCTCTCCTTTGGTAGGGGCCGGTCAGCGGATTGTGCTGACCGGCCGTGTGATTAAACTCGGGGGCAGGTCTTGGCCAGTTCCCAAACCTGATCGGCGGGCACCATGCCGTCCACGGAGTTCTCCGCAAACAGGCTGACAGCCGCAGCGGCGGAGGCGTAGGACAGCATATCCTCGTCGGAATAGCCCTGCATAATGGAGTACAGGCAGCCGGCGCAGAATGCGTCGCCTGCACCCACGCTGCCGGCGATGCGAGCGGGGTCAAGCTTCAGGGAGTTGACACGGGTGAAGGTGCCGGTGGGTACGTCCAGGCAGAAGCCGGCAGGCTTGCAGTGGACAACCACCTTATCCTTGACACCACAGGCGGCCATCTTCTCCATGGCCAGACGGATGTTGCCCTCGTTCAGGGAGCCATCCTCGTTGTACGGATCCAGGTCCCAAACGGCACAGCACTCGATCTCGTTGATGATGGCGTAGTTGCAGTAGGCAAGGGCAGGGGGGATCTTGGTGCGGAAGTTGCCCATGCTGTCACTGACGGCATCGATAGAAGTCTTGATGCCCATGTCCTGCACCTGCTTGAGAAAGCGGGCCATGACGGTGCCGTACTCGGCATCGTCGGCATCGAAACCGTCCAACAGCATGATGTAGCCCATGTGCAGCAGCTTGCCCTTCAAAGTGGACAGATCCACGTCGGCAGGGGAGAACTGTGCATTGGCGCCACGGGCGTGGAAGAAGGTACGCTCGCCGCCGGGCAGGCTCATCACGTCGGTAAAGCTGGTGGCAGCGGTATTGGTGCGTTTGACACGCTGGGTGTCAATGCCGTGACGATCCATCTCGCCCACAACATAGTCGCCGTAGGCGTCGGCACCCACCAAACCGATGGCGCCCAGACCGAAGTCGGGGTTCATCTTGGCCAGGTCGATGATGGTGTTGGTCACGCAGCCGCCCACAGACTGCTGGGGCATGGCAGTGATATTGGCCAGCATACCCAAGTCGGGGTAACAGTCCACCCGCTTGACAACGTCGACGATGACGTTGCCGCCGATCCACAGATCGGGGGTTTTCTTCTTCTTACAGCAGCCCATATCAGTTCACGTCGGGAACCAGGGGACCGGCCAGCTCGCTCAGGTAGAACAGCTTACCGGGGAAGGTAGGCATATAGCTGGAGGTGATCCACATGCTGGGACCATAGTGCAGGGTGGACAGGAAGCCCATGCCCTGCCAGCCCATGCCACGACCCAGGGCGCCGTCGGCCCCGCCGATGATGTAGTCAGCCTGGAACAGCAGGCCGGGGCCCACGGTGTTGGCACGGCAGGGAACCAGGGTGGTGCGGCTCTTAAAGCTGGTGATGGCGTTCTGCTCGATGGTCAGGGGATGCAGCTTGGCAGCGATGCGGTGGGTCTGAGCCTTCCACTCTTCCTCGGTAGCGAACTCAGCGGCGAACTGGGGCTCCCAGAAGGCGATGTGGCACATACGGCCGATACCGAAGATCAGGACCAGCTTGGCGCCCTCGGCCTTCAGAGCGGCGATCTTCTCGGCGTAGGTAGGCAGGTTCTCCTTGGTAGCGAAGTTGCGCTGATTCTCGGGGATGGTCAGCTCGCCCAGGGGGTTGAAGAAGGCCTGCTTCATGCAGAACTCGAAAGCGGCGGGGTCGGTGTTGGGCAGGGTGGTGCCGTTCTCGTCAGCCCACTCGTCCATGTTGAAGGTGTAGCAGTGGTCGCACTTGACGTTCCACTCCTTCAGGAAGTAGACGGCCCAGCGGTACATGCCCATGGGGCCGACGGGGATGATCATGGCCAGCTTCTCACCACGCTCACGAGCCAGCTTGATCTGCTGAGCGATCTCGTGACCCATCATCATGTCAAACTCGTGGATGTTGTCGCAGGCGACAGGCTGGAAGTCCTTGTGCCAGAAGTCCTCACGCTGCATGCCCTTCTCGCAGCAGGCGTCGATCTTGGCCATATCCCAACCGGCGGGGTAGAAACCTTCCAGCAGGGAATTCTTAACAGTGCTCATGAAATCCATAATCTTGTTCTCCTTTTCGTTTTGTTTTTATTTTTAAGTTTTTAACTTAAACAAAGTTGGGGTGCGGGAATCAGAAGGGAATCAGTTCCTCGGTGAAGGGGCCGCCGTACTCGCACAGCTGATAGAACTCGGCGAAGGGAATCTTGCTGCCCTTCTCGGCGCCGTAGCGCTTGATGAGAGCGTCACGGAACTTGGCGGTCCTGCGGGCGAAGCGGTACTCGCAGATTTCGCTTTGCTGGGGCTCGTTCATCTGCTCCAGCGTCAGGGGAGAGCCATCACGGGGGACACGGGTGCCGTGCAGCCACTCCAGCCGCTCCTCGGCGCCCTCGGGCACGGTGTCCAAGGTGTGGTAGGTCCAGGGCAGCCACTCGTACATCTGGGACACGTGCAGGTCCATCATCTCAAACTGCTTGTCGATGACATCGGTGGTGTCCACGGCAACGTCGGGGACGAAGGGGGGATTCTGGAAATCGTCGCTGAAGAAGAGGATGGCGGGGGTGCTGGGCAGGGCGGGGGTATCGGGGCAGAAGTTGGGCACGATCAGCATGTAGGACGCATCCTGCACTAGGATGGCGGCGTTGCGGTGATCGGCGTGGTAGTCGTTGGGACGGTTGCAGAAGATGATATCGGGGGCGAAGCGACGGATGTCGCGGACCAAACGCTCACGGTTTGCGATGGTGGCCTCCACCATGCAGTCATGGGAGTCCTCCCACACGTCGTACTCCAGGCCGGCGAACTTGCCCACGGCCAGAGACTCGCCACGGCGGCGGACACGGATCTCGTCGGGGGCCATCTCGTGGTGACCACGGTCGCCGTTGCACAGGGACAGGAACTTGACGGTGTGACCGGCCTGAATGTACTTCAGGGCGGTGCCGCCGCAAGAGATGTCGCAGTCGTCGGGGTGGGCGCCGATCATCAGAACTCTCAGTTTTTTGCTCATAGTTAAGTAGCCTCCTTCAGGTCAGGGCAGCATGCGCTTGGTGAACACCTTGGGCCAGGCATAGCACTGGGTGAACGCCTCGGCGTACTGGACGTTGCTCTGCAGGCCACGGAAGCGGGCGCAGGTCTTGACGAACTCGGCAAAGTCGATGTTATCATGGTCACGCATCCACTTCATCTGGCTGACGTGGCACTCCAGCATCTCCAGCTTCAGGTCGATGGTGTCGGAGATATCGACATACTCGGTGGGTTGGAAGTTGACACCGGCCAGGGTGTCCATGTAGTACAGGGGGGTGAGGGCAGCAGCCTCGCCCTGACCGTCCATGTAGTGGGGGACGCTGGCGGCGAAGGTGGCGTCGAAGACCAGCTTGCTCACCGCAGTGTGGTCGGGCATATAGTCGTTGGGGCTGTGGGTAATGATGACGTCGGGCTGTGCCTCACGGATGACGGCGACCACACGGTCACGCTGCTCCTGGTTGGGGTAGGCCAGCAGGTCGCCCACGTCGCAGGTGACCACCTTGATGCCGGCCAGAGCGCCGGCGTTGCGGGCCTCCTGAGCACGCATGGTGCGCAGCTCGTCAGGCTGGATGATGGCGTGACCCAGGTTGCCGTTGCACACATGGCAGACGGTAACATTGTGACCCTGCTTGACATACTTGGCCAGGGTACCGGCACATGCGACCTCGATATCGTCGGGATGGCAGCCGATTGCAAGAACGTTCATTTGTCTTTTCCTCCTGTAAGATTATTTTTAACTGCATAAAGGCAGCTTATTGAATACGATAAAATTATATGGTATAATACAAAAAAAGTATTTACCTATTCGTTTCTGATATTTAACACATCGTACACGGAGGGGGCGGAAGATGAGCTTTGAGCAGACGCCGGTCAAGCGGGAAATTGAAATTGAGGGGTTCCACGCCCTGTACTATTTCGAATTTGACCGGAATTTTTATCACCCGCCGGAAAAGCACGATTTTTGGGAGCTGGTCTACGTGGATGACGGCAACATCAATGCCGTTGTGGACGGCATTGGCTGCAGCCTCAGCCGGGGTCAGGTCATCTTCCACCAACCGGGTGAAAACCACTCCCACATCGCCAACGGCGAGGATGCCAGCAATGTTGTGGTGGTGTCCTTCTCCTGTGCAAGTCCCGTGATGTCTTTTTTTAACCGCAAGATATTTACCCTGGAGCGGGCGCCCCGCAGAATTCTGTCCCTGTTCCTGGAAGAGGCGCAAAACGCCCTGGGCAAGCTGCCGGGTGACTATGCAGACAAAGCCGCTCCCGACTTCTCCCGCGCCGCCCCCGGCGCAGCGCAGTTGATGGAGTGCTATTTGGTGGAGTTTTTGTTCTCCCTCATCCGCAGTGACCAAAACACCGTGCTGGCCATGAGTCAGACACCGGACACCCGGCGTCTGGCGGAGAGTTCTCTGTCCGATTCCGTGGAAAGCTATATGGAGCAGCACGTGGCCGAGCCGCCGTCCCTGGACGTTCTGTGCCGCCACTTCAGTGTCAGCCGCACCTACCTGTGCCGCATTTTCCGGGAGGCTACCGGGACAAGCCCCGTGGACCACTGGACCAACCTGAAAATCAAGCGGGCCAAGGCGTTGATCCGCCGGGGCGGCTACAATATCACACAGATTTCCGAACAACTGGGTTATTCCAGCATCCACCATTTTACCCGTATGTTCAAGCGGGTGACCGGCATGGCGCCTACCGCCTATCGGGACAGCGTGGGTACGTAAGGAGAGACTATGGAACAGCCAATTATCGTTTTGGGCGGTGGTCCTGCCGGCCTTTCCGCCGCCATTGCCGCCCGCAGCCGGGACAAACGGGTGCTGGTCATCGGCAATCCTGTCGAGAGCAGCGCCCTTGCCAAGGCGGAACGGGTGGACAATTACCCCGGCCTGCCCGGTCTATCCGGCATGGAATTGCTGGAAAGACTGCAAAATCACGCCCGGGATATGGGGGCGGAATTTGTGACCGGCCGTGTCATCGCAGCGATGAGCTGGGGCGACAGCTACGCCCTGACCGTGGGCACCGAGGTGTACCAGTGCGGTGCGCTGGTACTGACCCCCGGCGTGGTTCAGACCGCCAAATACCCCGGGGAGGAGCGGCTGCTGGGCCGTGGTGTCAGCTATTGCGCCACCTGCGACGGGATGCTGTACCGGGGCAGGGAAGTGGTGGTGGTTGGCCGCACCGATGAAGCCGCAACAGAAGCCAACTTCCTGCAGTCCATCGGCTGTCGTGTAACCTATGTTGACACAAAGCGGCCTGAACATCTGGACGTGAGTATCGGATACCTGCCTCTGGGCAAACTGGAGGTGACCGGAGAAGATCGGGTGGACGGTATCGTACTGAACGGGGAAAAACACCCCTGTGACGGTGTGTTCATTCTGCGCCGTGCGGTGGCTCCCGCCGACCTGTTGGCCGGGTTGGAACTGGACAACGGAGCCATCCGGGTAGACCGCTCTATGGCCACTAATCTGCCCGGCGTCTTCGCTGCCGGCGACTGCACCGGCCGACCCTATCAGGTGGCAAAAGCGGTGGGCGAAGGCCTCACGGCAGGAGAATGTGCAGTAGAATACCTTGACAGTAAAAATCAATAAGGAGGAATATAATTATGACCATTCATTTCAACAAAGAGGGCTTTGAAAAGGCGCTGGCTTCCGGTCAGACCATGCTGGTGGATTTCTGGGCCGGCTGGTGCGGCCCCTGCAAAATGCTGGCTCCTACCATCGAGGCCATTGGCGATGACTACGAGGGCAAGGCCATCGTGGGCAAGATCGACGTGGATGAGGAGCAGGAACTTGCCATCCGCTACGGGGTCATGTCCATTCCCACCGTCATCTTCTTCAAGGACGGCGCTGAGGTGGACCGCAAGGTGGGCGTGATGCCCGCCCAGGTATATCAGGACGTGCTGGACAAGCTGGGTTAAGAAAAAGAAAACCGCCGTGGCGAACGCCACGGCGGTTTTTGCAGTTAGGGATCAAAAAATGAGTCTGATCAGCCAAATCAGCAGACAGGCACCGCCGATGCTGCCGATAACGCCCAGGTTGGTGACACCCAAAAGGCCCAGCAACCAACTGCCCAGCCAGCTGCCCACGATACCAACAATGATGTTGCGCAGCAGGCCGCCACGGCTCTTCATGATAAGGCTGGCGACCCAGCCGATCAGACCACCCAAAACGAGGTTGGTGATGATAGTGCGAATGGAGTCCATGTATAGTTCCTCCTTGTGGATTGTTTGGGGAGATTTGCATAACCCATTGTATCGCACAAAGCAGAAAGATGCAACAGATTTCTCGATTGTAAGAAATTCGTGAAAAAAGGTAGGCGGGAGCGGCTTTTGCTCTTGAAATTTGACACCGACTCGTATATAATAAGCAAATGCGTACCCAAATGGCGGCTTTGCACACAGCGGAGCCGAAGTTTCAGATATAGGAAGTGTTCGATTTGAAGTACGATTTTACCGCCATTGAAAAGAAGTGGCAAACTAAGTGGAAGCAGGAACATACCTTTGCCTGCAAGACCGGCGACGATAAGCCCAAGTTCTTCGGTCTGGTGGAGTTCCCTTACCCCTCCGGCAACGGTCTGCACGTGGGCCACGCCCGTCCCTACACCGCTATGGACGTTATCGCCCGCAAGAAGCGCATGGATGGACTGAATGTGCTGTTCCCCATGGGTTTTGATGCGTTCGGTCTGCCCACCGAGAACTATGCCATCAAGAACCACATCCATCCCGCCAAGGTGACCGAGGACAACATTGCCAACTTCACCCGTCAGCTGGAGATGCTGGGTTACTCCTT
>JAZSAQ010000031.1:0-9254 GCA_045601985.1 Lawsonibacter sp. | reverse complement strand
GAGCTGTTCCGGCCCTTCGTGATGAAGAAGCTGGTGGAAGACGGACTGGCCAACAACATCAAGTCCGCTAAGAAGATGGTGGACAAGGGCAACCCTGCTGTGTGGGATGCGCTGGAGTTCGTCATCAAGGAGCATCCTGTGATGCTCAACCGTGCTCCCACCCTGCACCGTCTGGGTATCCAGGCCTTCGAACCCGTGCTGGTGGAGGGCCGTGCCATCAAGCTGCACCCCCTGGTGTGTACCGCCTTTAACGCCGACTTCGACGGCGACCAGATGGTCGTTCACGTTCCCCTGTCTGCCGAGGCGCAGACCGAGGCCCGTGTGCTGATGCTGTCTGCCAACAACCTGCTGCGTCCTCAGGACGGTGGCCCCGTTACCATTCCTTCTCAGGATATGATTTTGGGTGCCTACTACCTGACCTTCGAACGTGAGGAGGAGGGCACCGGCCACATCTTCGCCGGCATCGACGAGGCTATGATGGCCTACGACTCCGGCGTGGTCACGCTGCACTCTCCCATCAAGGTGCGTATGTTCCGTGAGGTGGACGGCGAGATGCGCAACAAGCTGGTGCAGACCACCGTTGGACGCTTGATCTACAACCAGGCCATCCCGCAGGATCTGGGCTTTGTGGATCGCAACGATCCCGAGACCATGTTCGACCCCGAGATCAACTTCGTGGTGGGCAAGAAGCAGCTGGGCAAGATCATCGACAAGTGCATCACCAAGCACGGCTTTACCGAGTCTGCCCGTGTGCTGGACGACATCAAGGATCTGGGTTACCACTACTCCACCCGTGGCTCTCTGACCGTTGCCATCGCCGATATGACCGTGCCTCAGCGCAAGTATGAGCTGATCGGCGAGACCGAGAAGGAGATCATCAAGATCGAGCGCCAGTACCAGCGCGGTTTGATTACCAACGACGAGCGCTACGCCCTGGCCGTCAAGGCCTGGGAAAAGACCACCAAGGACGTGACCGACGCCCTGCAGGAGTCCATGGATAAGTTCAACCCCATCTGGATGATGGCGGACTCCGGCGCCCGTGGTTCTATGGCTCAGATTCGTCAGCTGGCCGGTATGCGTGGTCTGATGGCCGATACCGCCGGTCGTACCATCGAAATCCCCATCAAGGCCAACTTCCGTGAAGGCCTGTCCGTGCTGGAGTACTTCGTTTCCCCCAGAGGCGCCCGAAAGGGTATGGCCGATACCGCTCTGCGTACCGCCGACTCTGGTTACCTGACCCGTCGTCTGGTTGACGTCTCCCAGGAAGTCATCATCCGTGAGGAGGACTGCTGCACTACCGATGGCATCGAGGTTGCCGAGATCAGCGAGAACGGTCAGGTCATCGAGACCTTCGACGAGCGTGTCCACGGCCGCTATCCCACCGAGGATATCGTGGATCCCGCTACCGGCGAGGT
Organism: Lawsonibacter sp.; assembly: GCA_045601985.1. GTDB lineage: Bacteria > Bacillota > Clostridia > Oscillospirales > Oscillospiraceae > Lawsonibacter. The sequence continues at coordinate 7,839 of JAZSAQ010000031.1, read as the reverse complement.
GCTGTTTACCAAGGACACCATGCTGCGCAAGGACGATGCCAAGACTCTGGTGGCTCACGGCATCAACTCTGTCAAGATCCGCTCCGTGCTGACCTGCCGTGCCCGTACCGGCGTGTGCGAGAAGTGCTACGGTATCAACCTGGCCATCGGCGAGCCCGTTGGCGCCGGCGAGGCTGTTGGTATCATCGCCGCCCAGTCCATCGGCGAGCCCGGTACCCAGCTGACCATGCGTACCTTCCACACCGGCGGCGTTGCCGGCGGCGATATTACGCAGGGTCTGCCCCGTGTTGAAGAACTGTTCGAGGCCCGCAAACCCAAGAAGATGGCTCAGCTGGCTGAGATCTCCGGCAAAGTCACCATTGAGGAGACCAAGCGCTCCACCATGTGTAACCTGACCATTACTGCCGACGACGGCGAGGTGGTCACCTATCCTCTGCCTTACTCCGCCGGCATCAAGGTCAAGGACGGCGATGTGGTCGAAAAGGGTGTGGAGCTGACCGAGGGCGCTCTGTCCCCCCACGACGTGCTGCGTATTCGCGGCGTGTCCGGCTGCCACAACTACCTCATCCGTGAGGTGCAGAAGGTCTACCGTCAGCAGGGTGTTGATACCAACGATAAGCATATCGAGGTTATCATCCGCCAGATGATGCGCAAGGTCCGTGTGGAGGACTCCGGCGACTCCGAGTTGCTGTCCGGTGCTACCATCGACATCGTGGAGTTCCTGGATGCCGAGGCCGCCGTGCAGGCCCGCATCGATGCCGGTGAGGAGAATGACATGGGTGAGGAGCTGGCTCTGCCCACCTGCACCCGTCTGCTCATGGGTATCACCAAGGCCTCTCTGGCTACCGACTCCTTTATGTCCGCTGCCTCCTTCCAGGAGACCACCAAGGTGCTTACCGAGGCTGCCATCAAGGGCAAAATCGACCACCTGCGCGGCCTGAAGGAGAACGTCATCATCGGTAAGCTGATTCCTGCCGGCTCCGGCCTGGCTCAGTACCGCAAGAATATTGTCATCGACGATGACGGCAATGTGGTCAAGGAAGACGTCGCCGAGGATGTCGAGTTCACCGAGCCCGCTGCTGAGGGCGAGGACGCTCAGGATTGATCCCATCCAACAAAACACCCCCGACCGATCGGCCGGGGGTGTTTTTTGCGTATTTCCTCTCATAGAAATAAAGGAGAGGTGATAGTATGGATGAAAAACGGCGGCAAGGGCTGTTGGAAAAGACTGCCCGCGTCTTTGACCTGCCGGTGGATGCGGTGGCGGGGCTGCCGAGAGTTGAGTTGGTAGGGGACACGGAACTGCGAATGGAAAATCATCGTGGTATTCTGTCCTACGGCACGCAGGAAATACACATCAGCGGCGGGGCGTTTGGCGTGCGGGTGAGCGGGGACGAATTGGAATTGCGTGCCATGAATAGTCTGGAACTGCTCATTACCGGCCATATCCATGCCGTGGAGCTGATTTAGGAGGGCGCATGCAGAGTGCGATTAACTTTGCCCGGGGATGGGTGCGTTTGCAGGCAGTGGGGGCCTTTCCGGAGCGGTTGCTGAACCTGTGCGCCCAGAACGCAGTTACCTTTTGGGCGGTGGAGTGGCGGGACGGACAGACGCTGGCCCTGACGGTTCTGCAAAGCCACCTGCCCCGGCTGGAACAGCTGGCGCCCCGTGCCGGTTGTGACCTTACGTTAGAGGAGCAGGCGGGCGTCCCATCCTTTTTGACCCGCTTTCGCAAGCGGTATGCCTTTTTGGTGGGTTTGTTTCTGTCGGTGCTGCTGGTGTGTATCGGGTCCAATTTCCTGCTGACGGTGGAAGTGACGGGCAATCAAGCCGTATCTCAGGCGGAAATTCTGTCCCAGCTGCGACGGGAGGGACTGCGGCCGGGGGCATACGGCCCCCACCTTGATGCCAAACAGATTGCACTCAGGACTCAACTGGCGTTGGAGGAGCTGTCCTGGGTATCGGTCAATCTGTACGGCACACGGGCCCAGGTGGTGGTGCGGGAGAAGCAACAGCCGCCCGAACTGCTGAAACAGGAGGGAACCAGCGACATAACAGCCAGAGCGGGCGGTTTAATTTTGGAAATCGATGCGGCGGCGGGGCAGGCCAAGGTGAAACCCGGCGACATAGTGGCGGCAGGGGAATTGCTGATTTCCGGTACCGTGACCATGGAGGGGCCACAGTACTCCGACGTGCCGCCCCAATATATTTACGTTCATGCGGCGGGACGGGTCTGGGCCAGAACATGGCGCACGGTGCGTGCGACGATCCCTGTTACCACCACAGCAAAGCGGTACACCGGAAAGGAACGTACCCACTGGTCGGTGACAATTTTGGATCGCCGCATCAATTTTTTCGGAAACAGTAGCATTTACGATGAGAAATATGATAAAATAAATGAAACGCATACCGCAACTCTGCCCGGCGGGCAGGTGCTACCCCTTTCTGTGACCCGGGAGAAACTGCGGCAGTGGGAACCCGTCCCCGTGCAGATCGACCTGACCGCCGCCCAGCAGCTGCTGGAGCAGCAGCTGACCCGACAGCTGGAACGGACGGTAGGGGAGGATGGACAGGTGGTGTGCGTGGACTGGTCCGCCCGTGTGGCGGACGGGGTGCTGACCGTCACCGGCGTGGCCGAGTGTCGGGAGCAGATCGGAGAAAATACCGCCGGCAGACCCGTCGGCTGACAGGAGAGCAGCAAATGATTGAGCAAAGCATCAGCATCGAGCGTGTGGAAGAGGCCATTAACATTTTCGGTTCCTTTGATGAGAATATCCGCATCATCGAGCAGGAATTGGCCGTCAGTGTCATCAACCGGGACTCCATGCTGAAGGTCACCGGTGAGGCGGAGGGGGTCATGTACGCCGTCAAGGCGCTGGAGGCACTCATGTCCCTGTCCTCCAAGGGCGAGGTCATCAACGAGCAGAACGTGCGCTACATCCTCCAGTTGGTGCGTGAGGGGCGGGAGACCCAAATCAGCCAGCTGGCCGGTGACGTGCTGTGCATTACCGCCAAGGGCAAGCCCATCAAAGCCAAGACCTTGGGACAGAAGAAGTACGTGGAGGCTATCCGGGACAATGTGGTGACCCTGGGTATCGGCCCTGCCGGTACGGGCAAGACCTATCTGGCAGTGGCGGCCGCCGTGGCCGCCTTCCGTGCCAAGGAGATCAACCGCATCATCCTGACCCGTCCTGCAGTGGAGGCCGGTGAGCGACTCGGCTTCCTGCCCGGCGACCTGCAGTCCAAGGTTGACCCCTATCTGCGCCCGTTGTACGACGCCTTGTTTGATATGCTGGGTGCGGAGACCTATCAGAAGTATCTGGAGCGGGGCAACATTGAGGTGGCCCCCCTTGCCTATATGCGTGGCCGAACTTTGGACGATTCCTTCATTATTTTGCACGAGGCGCAGAATACCAGCCGGGAGCAGATGAAAATGTTCCTGACCCGTCTGGGGTTCGGGTCCAAAATCGTCATCACCGGCGACATCACGCAGATCGACCTGCCGGCCGACAAGGTGTCCGGCTTGCGGGAGGCTATGCGGGTGCTCAAGGGCGTGGAGGATATCGCCATTTGTCGGCTGAACGAGTCCGACGTGGTGCGCCACGCCTTGGTCCAGCGCATCATCAAGGCCTATGAGGTGGACGAGGACCGCAAGGAGAAAGGGAAAAAATAAGATGAACCACGAGATTATGTTTGAGGCTGAGGTGGACATTCCCGACGGACTGGAAGAGCAGTTCCAACGGGTCATCTGTGCGGCGCTGGATGCGGAAAACGTGTCCTGTGCTTGTGAGGTAAATGTCCTTGTTACCGACGATGCGGGCATCCACGAAATCAATCTGGATATGCGTGGAGTGGACCGCCCCACCGATGTGCTGTCCTTCCCTATGTTTGACCTGACCCCCGGTGAGAAGCCCGCTGAGGCAGATGCCGACCCCGCCACCGGCCTGGTGCCCTTGGGTGATATGGTCATCAGTCTGGAGCGGGCGCAGGCGCAGGCACAGGAGTTCGGTCACAGCGTCCTGCGGGAGGTGTGCTATCTTACCGTTCATTCCGTTCTGCACCTGTTGGGCTACGACCACATGGATGAGGGCGAAATGAAAGCGCAGATGCGGGGCAGGGAGGAAGCAATCCTGTCTGCCCTTGGAATCACCAGAGATTAAAGGCTCAAGAAAGTTGAGGATCAATTATTATGTCAACCATTAACAAGTCCGGTATTATTACGATCTGCGGGCGCCCCAACGTGGGCAAGTCCACCCTGACCAACGCCTTTGTGGGGGAGAAAGTGGCCATTGTCACCAACAAGCCCCAGACCACCCGCAATCGCATTTGCGCCATTCTGAACCGTGGGCAGAGTCAGTTCGTTTTTGTGGATACCCCCGGTCTGCACAAGGCACGCACCCGACTGGGCGACTTCATGGTCAACGTGGTTCGTGAGAGCGTGTCCGATGTGGATGCCATCCTGCTGCTGGTGGAGCCCATTGCCAATATCGGCGCTCCGGAGCAGGAGCTGATTGGCCGCATCAAGCAGCTTGGCTGCCCGGCGGTGCTGGTTATTAATAAGGTGGATACCCTGGAGAAAAAAGAGGATTTGCTGGCGGTTATCGATCTCTACCAGCAGGCCCACGAATTCAACGCCATTGTCCCCATCAGCGCCCGGGAAAAGGAGGGCGTGGAAGACCTGCTGAAGCTGCTGGAGGGTTATTTGCCCGAGGGACCGCAGCTGTTCCCGGAGGATATGGTCACCGACCAGCCGGAGCGGCAGGTTATGGCAGAAATCCTGCGTGAAAAGTTGCTGTTGTGCCTGGATAAGGAGATCCCTCACGGTACGGCGGTGGAGATCACCCGGTTTGTGGAGCGGGATGACGAGGTCATCGAATGTGACGCTACCATTTACTGCGAGAAGAACAGTCACAAGGGTATCATCATCGGTAAGGGTGGTGCCATGCTGAAAACGGTGTCCACCCGTGCCCGGAAGGACATGGAAAAGTTTATGGGTACCAAGGTCTTTCTGCAGACCTGGGTTAAAGTAAAAGAAAATTGGAGAGATAATCCCTCCGCCATTCAAAATTTCGGTTATAAGCAGGAGTAATTTTTTCCTTGCATGAGCCGCCCGCCCCATCACAAACTGATTGTGAAAGGCGGTGACGGGATATGGATACACAGGGACTTTGGCAGTTGTTTTGTCAAACAGGTCAACCCATGGTCTGGGTTGCTATGCGGCAGGAAGAGAACAGACAGAGTGCCCCAAACGAGAAAGAGGTATCGCCATGCACATGGTCACCCAAGCCTTAGTGCTGCGGGAAGTGAATTATAAGGAGTCGGACAAGATCCTGACCGTGCTGACCCGGGACAACGGAAAGATGACCCTGTCTGCCCGTGGCTGCCGGAAAAAGGGCAGTGCCATCGCCGCCGCCAGCCAGCTGCTGGTGTGGTCGGAGATGACCCTGTACGAGTATCAGGGCCGCTGGGCGATAAAAGAAGCCGCCACCGACCGGGACTTTGCCGGGGTGCGTGGTGACATTGAAAAGCTGGCGCTGGGGTGTTATTTTGCCGAGGTGGGGGAACTGTTAGCGGTGGAGGACATTCCGTCGCCGGAACTGCTGTCCCTGCTGCTCAACAGCCTGCACGCCCTGGACAAGCTGAATAAACCGCTGCCCCTTGTAAAGGCGGCGTTTGAACTCAAGGCCATGTGCCTTGCGGGGTACGAGCCGATTCTGGACGCCTGCGCCATCTGCGGCTGTCAGCCGGAGCAGCCCCAATTCCACCTGAGTGAGGGCGTGCTCCATTGCGCTGGTTGCCGTGAGGAGGTAGGGGAGGGCATCTCCATGCCCCTGACCGCCTCGGCGGTGGAGGCCATGCGCCACGTGGCCTACGGCGACCCCAAGCGGCTGTTTTCCTTTGAACTGGACGAGGTGTCGCTCCAACAGTTTGGCGATGTTTGCGAGGCCTATGTGCTCACCCAGCTGGAGCGGGGGTTCGGAACGTTGGATTTCTACAAGCAGGTCAAACTGTAGAATAAGTACTTATAAGAATACAGGGCGGAAATTCCGCTCTGCATTTTGGCGAGCTTTTAAGCAACGGAAAACGAGACCCGCACCGCGGGTCTCGTTTTTTTAGTCCTGAATCTCGATGGCATCCACGGGGCAGCTTTCGGCGGCTTGGCGCACCTGATCATAGTACTCTGGTGCAATCTCATCCCGGGCGCCGGCCACTCCCTCGTCCAGCATGGTAAACACGGCAGGGCAGAGGTTGGGACACAGTCCGCAACCGATACAGTTGGAATTGACGTGTGCTTGCATAACATTCTCCTTTCAGCAGGTTGTGCGGATAGTTTGCCGCATTTGAAGGCAATTATGAGTGTGCTGTACCGAGCGCAAAATTGTATAGAAAAAAGTGTATAAATCGCTTGACTCCCGGTCAGTTGCGTGCTATAATTCAAAATTGCCGTGATGGGGTTATTATGCCCAAAATCAGGTAAAACAGTTCAAGCTGAAGGAGAGGTTTGCCGTGTCCACAGAGCTTGCAGCCTCGCCCAAAGTGGTTGGGGCCAAACAGGTCCGGCGTGCATTGAATGCCGGCACTGCCACCCGACTCTACGTTGCACAGGATGCCGATCCCGCCCTGCTGCAGCCGTTGGTGCAGCTGGCGGTAAACAAGCGCATCCCCGTGGAGCAGATGCCCACCATGAAGCAGCTTGGTTCCGACTGCGGCATTGCCGTGGGCGCTGCCGTAGCCGCACTTATTTCGGTTTTGACAGAATAAAGGAAACTTTTTCTGTTAAAATAATATCTACCATTGAAGAAAGGAGGAAACTCAATGCCTACGTTTAATCAGCTGGTACGCAAGGGTCGTGCTCAGTTGACCGACAAGTCCACCGCCCCCGCTCTGCAGAAGGGTCTGAACACCCTGAAGAACAAGGCTACCGATCTGCCTTCTCCCCAGAAGCGTGGTGTGTGCACTGCCGTTCGTACTGCCACTCCCAAGAAGCCTAACTCCGCTCTGCGTAAGATCGCCCGTGTGAAGCTCACCAACGGTCAGGAAGTCACCGCTTACATCCCCGGTGTCGGCCACAACCTGCAGGAGCACTCCGTGGTTATGATCCGTGGCGGCCGTGTTAAGGACCTTCCCGGTGTGCGTTACCACATCATCCGTGGCACTCTGGATACCCAGGGCGTCAATGGCCGTATGCAGGGCCGTTCCAAGTACGGTGCCAAGCGTCCCAAGGCCGGCAAGAAGTAATCAGACGATTGCTTCGGACGAAAGTCCAAATTTGAATTGCATTGTGCGTTTGCGCAAGGCAACCGCCTTGCCGAGCGTTTACCTATATAATGGGCAAACCTCGGACAGGCATTACACGTCATGCTCTGCATGATGAGTACCTATGATTTCTACTATTTTAAGAAGGAGGGAAGCAACATGCCCAGAAGAGGTAATGTCCCCAAGCGGGAGGTTCTGCCCGATCCGCTTTACAATTCTGTGCTGGTTACCAAGCTGACCAACAGCATCATGCTGGACGGTAAGAAGGGTGTTGCTCAGAAGGTCGTCTACGGCGCCTTCGAGATCATCCAGGAAAAGACCGGCAACGAACCCCTGGAGGTCTTTGCTGCCGCCATGGAGAACATCATGCCCTCCCTGGAGACCAAGTCCCGTCGTGTCGGCGGTTCTACCTATCAGGTCCCCATGGGGGTTCGTCCCGACCGCCGTCAGACCCTGGGTCTGCGCTGGCTGACTACCTATTCTCGTGCCCGTAGCGAGAAGACTATGAAGGAGCGCCTGGCCGGCGAGATCATGGACGCTGCCAACAACCTTGGCAACGCCGTGAAGAAGCGCGAGGACGTT
>JAZSAQ010000030.1:0-8209 GCA_045601985.1 Lawsonibacter sp. | reverse complement strand
TCCTTTTCTCACTTACAAAGCCTGGCGGTCCACCAGCCACCTTCGGGCATTTGGACATAGAGATACTCTCCGTCCTCACTCTCCCACACAGGCTGCCCCACCAGTTCCTTTGCCCGGACGGCGGGATAACCTTGCGTTTCGGACGTGACATCGGACAGTTCGCCCAGATACCTTACATTCTCAGGCAATTTCTGTTTCAAACCAAACTCTGCAAACAGATAAACGCCCCGCTCGGTGAAGAATTGCGGCTCTACGACACCTCCGTGCGTCTCCCCGGCAGCACTCTCCTGCTTTTGGCTTGCAGAGGGCGCTTCCTTAACTCCTTCCGTACGGTATTCATAATCACCGTTCGTGCCGTCGGCCGTGTCACCAAGGATAAGGCTACTGTTCTGCGCCTCATCCTCCGGCGCCGCCATTCCCGCCGGTTGCATGGCCGGCAGAAGGTACAGACCCGCACAAAGCACCACGGCCGCAACGGCAGCGGAGGCGAGCTGCCACACCGGCAGCCTGCGACGGACGGGCGCCTCCTCCGCTTCCAAAATCAGTTCCCGGTCAATATACTCCATCGCATCCAGCAGATGCTCTGCCCTCATACCGCAACCCCCTCCTTTTCCAGCTCCGCCCGCAGCTTCCGGCGCATACGGTGCAGGCGGGATTTTACCTGACTTTCCCCCATGCCAAACCGGCGGCACAGGGTACGGATATCGTCCAGATACCAGTATCTGCGAACAAACAGCTGTCTGTCCTGCTTGGGCTGGCGGCGCAGGAAATCCGAAATAAGGCGTGCGGTTTCCTCCGCCTGCACCACCTGCTCCACCTGTTCCCGGGCAGCAAGGCAGTCTTCCAGTTCCTCCAGTGCCAGTTCCACCGTGCCGCCGCCCCGTTTTTCCGCCCGGTCACGCCGCCAGCGATCCAGACTCAGGTTGCGGGTCAGGGCGCCGAAAAAGGCCTGCAGCACTTTGGGCCGCTGAGGCGGGATGGAATCCCACGCCCGCAGCCAGGTGTCATTGACGCACTCCTCAGCATCCTCCATGCGGGGCAGGATATTGCACGCCACCTTCCGGCAGTAGGCGCCGTATTTCGTTTCACTGGCTGCAATTGCCTGTTGAGAACGAGCCCAGTACAGGTCGATGATTTGATTATCTTCCATCACTGCCCCTCCTTTCATTCCTATAGACGAAAAAACACGCCGCCCGTTGCAGGCGGCGTGTTTTTTATTTACAGCCGGCTTTCCAGCGGGTTGACGATCGTGTACTCCTGCTTAATAAGCTCCTTCAGGGCACCGTCCAGCACATTTGCGGTGGCTGCACTGTCATCCAGCGTGAGATATACCGCACGATTGCGGGTACCGATCAGTTGTGCCAACCGCCTGGTGTAATCCGTTGTCCGTTCGCCTCTGCGTGCAGCTCCGTCCGCAGTCTGTCTCCAACACACCCACCCCTGTTCTTCCAGCTCGGTGCGCTGCCCGGAAGGCACCAGCGCCACCGTGGCCGCCGTGCAGGCAATGTGGCGCAGCAAGGCGTTACCCCGCTCCAGATCCGCCTGCGCATCTTCCGAGGCCAAAATCCCTACTACGTGGCCCTGACCCACGGCTTTGCGAGCCAGGTCATCCTGTTCGGCAAGCTGCTCCGGCGTGAAAAGGAAAACACCCTTCACCCGGTTGCGGTTCATGCTGTCCAAAATCGAGTTCAGCCCCGCTCCACTTTCACATCGGAACGCCAAATACAGCCGCACTCTGTTTTCCGGCAGTTCCTCTTCCGGAGGGTCTTCTACCGGGGGATCCACCTTCGGTGGCGGGTTCTCCGGGGGGTTCTCCACGGGCGGCGGATCGGGCTCGACCGGAGTCTGAGTTTCCGGCGGTTTTGGTTCAACCGGTTCCGCTGTGGTGTTGGCCTGAATAAATTCCTTCATGCGAGCTTGCATCAGGGTACTGGCCGCCTCCACAAACTGCTCGTCTGTCAGACGTGCCGTTTCCGTCCTGATGCGGACCAGATATCCATAGCGGGTATGGGTATAGGAGTCGATCAAGCCAAAGTAATCGCACACCTTGGCCAGTGGGATAAAGGCCGTTCCCTTACGCACCACCGCCTTACAGTTGGGAATGGGATTGTCATACTGATCCTTACAGGTTCCGTTGCTTGTATCGAAAATCATGGTCTTACGCTCGGCGAGCAGGATCACCGTATTTTTCGACCCCAGTCGGGTCAGGGATACGCCCAAATCGGCCCCGGTCCGACCTTTGTCAAATACGCTGGCCGGCACGTAAACCTCTCCCCCCACCCAGATTGGCATGGTGTCCATGCTCAGGGGCAGCAAGCTGATATTGACGGCGGTAAAATATATGTCCTCCGCCTTAATTGCCCGGGTAGACGGCAGGCCGACCACCAACAGTGCCGCACACAGCAGCGCAGCAATCCATTTTTTCATACCGTCACCCTCCTTCCTTTGGCAACCTGTTGCTTTTGTTATTATAGCATATTATAATAAGAAACACAACCGGAGCTTGATCTGCAAAAGGAGCGATATACAATGACCATCGTCTACACATCCCAAACCGGCCACACCAAACAGTACGCCGAGCTGTTGGCGCAGGCTACCGGTCTGCCCGTCCTGCCCTTCAAGCAGGCCAAGGCTCAATTGCCCGCAAAGGCCCCCGTCCTCTTTTTGGGCTGGCTCATGGCCGAACACGTCAACGGCCTTGCCAAGGCGGTAACGCGATGGGACGTGCGTTGCGTGGCCGCCGTCGGCATGTCCCCCGCCACGCCGGAGGCGCTGGCCCTTGTCGAAAAAAACAACGCCATCCCCGGCATCCCCCTGTTCTATCTTCCCGGCGGCTGGGCCCCCAAGAACGTCAATCCCATTCAGCGCTGGGCGGTCAATATGGTCACCCGTTCCAAGCGCAAGCTGCTGCAGACCGAGGCAGAACGCTCCCCCGAGGCCCGTGCCTACCTCGATATGCTGACCTGCGGCGGCAGCTTTGTGGATGCCGGCAACCTCTCCCCCTTGGTCCAGTGGTGGAATGACCATGTGTGATATGCCTGTTCTGGCGGTCTATCACGACCGCAACTACGACCCCAACTGGCCCCGCCACGTGCGCCACGCCGTGCGCTGTATCATCCGGCGTGGAGATACCGTAGCCCTTGTGAAAAGCACAGTCAAGGGCTTCTACCAGTTTCCCGGCGGCGGTATCGACCCCGGCGAAACCCACCAGCAGGCCCTGATCCGGGAAACACGGGAGGAAACCGGACTGGACATCATCCCGGAAAGCATCCGTCCCTTCGGCATCACGCAAGAGATCCGTGCCTCCCAAATCGCAGCGGAAACCATTTTCGACCATACCTCCTACTTCTACTTCGCCGATGCAGCCGGGGATACTCACGGCCAAGTGCTGGAAGACTATGAGAAGGAACTGGGATACACCCTCGAATGGGCAAACATCGACCACGCCCGCCAAGTCAATCTGGAACTTTGCCGCACCCATAGCTACAAATCAAGATTTGTCCTGCGGGAAGCGGAAATCCTCGCCCTGCTGGCAAACGGAGCCGTCCCATACAACAAGTAAACCAACCCGTCATGGAAAGGTGTTGAACCCATGAAACTGCAAGAACTCAACGAAAAGGACCTGCCCAAACTGTTCAGCCTGTACTGCGACCTCACCGGCGGCGGGGACTACGAAAAAATGTGCGCCGTCTACCGTGAAACCAAAAACGACCCCCACTATACGCTCCTTTGCGTTTACGATGACGACCAAAACCTGATCGCAACGGCGTCGTTGACCAAATGCTTTGACCTGACCGGTGATGCCCGGTTCTACTACAGCATGGAAAACTTCATTGTGGATAAGAATTGCAGGCGCAGCGGCGTGGGCCGCTTTTTGATTGCGGAAGTGGAACGGTACGTCCGGGAACACAACGGCAGTTACGTCAGCTTCACGTCCAGTTCCTTCCGTAAGGAGGCCCATTTGTTCTACGAAAAAATGGGCTACCTTGCCGACGCCACCCGTGGATTCAAAAAAATCATAGGGTAACCTGTGCCCCATAGATATACAAAGGAGGCTAAACGGTGATAGCGTTCATTTCCATTCTTCTCAAGCTTGACTCCATCACGGAAAAGAGATTTTCAAAAGCAAAGCGGGTCGCCCTTTTCGTCATGTGGTCGCTATTCGTTGTTTTGCTGGCAATTTCTGTGATATCCCTCTTTACACGGGGTACCGCCATGTCTGCCGAAGACAACACCCGAACCCTCATCGACACGATTCTGAACTTCGCCACCCTGGTTTTTACGGGCTACACCTGCACACAGATTGCCGTTTCGAAGGACATCAACCGTGTCGAGATCAGCAATTACATCTGTGACTGCGATAAGGAGCGCCGAAAGGACACCGCCAAAGCCAAAGAACAACTGGTCGCACTGGCAAAGAAGCTCGCCGAACTTCAGTCCACCTCCACCTTATCCGACCCCAACGCCCTTCCCTCCGCCGCTTCCGAGGTCGATCCCGACCTTTTCCAGACCATCTACACAGGCAGGGAATACGAAACGCTGCGTGAATTCGCCTTTCACTACGAGTACATCGGGTTCCTCGTTTTAAGAAACCGGCTGGATTTCGATGTGGTTTTTGATACCATTTCCTTCCCCAACTGGCTGATCTTTTCGCAAGAAGCCGATCAAATCATCTCCTCCGGCCGGGTCCAGACCCCTGACTTTTGGTGCGGCACAAGCTACCTCTACCGCTCCTACGAAGTAAAGCGGAAGTACAACGCAATGAAATCCACCCGAGGCCTGCCCCGGGATGTGCAGGGGCGGAAAGCGGAGCTCCAGCGCAGAAAAGCCGCCTATAAAGCCGCACGCACCGCCTGGATCGCTAACTACAGGCAGACCCTCGGCTGATTTCGCCTTTCCCCGCCATAGGTAAAAACAACCCCGCATTCCAACGTTTGCTGGAGTGCGGGGTTTATGTTTCATCCTGCTCGGATAGCCAAGCAAGAAAACTTTTTGCCAGTTTCAGTTGTTTTACATCCATGGTACGCAACAACTCGGCTACGTTTTTCCACTCCTCGTCCTCCTGTCGGGAGGTACCAACCAGAAATTCGTCCGGAGTGGTCTCCAGTGCGGCAGCAAGGCGCATGATGACCTCGGTGGAAGGGATGGAAATACCTCGTTCGATATTGGACAGATACTTGTATCCAATATCTGCCCGCTCTTCCGCCTCGGACTGTTTCATGCCAAGTTTTTTCCGCCGCCGCGCAATACGTCGGCCGATCTCCCCGTAATCCAGTTCCATGACGCACCTCCTTTCTCTCTATCTTACCGCTAAAACCCGCACTATAAACCGATTTTTATTCGTTTTCCATCTTGACATATGAATTATTCGGATTATAATATGAATTACCATCTTTACACACGATTCGGAGGCTTCAAAATGCAGATAAAAAAGACTCGTAACTTCATTGGATTGATCGGTGTACTTCTTGCACTGCTTGGTTTTCTCTGTCCCTTTGCCGAGTCCCAAAACAGCTGGACTTATGCAAATCACGTGATGGAACACGACTTTGGGGCCTTTTTTGAATCGCTCAAGACGTTTAGTGAGCGATCCACCCCGTTTTTCGCCGTGTATCTTGTCGCGATCGTCCTCGTGGGAATCGCTTTCCTGTTCACTTACCACCGGACAGGCTTGTGGCTGACCCTCGTCCCCACGGCTTTCTTCCTGCTGATTGCCCTGCAGAAGGGTCCCGCCCTGATTTCTGCCGCCAACATTGGTTTTTGGTTGAGCGCTGTCGGTCTTTTGGTCATGCTGTTCGCCTGTGCGACGCTTGGCTTGAACGAGAAACTCTTCCCCTTTACCGTTTTCCACTGCCAAAAAGCGCAGAGCACCCCACACCAACTCAACCGAGCATCGAGGTCCAGAATGGCGAAGGCATATCTGTACGAAAAGTGCGGTTACCCCGGTATTGTAGGTGCCGCAACTACGTTGATTGGTCTCTTTTTGCCCTTTGTTTCCTTCATGGGGTTTTCTACCTCTTTCTACGATTATTTTAACGCGGAACATTCCCCTTTGTTTACCACTGTTTATGTTTTGCTGTTGATCGCCATCGCCGCAGCATATGCTCTGCGTCACCACGCCATCGGCTGTTTCCTTTCCCTGCCTTATTTGGTGTACCACATTTTCTTTATCGTCTCGAACTCCGACTTTCTCAAGGCCGGGCAAATTGGTTTTTGGCTGACAGTCATCGGCACGGTTGTCATGGTCCTTTCCCCTTACATCACAAAAGAGTTTGTCTGCACACCTATTTGGGCAAGACTCAAGGAGTCTGTTTCCAACATCTCTCTGACTGTCCCGGCTGCAGAATTCGGTCTGTCAGGTTTCGTTGGCGTTTTCGGTGCGGTCCTCACCTTAATCGGCTTCTTTGTCCCGTTCTTTTCTTACGGTTGGATATCTGGATCCCTTTGCGAAATCTTCAATTCGGAACTATCTCCTCTGGTCTCTGTTATCTATGTCGTTCTGCTTGTAGGCATAAGCGCTGCTTTTCTCCTGCGCCACCACACCCTTGGTGGTTGCCTTGCGGTTCCTCATGTGATTTTCCTGCTTTATGTAATCATTTCGGGACCCGAATTCTTCCAACTTGGTCAGGCCGGCTTCTGGTTGTCGCTTATTGGCGTAGTCCTTATGGCCGTTGCTCCTATTGTCGGAAGATCATTCCACAAATAACCAAAGGAGGACTTTGCCTTGAAACGAACCACGTTTATTTCTCTGTGCCTGCTGCTTGCCCTTTTCCTTTCTGCCTGCGGCGGCACCTGTAAGGTACCCGATTGCGGCATATCTAGCTACAAACAAGGCTACTGTGAAGTTCATTACGCCATCCACGCCGGCGCCGCCGCACTGGGCGAACTGTTCGGCTGATTGGTACCGTATACCGATACCGGCAGATTCCCCCGCTTGACATTTCTCTACAGAAATGATATAGTACCCCTGTTAAATCGGCTTTGACGAAGACGAGACCGCAATACACTCCCAGAGAGGGGCGCATTTGGTGCAAGCGCCCTGTGTGGACGGCGGTCGGTACCACTTCCGAGCCGCCTGCGACGAGCAGGCCGGGTCCCCCCGTTACCGGGGTCACAAGCGACGGAACTCCGTTCCGTAAGCAGGGTGGAACCGTGGAGTTATGTAAACTTCACCCCTGATTTTTCAGGGGTGAAGTTTTTTTGCCCCTACACATGAAAGGAGCGTTTATCATGTCCGAAGAAAACATCTACACCTTTGAAAACGAGGAATACCGCAACACCTACTGCCACACCTGCTCCCACGTACTGGCGCAGGCTATGAAGCGCCTGCACCCCGAAGTCAAGCAGGCCACCGGCCCCGCCATTGACAACGGCTTCTACTACGATTTCGACACCCCCCGTCCCTTCTCCCCCGAGGATCTGGAGGCGCTGGAGGCCGAGATGCGAAAGATCTGCAAGGAGAAGATCCGTCTGGAGCGGTTCGAGCTGTCCCGTGCCGAGGCTCTGGATCTGATGAAGGACGAGCCTTACAAGGTCGAACTCATTAACGACCTGCCTGAGGACGCCACCATCTCCTTCTACAAGCAGGGCGACTTTACCGATCTGTGCGCCGGCCCCCATCTGGACTCCACCGGCCGCATCAAGGGCAACGCCATCAAGCTGACCTCCGCCACCGGCGCCTACTGGCGCGGCGACTCCAGCCGCAAGATGCTCCAGCGCATCTACGGCGTGGCCTTCGCCAAGAAGGACGATCTGGACGCCTATATCGCCCAGCGCGAGGAGGCGCTGAAGCGTGACCACAACAAGCTGGGCCGCGAGCTGGAGTACTTCACCACCGTGGACGTGATCGGTCAGGGCCTGCCCGTCATGCTGCCCAAGGGTGCCCGCACCATTCAGACCCTGCAGCGCTGGGTGGAGGACGAAGAGCGCAAGCGCGGCTACCTGCTGACCAAGACCCCCCTGATGGCCAAGAGCGACCTGTATAAGATCTCCGGCCACTGGGATCACTATCAGGACGGCATGTTCATTCTGGGCGACCCCGCCGACGAGACCAAGGAATGCTTCGCCCTGCGTCCCATGACCTGCCCCTTCCAGTATCAGGTCTATCTGAACCGTGCCCGCTCCTACCGTGACCTGCCCATGCGTTTGGGTGAAACCTCTACCCTGTTCCGTAACGAGGACTCCGGTGAGATGCACGGTCTGATCCGTG
>JAZSAQ010000029.1:0-37269 GCA_045601985.1 Lawsonibacter sp. | reverse complement strand
GACATGGCTACGACCCGACTTCCCCTGCCGGCCCCCTCCGTTCAGAGCACCGGCCAACACACTCTGCACCCCGCCGCAGGCTACGGTCAGCGCCAGCAGCGGCAGATACCGTCCCACATCGTCACGACCAAACAGCAGTCGGCCCAGTTCCGGCCCTACCACGCACAAAATCGTCATGCACGGCTGAATGGTAACGCACACCACCTCCAGTGCCCGGCGCACCACGCCCTCCGCTCGCTCCCGCCGACCTGTGGCGCAGTATTGGGCGATCCGGGGCATCATAACAAGGTTTAGCGCCCCCAAAAATAAAGTGGGCACCGACAGCATGGGCAGCGTCATTCCTCCTATGACACCAAAGGCAGACATGGCTGCCTCCCGGCTCATTTTCCCGATCAGCAGCCGGGGCACAATAGCCGCATTGACCGCTCCCATCAGGTTGCCCAGCAGCGCCGTTGCCCCCACAGGCAGTGCAATGGACAGCATGGTTGCCCCCATTCCCGCCGTCCGCTCCCGCTTCCTGTACCGCCGTCGATACAGCACCGCCAGCACAAGCGCAGAGAACACCTCACACACGATCATGCCCACCACGATGAGGCCCACGGTCCGCTCCGCATTTTGGGGCAAGAACACCGCCAGCAGTCCCAGCACCGCACCGGTACGGATGAACTGTTCAGTCAGCTCGACCAGGGCCGGCGGCCGCACCTGACCGGTACCGTAAAAAAAGTGTTTATGGATATTTTCAATTCCGGTCAAAGCTACACAGGGCAGCAGCAGCACCAGTGCCAGCTGGGTGCGTGCATCCCCCAACAGACAGACGGAAATCGGGTCATACAAGGTCAGCACCACCGCTGCCACCGGTAGCATCAGCCACACAAACACACTCAGCGCACGGGGCACCGTGCCCGCTGCCATGCCGCCTTGTCCCAGCGCCAAATGCCGGGCCGACAGGGTGGCTACCGCCGCCGTCAGCCCCACCGACACGATGGACATCATCACCGAGTACACCGGCATCACCAGTTGGTACAGGCCCATGACCTCCGCCCCTACCATACGGGATAATCCCACCCGATAGAAAAATCCCAGCACCTGAGATACGATGCTCAATACCGTCAAAAAAATCGCACTGCGCCTTGCCGTATCAAGGGACATAGGCCCGCCTCCCCACCGCCTGTTTCTCCCTCTACTGGTATTCCTTCGGAGCGGACACTATGCGTTTTTTGCGCTTATTGCCAAAAAACTGGCACATCTTTGCCTTTCGCAACACGAGGCTTGCCCGGAGCAAAAAAATAGTTTATTATATTATATGTGAAAATTTTGCTCTGCGTTTGCACAAGGAGGGATAACTATGTCATTTGTAGAGCTGGAACAGCGCGGGCATGTGGGCCTGATCACCATCAACCGACCCGAGGTGCTCAACGCCCTGAATGTACAAGCCCTGCGTGAACTGGATGCCATTCTGGACCGGATAGAGAGTGATGAAAACATCTACGTGCTGGTCATCACCGGTGCAGGCCGTGCCTTTGTGGCAGGTGCCGATATCGCCGAGATGGCGGACTTCACCGCCGCCGACGGCAAGTCCTTCAGCCGCCGTGGCAACAACGTATTTCTGCGCCTGACCCGATTCCCCCGTCCCATCATCGCCGCCGTCAACGGCTACGCCCTGGGCGGCGGTTGTGAGCTGGCCATGAGCTGTGACATCCGAGTCGGCAGTGAGCACGCCAAGTTCGGCATGCCCGAGGTAGGGTTGGGAATTACCCCCGGGTTCGGCGGAACCCAGCGTTTGGCCCGCATCGTGGGTATGTCCACCGCCACTGAGCTGATGCTGACCGGTCGCACCATCGATGCGCAAGAGGCCCTGCACATCGGCCTGATCAACCACCTCTACCCGGCCGACGAGATGCTGGACCAGGCCCTTAAGCTGGCAGAAGTCATTGCCTGCAAACCCCAGGTTGCCGTGCGTCAGGCCAAACAGGCCATCCGCATCGGCACCCAGATGGACATGAGTTCTGCCCTGGCCTTCGAGGCGGAGGCCTTCGGCCTGTGTTTCTCCACCGAAGATCAGAAGGATGCCATGCACGCATTCCTGAACAAGGAGAAGCTGTCGGGATTCAAAAACCGTTAACTTCTTCTCTTCAGCCGACAGTTTTTAACATTTCAGCACATTTTCTTGCTTTTTCCTCCTAAAATGTTTGTAAAGACTGTGCATTTTCCCAGTACTATCATTCTTGCGCCCGGCGCAAAAACCCGATATAATGGATGAAGTAATATGCTGTGCGAGTATTTGCTTTTGTCCGCAACAACGGTAATTGCCCGGGGTTGCGATTTTCCAAAGGTACACTCGTTAATTTTCTAACAAAACGCCCCCTCACACGGGCAAGAAAAGGAGCAGCATATTATGAACATTATAAACAAAATTGTGGTCATCGGCGGTGGCACCATGGGCTTGGACATCGCCACCGTGTTCGCCCGTACCGGTCACCGTGTTGTGGTGCGGGAGATCAACCGGGAACTGGCCGACAAGGCCCGTGCCCGTCTGGGGGAGTCTCTTTCCAAACTGGTAGCCAAGGGCAAGCTGGATGAGGGTAAAACGTCCACCATCCTTTCCGCCATGACCTTCACCGATGAATTGGCCCTCGCCGCTGATGCGGATCTGGTGGTGGAGGCCGCTGTGGAAAAGCTGGCGATCAAGCAAAGCATTTTCACTGAGCTGGACGAGCTTTGCAAGCCGGAGACCATCTTCGCCACCAACACATCTTCCATCTCCATCACCGATATCGCTGCCGCCACCCGGCGTCCCGACCGCTTCATCGGCATGCACTTTTTCAACCCTGCCACGGTGATGCATCTGGTGGAACTGATCCGGGGTATTCACACCTCGCAGGAAACCTTTGACGCCATCGCCCGTCTGTGCACCACCATCGAAAAAGAGGCTGTGGAAGTTTCCGACTCCCCCGGTTTCGTGGTCAACCGCATTCTCATCCCCATGATCAACGAAGCCATCGGTCTTTTGGACGCCGGTGTAGCCAGTGTACAGGGCATCGACACTGCCATGCGGCTTGGCGCCAACCACCCCATCGGCCCCCTGGCTTTGGGCGATCTGGTGGGTCTGGACGTGTGCCTTGCCATCATGGACACCATCCGTAGCCAAACCGGGGACACCAAGTACGAGGCCACCCCCCTGCTGCGCAAAATGGTGGCTGACGGCCTGCTGGGCCGCAAAACGGGGAAAGGCTTTTACGACTACAGCAAGTAACCCTTGCTTTATTCGATATTGCACCTGCAACTGTAAAAATGGAAAATAGTAACAGGAGGAAAACAACATGGATTTTCATCTGACTCGTGAGCAAGAGATGATCCGCAAGATGCTCCGTGAGTTTGCGGAGAACGAGGTCAAGCCTCTGGCTCAGGAAATCGACGAGGAAGAGCGTTTCCCCATAGAAACCGTGGAGAAGATGGCCAAGCTCGGCCTGATGGGCATCTACTTCGACCCCAAGTACGGCGGCGCCGGCGGCGACGTGCTGACCTACGCTATGGCCGTGGAGGAACTGTCCAAGGTCTGCGGCACCACGGGTGTTGTGCTGTCCGCCCACACCTCTTTGTGCTGCGCTCCCATCTATGAGAACGGCACCGAGGAACAGAAGATGAAGTACCTGCCCGACCTGCTGTCCGGCAAGAAAATCGGTGCCTTCGGTCTGACCGAGCCCAACGCCGGTACCGACGCCTCCGGCCAGCAGACCACTGCCGTGCTTGACGAGTCCGGCGAGAACTACATCCTCAACGGTTCCAAGTGCTTCATCACCAACGGCACCGTGGCTGAGACCTTCGTCATCTTCGCCATGACCGACCCCAAGCTGGGCAACAAGGGCATCTCCGCCTTCATCGTGGAGAAGGCCTTCCCCGGCTTCTCCGTGGGCAAGCACGAGAAAAAGATGGGTATCCGTGGTTCTTCCACCTGTGACCTGATTTTTGAGGATTGTGTCGTTCCCAAGGCTAACCTCCTGGGCAAGGAGGGCGAGGGCTTCAAGATCGCCATGAAGACTCTGGACGGTGGCCGTATCGGTATCGCCGCTCAGGCTCTGGGCATCGGCGAGGGTGCCGTGGACGAAGCCATCAAGTACACCCAGGAGCGCGTCCAGTTCAGAAAGCGCCTGTCCCAGTTCCAGAACACCCAGTTCCAGCTGGCTGACATGCATACCCGTATGCAGGCCGCCCAGTATCTGGTCTACGCCGCTGCTATGAAGAAGCAGAATCACGAGCCCTATTCCATGGACGCCGCCATGGCCAAGCTGTTCGCTGCCGAGGCCGCTTCCGATGTCACCCGCCGTGCCGTGCAGCTGTTCGGCGGCTACGGTTACACCCGTGAGTACCCCGTGGAGCGCATGATGCGTGACGCCAAGATCACCGAGATCTACGAAGGCACTTCCGAGGTCCAGCGTATGGTCATTTCCAGCCATCTAGGCGTGAAGTAAGAAGGAGGTAGAGGAAAATGAAAATTATCGTTTGTGTCAAGCAGGTTCCCGATACCTCCGGCAAGGTGGCTGTCAATCCCGACGGCACCCTGAACCGCGCCTCCATGGCCACCATCACCAACCCCGATGATCTGAACGCCGTCGAGGCCGCCCTGACCCTGAAGGAGCAGACCGGTGCCGAGGTGGTGGTCATCTCCATGGGTCCCCCTCCTGCCGAGGGTATGCTGCGTGAGCTGATGGCCCGTGGTGCCGACCGTGCCGTTCTGGTGTCCGGCCGTGAGTTCGGTGGCTCCGACACCTACGCCACCTCCCAGATTCTGGCCGCTGCCATCAATAAGATCGGTCTGGAGGACGAGGACATCGTCCTGTGCGGCCGTCAGGCCATCGACGGCGACACCGCTCAGGTGGGTCCCCAGATCGCCGAAAAGCTGAACCTGCCCCAGGTGTCCTATGCCGCAGACATCAAGAAGAACGGCAAGACTCTGACCATCAAGCGCATGCTGGAGGACGGCTACATGACCATCAAGGTCAACACTCCCTGCCTGCTGACCTGCATCAAGGAGCTGAACGAGCCCCGCTACATGAGCGTGTCCGGCATCTTTACCTGCTATTCCAAGCCCTACGAGGTCTTTGATTACGAGACGCTGAAGGACGATCCCCTGATCGATGCCACCACTATCGGTCTGAAGGGTTCTCCCACCAACATCTTCAAGTCCTTCACCCCTCCCCAGAAGGGTGCCGGCATGATGATGGAGGGTGCTGACAAGGCCACCTGCGAGCAGCTGGCCGGCCTGCTGGCCGCCAAGCACCTGATCTGACAGAAGGGAGCGAATAGATATGTCTAACTTTAACAGTGCCGCGATCGAAGAGTTCAACGGCGGCGTTTGGGTATTCTGTGAGCAGCGTCAGGGCGAAATGATGTCCACCTCTTACGAGCTGATTTCCGAGGGCCGCAAGCTGGCCGACGAGCTGGGTTCCAAGCTGTACGGCATTCTGCTGGGCGATAAGGTAGAGGGTCTGGCCCGTGAGCTGGGCGGCTACGGTGCCGACGGCGTCTACGTGTGCGAGTCCCCCCTGCTGAAAAACTACACCACCGATGGCTACACCAAGGTCATCTGCGAGGTGGTGGAGCAGTTTAAGCCTGAGGTATTCCTCATTGGTGCTACCAACATCGGCCGTGATTTGGGTCCCCGCTGTGCTGCCCGTCTGCACACCGGTCTGTGCGCCGACTGCACCCACCTGGACATCGACGTGCCCAAGTACAAGGAATTCCTGCGTTCTTCCTCCACTCTGGCCCCCAATATGATCGACAATATTAAGGAAGACGACCGCAACCTGAAGATGACCCGTCCCGCTTTCGGCGGTCACCTGATGGCCACCATCATCTGCCCCCGTTTCCGTCCCGCTATGGCCACCGTCCGTCCCGGCGTGATGAAGAAGAATGAGTTTGACAACGCCAAGGCCGACGCCTGCGAGATCATCAAGCCCGCCTTTACCCTGACCGAGGCCGATATGCAGACCGAGGTCACCGAGGTGGTCAAGGCCGCCAAGAAGCTGGTGGATCTGATCGGCGCCGACGTGGTGGTTTCCGTGGGTCGTGGTATCTCCAAGGACGTGGAGACCGGCCTGAAGCTGGCCGAGGAGCTGGCTGAGGTTCTGGGCGGCGTGGTTGGCGCCTCCCGTGCCGTGGTGGACTCCGGCTGGATCTCTGCCGACCATCAGGTCGGTCAGACCGGCAAGACCGTCCACCCCCGCATCTACGTGGCTCTGGGCATCTCCGGCGCTATCCAGCACAAGGCCGGTATGCAGGACTCCGAGTGCATCATCGCCGTCAACAAGAACGCCGGCGCCCCCATCTTCGAGTGCGCCAACTACGGCATCGAGGGCGACCTGTTCAAGGTCGTGCCCTTGATGATCGAGGCCATTAAGGCTGCCAAGGCCGCCAAGTAAATCCCACATTGTCCAACGCGCCCCGCCCGTAGGGACGGGGCGCTTTTTCGTTTTCACTTCTCTGCCTTGCATCGCATAGGATGGCGTACAACACCGAGGGGGAGGATTTTGCTATGAACAAACCATATACATTTTGGGTGCTCGGGGGCGATATGCGTCAATTCTATCTGTCCCGCCTGCTGAGTGCGGAGGGGCATCGTGTGTTCACCCACGCCATGCCCGAAGCCACCAATGCAGATCTGGATCTGCTTTCCCAGGCTGATTGCGTCATTTTTCCCCTCCCGGTTTGTTCGGCACCGGGTCTGCTGTCGGCACCCCTGTCCCACACCGACCACCCCATCTCGCCCCTGCTGAATCGGCTCCATCCCGGCCAGCTTCTGTGCGGTGGACGTCCCGACGAGGATACTCGCAGTCGTTTCGCTGTCCGTGGTCTTGCCCTGACAGACTACTTCGCACTGGAGGAACTGAAGGTTGCCAACGCCATTCCCACTGCCGAAGGCGCTGTGCAGCTTGCCATGGAAACGCTGTCCGTCACCATCCACAATCTGCCGGTTCTGATTTTAGGCTACGGTCGGGTTGGGCGGGTAACGGCCCGCCGTTTCGCCGGTTTGGGTGCCCGCGTAACCGTAGCCGCCAGGCGGACAGAGCAGCAGAGTTGGGCTCGGACCGAGGGATTCTCCTCCCGTCCGCTCCCTTTGTCCTGCACTGGGTTGGAGGAATTTCAGCTTGTAGT
Source organism: Lawsonibacter sp. (assembly GCA_045601985.1). Lineage (GTDB taxonomy): Bacteria > Bacillota > Clostridia > Oscillospirales > Oscillospiraceae > Lawsonibacter. The sequence continues at coordinate 30,117 of JAZSAQ010000029.1, read as the reverse complement.
CAACACCATTCCCGCTCCCGTTATAGGCCATGAAATTCTATCCCGGCTGAACGCCGCCTGTCCCATCCTTGATTTGGCCTCTGCCCCCGGCGGGCTCGACCCCGCCTGTCGCAGCGAGTTCGCCTCCCGGGTAATCCATGCACCGGGACTTCCGGGAAAGGTAGCACCCGTTTCCGCCGCCGGTTACATTCGTGATGCGGTCTATCATCTGCTGACGGCGGCACAATCCAGTCCCCGAAAGGAAGATTGATTTGGAAAATAAGACCATTGGTTTTGCCATTTGCGGCTCTTTTTGCACTCACAGCAGGGCCGTTTCCGCCCTCGAGGTCCTCACCCTGCAATATGCGCACATCGTCCCAATCGTGTCCGAGATCGTATCCGTCACCGACACCCGGTTCGGCACCGCCCAGGCCCTGACCCAGCGGCTGACCCAACTGTGCGGCCGCCCGCCTTTGTCCACGGTAAAGGAGACCGAACCCATTGGTCCCAAAGGACTTTTAGACCTTTTGGTCATCGCCCCGTGCACCGGCAATACCCTGAGTAAGATGGCCGCCGGCATCACCGACAGCGCCGTGACTATGGCCGCCAAGGCCCAGTTGCGCAACGGTCGCCCCGTGGTGGTGTGCATGGCCTCCAACGACGGACTCTCCGCCTCCGCCCCTGCCGTCGGCCAACTACTCATGCGGAAGAATGTCTACTTTGTCCCCTTCGGACAGGACGATCCTCACAACAAACCCACCTCGCTCATTGCCGATTTCAATCAGCTGCCCGCCACCATCGAGGAGGCGTTCCTCGGCCGGCAGATTCAGCCCCTGCTTTTGCGGGCATAATATTGGCGGCCATCCCTTTGATGGCCGCCATTTTTGTGCAGACTGCCATTGACTTTTCTGATGGGGTGCAGTACAATAAAACTGTCTTAAATAAGACAGTTTTGAGGTGATTTGATGGACTGCAACCTCCCCGTCCGACAGATGGCGCTGTTGGAAACCTGCCCCCTGTTTGCAGACTGCGGTGTGGAAACACTCCACTGCGCTTTGGCGGACGAGGGCTGCACCATGGTGGAGTTTGCCGCCGGACAGACCCTGTATCAACCCCACAGATTCTCCCGCAGTTTGGGCATTCTGCTGTCAGGTAGTGTACGGGTGACCCGGGATGCGCTGGTCATCAGTATGCTGTCCCCGGGCGAGATGTTCGGGGCCGCCGCCCTGTTCAACGACCGACCCGACTACGCCACCACTCTCACTGCCGCCGCCCCCTGCCGGGTGGTGCTGCTCACGCAGGATCTCATCAGCCGCCTGATGGACAAGGATCCCCGGGTTCGGGACAACTACATCCGCTATCTGTCCGGCCGTATCCGTTTCCTCACCGGCAAGGTGCAATCCCTTGCGGCCACAGGTGTGGACGGAAAACTGGCCCGCTTCCTGCTGGGTCACTTGAGTCCGGACGAGCCGGTGCTGAACGGATCCTCCGCCGACCTTGCCCGCCGACTGGGTATCAGCCGTGCCTCCCTGTACCGTGCCTTCGAGGCGCTGGAAAACCGTGGTCTCATCGCACGTGAGGGTCGCACTCTGCAAGTAACCGACTTTGCGGGTCTGGAGTCCTATCCCCTTTAACCTGTCAACCCATGTCAACCAAAGAAAGGATGTTTGAAAATGAAAAACCGCATTCTCGCTGCCCTGCTGTTCGTGGTAATGGTGCTGGGTCTCGCCGCCTGCGGCAAGGCTCCCGCCACCTCCGATCCCGCCGGTTCCGGCGCTGCATCCGGTGAGGTTTCTGCCTCTGCTTCCGGTGACGTCAGCGCCCCCGCTCCCGAAGCGGCCATCAACGTCATGGCTCTGTCCGGTCCCACCGGCGTGGGCATGTCCAAGATGATGCAGGACAATCCCGCCGGCTCCCCCTACTCCTTCACCGTTGTTGCTGACAACAGCGAGGTGGGCGCCGCCCTGACCAAGGGCGAGGTGGACATCGCCTGCATTGCCACCAACGTGGCCGCCAACCTGTACAACAAGACCAACGGTCTGACCGTACTGGCAGCCAACACCCTGGGCGTGCTGTATATCCTGGCCAAGGATGCCGGCGTGACCGACGTTGCCTCCCTGCGTGGCAAGACCATCTACGCCACCGGCCAGGGCGCCAACCCCGAGTTCGTTATCGACCGTCTGCTGACCGAGAACGGCATGGACCCCGACAAGGACGTGGATATCCAGTGGATGACTCCTCAGGAGGTCACCGCCAAGATGGTCCAGTCCACCGACGGCGTGTGCATGCTGCCTGTCCCTGCCGCCACTGCTTTGATGCTCAAGGACTCCTCCGTGCGTGAAGCCATCAACATCACCGCCGCCTGGGACGAGTTCTCCGAGTCCCCTCTGGTTATGGGCTGCGTTGTAGTGCGCAACGCCTTCCTGCAGGAGCATCCCGAGCTGGTAGAGCAGTTCCTCACTGATTACGAAGCCTCCATTCAGTTCATGAACGATCCCGCCAACCTGACTGAGGCTGCCGAGCTGGCCACCGCCCACGGCATCACCGCCAGCGCCGCTATTGCCGCCAAGGCCATTCCTCAGTGTAACCTGGCCTTCATCACCGGCAGTGAGATGCGTGATGCCATCCAGGGCTACTATGAGATCCTGTTCGAGGCCGACCCCGCCTCCATCGGCGGCGGCATCCCCGACGATGCGTTCTACTATATCCCCTAAGGGCTGGTTTCGCACCGCAGCCGCCGTCCTGTTTTGGCTGCTGGTGTGGCAGATTACCGCACAGGAAGTTGGTTCTGTCCTGCTGCTGCCCGCCCCCTATGCAGTATTTCGCCGTTTGGGCGAGCTGGCCGTCACGGCGGATTTCTGGCAAACCGCCCTGCTGAGCTTGGGCCGTGTAGCCCTCGGTCTTCTGTGGGGCACCGTACTGGGTGTGGCACTGGCAGCACTGAGCTGCGCCTTCCGCTGGGCGGATGCTCTGCTGTCCCCCGCTATCGGTGTGATCCGCGCCACCCCTGTGGCCTCCTTCATCCTGCTGGTGCTACTGTGGACACAGCGTGGGCAGGTCCCCGTCATCATCGCAGCATTGATGGTTCTACCCATTGTGTACGGCAACGTGACCCGTGGCATTCGGGAAGCCGATCCCAAGCTGCTGGAGCTGGCTCACGCCTATCGTTTCTCCCGCTGGAAAACCGTCCGGCTGGTCATGTTACCCGGCGTGCGCCCCTACTTCTTCAGCGCCGTAACCACCGCCATGGGTCTTGCGTGGAAATCCGGCGTGGCGGCGGAAGCCCTGTGTTGGCCCAAAACAGCCATTGGAACCGAGATCTACTACACCAAGCTGAACTTCGAGACCACCGACCTGTTCGCCTGGACTTTGGTGGTTATCCTGCTCAGTTTGGGGCTGGAACGGCTCATTGCCTTTGCTGTCCGTACCGCCGAAAGGAGGGGGCAGCATGATTGAACTGAAACACGTCTGTTCCGGTTACGAAAACAAACTCGTGCTGGAAGATTTCTCCCTCACGCTGCCCCAAAGCGGTGTGACCGTGCTGTCCGGCCCCTCCGGCTGTGGGAAGACCACCCTGCTGCGTCTGCTGGCCGGGTTGGAAGCGCCTCAAAGCGGCTGCATTTCGGGCCTTGACCCCAAGCGCACCGCCGTGCTGTTTCAGGAGGACCGCCTTTTCCCCCACCGAACTGTGGCCCAGCATCTGACCGACGTGCTGCCCCGTGAGCGGCACGGGGAGTTGGACCATTGGCTTGCCTTTGCCGAACTGCAGGCCGAGAACAACCACCTGCCCCGGCAGCTGTCCGGCGGCATGTGCCGCCGGTTGGCGTTGGCCCGGGCGCTGGCACTGGGCGGCGACCTCTACCTGCTGGACGAGCCGTTTACCGGCATCGACCTGCCCCGCCGGCGCAAGCTGATGGACTCCCTTCGTGACCTAAACGCCCCCGTGATCGTGGTCAGTCACGAACCGGAAATCGCAGAGCTGGCCGACCACGTCATCCATCTGGACGGGCCTCCCCTGCAAATCAAATAATACGAAAAATCCGCAGTCGTCCATCCGGCTGCGGATTTTTTGCATTTTTCTTTAGTATAATGTATAAAAAGGCTTGCAAGCGCTTATCTTTTATGGTATAGTGAGTATGTAAATTAAGGTAGTATGGACAGAGTGGGGTTTCGGCTCCGCTCTTTTTGATTGAAAAAAATGCTGCCAACGGCAGCAGAACAGGAGGTCTTGCCCATGGCAAAGGTCACCGACCTGACCGCCCAGCTGGCCCAGCCGCTGGTGGAGCAGGCAGGCTGCACCCTCTGGGACGTGGAGTACGTAAAAGAGGCGGGCAGTTGGTTTTTACGCATCTACATCGACAAAGAGGGCGGCGTGTCCATCGAGGATTGCGAGGCGGTCTCCCGCCCCCTGTCCGACAAACTGGACGAGGTCGACCCCATCGAGGGCAGCTACACCCTGGAGGTATCCTCCGCTGGTGCCGACCGTGCGTTGAAAAAACCGGAGCAGTTCCGGCAGTTCATCGGCACCGAGGTGGAGGTCAAGCTCTACCGTCCCCGTGACGGCCGCAAGGAATTTGTTGGCATCCTGACCGAATACGGCGAGGACGGCTCCGTTGTCCTTACCTCGGCCGGCGCACCCATGACATTCGAGAAAAAAGAGCTGGCACAGGTTCGCCTGTACGTCAGTTTTTAATGGAGGAAATTACAGTGGCTAAAAGAACGACCAAAAAGGCTGCAAGTGCCGAGATGGACGGCAAGGAGTTTTTCGCCGCCATCGCTCAGATTGAAAAAGAAAAGGGTATCAAACCCGGCTACATGATGGAAAAAATCACCCAGGCCATGCTGTCCGCCTATCGGCGTGACCACGAGGGCGTGGGCGACAACCTGACCATGGAGACCGACGAGGAAAAGGGCACCGTGCGCATGTTCCTGAAGAAGGAAGTTGTGGAAACGGTGGATAACCCCGGCATGGAAATCAGCTTGGAAGAGGCGCAGCTGGCGCTGCCCCGTGCCCAGCTGGGCGACGTGATCCGCATGGAGATCAAGCCCAAGAACTTCGGCCGAATCGCCGCCCAGACTGCCCGTCAGGTCATCATTCAGGGCATCCGTGAGGCGGAGCAGGGCATGATCTATGACGAGTTCACCTCAAAGGAGCACGAGATTCTCACCGGTATCGTCACCCGTGTGGATCCCCGCACCGGCGCTATCTCTCTGCGCATCACCAGCGGCGGCGAGTACACCGATGCCTACCTGACCGCCAATGAGCAGGTTAAGGGTGAAAGCTACGGCGAGGGTTCCCGCCTGAAGGTCTACGTAGTGGAAGTGCGCAAGGCCACCCGTGGTCCCCAGGTGCTCATTTCCCGCACCCACCCGGGTCTTGTCAAGCGATTGTTCGAGCTGGAAGTGCCCGAGATCTACGACGGTACCGTGGAGGTCAAGTCCATTGCCCGTGAGGCCGGCAGCCGCACTAAGCTGGCCGTCTGGTCTGCCGATCCCAATGTGGATCCCATCGGTGCCTGCGTGGGTCCCCGTGGCGCCCGTGTAAATAACATCGTCGCTGAGCTCAAGGGCGAGAAGGTGGACATCATCAAGTATTCCGATGATCCCACCGAATATATCGCCGCCGCCCTGTCTCCCGCCGACGTCATCAGCGTCACCGTGCTGGAGGATGGCAAGAGCTGCCGTGTCATCGTTCCCGACGACCAGCTGTCTCTGGCCATCGGCAAAGAGGGCCAGAACGCCCGTCTTGCCGCCAAGCTTACCGGTTGGAAGATCGACATCAAGCCCGAGTCTGTTCCCGAGGAGGACGCAGAGGCTGTTGAGGCCGAGTAATCCAAAGAAAATCAACCAACAAGGAGGTGTCCCGTATGCCGAAGAAAATCCCCATGCGTCAGTGTCTTGGCTGCCGTGAAATGCTGCCCAAAAAGGACCTGATCCGTGTGGTCCGCTCCCCCGAGGGCGAGGTCAGCCTCGACTTCAAGGGCAAGCTGCCCGGCCGGGGCGCCTACGTCTGCCCCCGGCAGGAGTGTCTGGCCCGGGCCCGCAAATCCCGTGCCCTGGAACGTGCGTTCAGCATCTCTCTGCCCGCCGAGGTCTACGCTGCGCTGGAAGCGCAGATGAAGGAGGTGCCCGCAGATGCCTAACGATCCCATTCTGCACCTCATCGGCCTTGCAAAAAAAGCCGGTCGCCTTGAGATCGGCGAGGAGCCGGTAGGCGCTGTGTGCCGTGCCCGACAGGCCAAGCTGATTTTGGTCGCTGGTGACGCCGCCGCCAACACCTTCCGCCGTGCCGCCCACTTTGGTGAGGCAGGCAACGTGCTGTGGCTGTCCCTGCCCCAGTCCAAAGAGAATCTTGGCTTCACCCTGGGTCGCAGCAGTGTGGCCATGCTGGCGCTGACCGACGTAGGCTTTGCCGCTTCCATTGTGAAGAAGCTGGCGGCCGCTGACCCTGAGAAATATGCCGCCGCAGCAGCTGCATTGGACACCAAGGCCGCCAAGGCCCTCCAACGGCAGAAGGAGCAACGTCAGCACGAGAAGAATCTGCGTCAGGGCAAGCGCAAGCCTTGGGCACCGCCCCCTCCCACAAAAAAGGAGGCTCCGGCAGCCGGAAAAAAAACCGCTCCCAAGTCCGGCGCTCCAACCCGAAAGGCCGGACCTGCCGGTCGACGTATGAGCGGCAAAATTGTCCGCACAAAATCCGTTAACAAAGCACAGGAACCTAAGAATCGAGGTGGCTTTCAATGATTAAATACCGTGTTCATGAAGTGGCAAAGGACTTCAAGCTGAACTCCAAGGACATCGCCGAAATCATGACCAAGTACACCGAAACCCCCAAGAACCACATGCAGGTGCTTGGTGATTTCGAGCTGGCCGTCATTTTCGAGGCCATTACCCAGAACAACCAGATTGAGTCCATCGAGAGCGTCTTTGCCGACGTGTACCACGAGCCCAAGGCAGCCGAGCCTGCTCCCGCAGAGGAGAAACCTGCCAAGGAGTCTGCCCAAAAGCAGACCGAGGCTCCCGCCAAGGATGCACAGCCTAAGGCAGAACCCGTCAAGGTCGAGGCCAAGCAGGAGCAGAAGCCCCAGCCTCCCACCACCCGTGTCCCCGAGAAGAAGGTTGTTGACACCCGAAAGGGCGGCAATGTCAACCTTGACAAGTACGACGAGCGTCTGGAGAGCTTCACCGATCAGCGTCATCAGGACCGTGGCGGCAAGCAGAAGATCCAGAAGGGCGGCAAGCAGGGTCGCCAGAGCCAGTTTGGCAACAAGCGCAAGCAGGAGGAGGCCGAGAAGCTCCGCCGTCTGCAGCTGGAGATTGCCAAGAAGACCCCCCTCACCGTCAAGATCCCCGACGAAATCGCCGTGGGCGAGTTGGCCAGCCGTATGAAGAAGACCGGCGCCGAGGTGGTCAAGTGCCTGATGATGAATGGCGTTATGGCCTCCCTGAGTGAGATCATCGACTTCGACACCGCCGCCTTCGTGGCCGAGGAACTGGGCTGCAAGGTGGAGAAGGAAGTCATCGTCACCATCGAGGAAAAGCTCATCGACGTGTCCGAGGACAAGGATGAGGATTTGCAGGAGCGTGCCCCCGTGGTTGTAGTCATGGGTCACGTTGACCACGGCAAGACCTCTCTGCTGGACTACATCCGTAACGCCAACGTGGTCTCCGGCGAGGCCGGCGGCATCACCCAGCACATCGGCGCCTATCAGGTAGAGGTAGGCGGCAAGCCCATCACCTTCCTGGATACCCCCGGTCACGAGGCGTTTACCGCCATGCGTGCCCGTGGCGCCATGATCACCGACGTAGCCATCCTTGTGGTTGCCGCCGACGACGGCATCATGCCCCAGACCATCGAGTCCATCAACCACGCCAAGGCCGCCGAGATCCCCCTGATCGTTGCCATCAACAAGATGGATAAACCCACCGCCAACCCCGACCGCATCATGCAGCAGCTGACTGAGCACGAGCTGGTGCCCGAGGAGTGGGGCGGCGAGACCATTATCTGCCCCATCTCCGCCAAGACCGGCATGGGCATCGACAATCTGCTGGAGATGGTCACCCTGACCGCCGAGATGCGTGAACTGAAGGCCAACCCCAACCGTACCGCTCACGGTGCGGTTATCGAGGCCCGTCTGGACAAGGGACGTGGTCCCGTGGCCACCCTGCTGGTGCAGAACGGCACCCTGAAGCAGGGCGACGTCATCATCGCCGGCACCGCTGTGGGCCGTGTGCGTGCCATGACCGATGCCAAGGGCAACAAGCTGACTGAGGCCGGTCCCTCCGTTCCCGTGGAGATCATCGGCATGGGCGAGGTGCCCGGCGCCGGCGACGACTTCCACGCCGTGGCCGACGAGCGCATGGCCCGTGAACTGGTGGAGCAGCGCAAGCACGAGCAGAAGGCCGCCATTGGCAGCAACGTGGGCAAGGTCACGCTGGAGGATCTGTTCAGCCAGATTCAGGCCGGTGATATGAAGAACCTGAACATCATCGTCAAGGCCGACGTGCAGGGCTCTGCCGAGGCGGTCAAAGCTTCTCTGGAGAAGCTGACCAACGAGGAAGTCCGTGTCCGTGTCATTCACAGCGGTGTGGGCGCCATCAATGAGTCCGACGTTACCCTGGCTGCTACTGCCGGTGCCATCATCGTAGGTTTCAATGTCCGGCCCGACTCCAACGCCAAGGAAACCTCCGCCCGTCTGGACGTGGATATGCGGATGTACCGTGTTATTTACGACGCCATCAACGAGATTGAGACGGCTATGAAGGGCATGCTGGCTCCCAAGTTCCGTGAAGTGGAGCTGGGCCATGCCGAGGTGCGCAACGTGTTCCGTATCACCAACGTCGGCATGGTCGCCGGCTGCTATGTTACCGAGGGCAAAATGCAGCGTAACGCCCAGATGCGTCTGCTGCGTGATAACGTGGTTATCTACGACGGCTCCATTGCCTCTCTGCAGCGCTTCAAGGACACCGTGAAAGAGGTCGCCGCCGGCTACGAGTGCGGCATCACCTTCGAAAAGTTCCAGGATATCAAGGAAGGCGACATTATCGAAGCCTTCATCATGGAGCAGATTGAAGTCTAACGCAATCTCACTTGTTCCACGAGCTTTCCTGTCGCCTTCCGGGGCCCCATCACAGATGGGGCGGCGCGATAAGCGCCGTACAAGCGTTTTGCAATGCAAAACCTTGGCGCAGGTGGAATTCATTTCCACCGAGCATGTAAAATCCTCAGGGTCCCAAACGATATGTATATCGTTTGGGTGGGCGATATTATCGAAACCTTTATTATGGAGCAGATCGAGGTTTAATTGAACAACAGCACCATCGTTGGGGCGGGCGTTTCGCCCGCCCCGGCTTGTTTTGAAGGAGAATTACTATGGCTAACAATCGTATCGGTCGCATCAACGAGGAGATCCAGCGTGAGCTGTCCTCCCTGATCCGCACCGTGAAGGATCCCCGTGTGACCGGTCTTATCTCCGTCACCGCCGTGGATACTACCCCCGACCTGAAGTTCTGCAAAGTCTATATCAGCGTGCTGGACAAGAGCGATGTCAACCAGGTGTTGAAGGGGTTGAAATCCGCCGCCGGCTGGCTGCGCCGTGAGCTGGGCCGCACCCTGAACCTGCGTGCCACCCCGGAGCTCACCTTCGTCCGGGACGACTCTATCGACCAGGGCGCCCACATTCTGGACCTGCTGCGGGACCCCAACGTGGTCAAACCCGCCAATCCCGCCAACGAACACATCGTACTGGAGGACTGATTATGGCTCAGCTGACCTTTGCCCAGGCCGCCGACCTGCTGCTTGGCTGGGACAACCTGCTCATTTTGACCCACGTGCGTCCCGACGGCGACACGGTAGGCTGTGCCGCCGGTCTGTGCCGTGCCCTTCGTGAGCAGGGCAAGACCGCCTATATCCTGCCCGACCCGGGCACCAGTGGTATGTTCACCATGCATTTGGATGGTCTGCTGGCCCCCACCGCTTTCACCCCCGACAAGGTGGTAGCAGTGGATATGGCTGCCCGCACCATGTTCCACGAGGCTGCCAAGGCATACGTGGATCGTGTGGACCTGACCATTGACCATCACGGCTCCCAGGAGTTCTATGCCACCGACACCTGCGTGGAGCCCGACCGGGCCGCCTGCGGCGAGATCATCTACGAAATGGTGCGCCGCTGGGGACCTGTCAGCGCCGATGTGGCGCTGCCCCTCTACATGGCCGTATCCACCGACTGCGGTTGTTTCGTGTACAGCAACACAACCCCCGCCTGCCACCGCATCGCTGCCGACCTGTTGGACTGCGGCATCGACTTCATGCCCATCAACCGCCGTCACTTCCGTGCCAAGTCCTTCAAACGGATGAAGCTGGAGAGTATGCTGGTGGAGAGTATGCAGCTGTTTGACGAGGGTACCATGGCCATGGTCACCCTGACGCTGGATATGATGAACGCACTGAACGCCACCGAGGAGGATGTGGACAACATTTCCGCCTTCGTGGGTCAGGTAGAGGGCGTCAAGACCGGCATCACCGTGCGCCAGATGGAACCCGATTGCTGCAAGATTTCCGTGCGCACCTACCCCGCCGAGCTGGACGCCAGCCGTGTCTGCGCTCAACTGGGTGGCGGCGGTCACGTCGCCGCTGCCGGCGCCACCGTGCATATGGGCGTGCAGGAGGCGTGTGACGCCATCGTCGCCGCCGTCCGTGCGGTGCAGAACAGTAAGGAGTGACCCATGCCAAACGGTATCATCGTTATCGACAAACCCGACGGCTGGACCAGCATGGACGTATGTGCCAAGCTGCGTGGTATCCTGCGGGAAAAGCGAGTGGGTCACGCCGGTACCCTCGACCCCATGGCCACAGGCGTACTGCCGGTATTCATCGGCCGTGCCACCCGTGGGGTGGAGTTCGCCGACAAGGGTGACAAGGAGTATGTGGCCGGACTGAAGCTGGGCCTTGTGACCAATACTCAGGACACCTCCGGCGAGGTTTTGGAATCCTGCCCGGTTGACATAACTCCAGCGCAGCTGGAGTCCGTCCTGTGTCAATTCCGGGGGGATATCCTGCAGGTCCCCCCCATGTACTCCGCCATCAAAATCAATGGCAAAAAACTCTACGAGCTGGCACGCAAGGGGCGGGAGATCGAGCGTCCCGCCCGTCCCGTCACCATCCACTCCCTGACGATGGAGGGGCAGACCGCTCCGGACGAGTTCGTCCTACGGGTGCGCTGTTCCAAGGGCACCTACGTGCGCACCCTGTGCCATGACATCGGTCAGGCCCTTGGCTGCGGCGGCTGCATGAGCAGTCTGCGCCGCACCATGGCCGCCGGGTTCACTCTGGAACAGGCTGTTACGCTGGAACAGGTGCAGGCCGCTGCCGACCCCACCACCCTGCTGTTGGGGACGGACAGCCTGTTCGCCGATTTCCCCCAGCTGACCATCCCCGAGGATGCCGAGCACAAGCTGCGCAACGGCATGACTCTCGTGATGCCCCAGGTCCCGCCCGGTCCGTGGCGTGTCTACGGGCAAAGCGGTGCATTTTTGGCCCTGTGCCGCAGCGAGGGCGGCAAGCTGACCACCATCAAAAGTTTCTTTACCGTCTGAACCGCCGGAAAGGAGGGCGAACAAAAATGAATCCCACCCACCGCCGTGTCATCGCCCTCGGCTTTTTCGACGGCGTACATAACGGCCACGGCGCCCTGCTGCAGTGCGTGGTTGACCGTGCCGCCCGGCTTGGTGTCACCCCCGCTGCCTTCACCTTCGACATCCACCCGGAAAGTCTGATTTTCGGCCGGACGACCCCGGTACTCACCGACCTCGGCCAGCGCCGTGAGCTGATGGGTCGCCTGTACGGCATCGACGATGTCATCGTGGCACACTACAACAAGGCGATGATGCGTACCCCATGGCGCAGCTTCATCACCGACTATCTGGTAACGCAATGCGGCGCCGCCCACCTTGTGGTGGGGCATGACTTCCGCTTTGGCTACCGTGGGGAGGGTAATCCCAAAAATCTCAGCGACCTTTGTCAGGAGCTTGGCATCGGCTGCGACATCATCCAACCCGTGGTGCAGGACGGCATCACCGTTTCCTCCACCTATATCCGCAAACTGGTGGCTCAGGGCGAAATGGAACGCGCCAATGCCTTCCTTGGTCACCCCCACTGCCTGTCCGGTGTGGTGTCCCACGGAAAAAAGCTTGGACGCAGCCTCGGCTTCCCCACCGTCAACCTGACCTTTCCCGACGGTGTGCTCGTCCCCGCCCACGGCGTGTATGCCACCCGGGTAGCGGTGGACGGTCGAACCTATGACGCCGTAACCAATGTGGGGGTCCGGCCCACCGTAGACACCAGCGGCAGCGTCACTGCCGAAAGTTTCCTTCTGGACTTTGACGGCGACCTGTACGGCAGCCCCCTGCGGCTCGACTTTCACAAATTCCTGCGGCCGGAGCGGCAGTTCCCCGATACCGCCGCACTGAGCCAGGAGATCAATTTGAACGCACAACAGGCGCAGGCCTATTTCCGTAGTATACACACCTGAACTCGTACTTGCTGGAGGTTATTATGGATCGTAAAACATTTCGAAATATCGTAACCCTTATCTCCCTTGCTGCGCTGCTGCTTCTGCTGGTGCTGCGCATTGATGCGGTGCTGTCCCTGTTGGGCAAGGTAGTTGGTGCCTTTGAGCCGCTGCTGTACGGTTTCGGTATCGCCTTTATTCTCTCCCGCCCGTGCAGCTTTTTTGAGCGGACGTACCACAAACTTCTCCCCCGTGCCAAAGGCAGCACGACCACCGCTCTTGCGGTGCTGTCTGCCTATCTGTGCCTGCTGGTGGCTGTTGCCCTGATCTTTACCATGATCATCCCCCAGCTGTATGAAAGCTTCCGCTCTCTGGCGGCGCAGGTTTACGCCAATGTACCCACCATGCAGCACGCCTTCAACAACCTGCTGACCACACTGAATCTAGACACCGTGGAGCTGACCAGCATGCTGCCTCCCCTGTCCGAACTCGTCAACGGCTTGGTGAATACCCTGTCCACCACGCTGCCCCATCTGCTGTCCTTCACCGGCAGCCTGTTCTCCAGCTCGGTCACACTGCTGACCTCTTTGGTGCTCAGCGTATACATGCTGGCCGGCCGTGGCAGACTGGTTTGTCAGATCAGCCGCATCCTGCGTGCCTATGCCGAACCCGGCACCGTGCGCATCTGGAGCCAAATCGCCCAGCTGACCGCCGACACCTTTACCCGTTTCGTTTCCGGCCAGCTGATCGAGGCCGTGATCCTGGGCGTGCTTTGCTTCATTGGCATGGTCATCCTCCGGTTCCCCTTCGCTCCCCTGATCAGCGTCATCATTGCCGTTTCCGCTTTGGTCCCTGTAGCCGGTGCGTACATCGGTGCCGGTCTGTCCACTCTGCTGCTGGTCATGGTTTCCCCTCCCCAGGCGCTGGGCTTTTTGGTGTTCATCTTTGTCCTGCAGCAGCTGGAGGGTAACTTGATTTACCCCCGTGTGGTGGGCAACTCTATCGGTCTGCCTGCCCTGTGGGTGCTGACCGCTGTCCTCATCGGCGGCGGCCTGTTCGGCCTGTTGGGTATGCTGATCAGCGTCCCTGCTGCCTCCGTGTGCTACACCCTGCTACGTCAGGATGTCAACGCCCGGCTTGAGGATTGACTATGACCCACCATTCCACGCCCGTCTGCGGGCGCTTTGCCCCCAGCCCCAGCGGACGGATGCACCTGGGCAACCTGTGGTCCTGCCTGCTGGCGTGGCTGTCCGCCCGCTCCACGGGTGGGCGCATGGTGCTGCGGCTGGAGGATCTTGATCCTGACCGTTGCCGCCCGGAATTCTGCCAGCAGGTCATGCGTGACCTTGACTGGCTGGGTCTTGATTGGGACAACGAGCCCGTCTGGCAAAGTCAACGCAGCCACATTTACGAAGAAGCCTTCCGCAAACTGGAGCAGCAGGGTCTCATCTACCCCTGCTACTGCACCCGCAACGAGCGATTGGCCGCCAACGCCCCCCACCGCAGTGACGGCGTAGCCGTCTACGACGGGCGCTGCCGCACCTTGGCGGTAGACCAGCGGCTGGAACTGGCCGCCCAGCGCAAACCTGCTTGGCGTGTTGCCGTCCCGTCAGAGGAAATCCGCTTTGACGATTTGTGCCAGGGGCAGCAAGGTCATCGGCTTGACACCCATTGCGGCGACTTCATCCTGCGCCGCTCCGACGGGGTATATGCCTATCAGCTGGCCGTTGTGGTGGACGATGCTCTCATGGGCGTGACTCAGGTAGTCCGTGGTAGTGACCTGATAGACTCCACCCCCCGGCAAATTTGGCTGGGGCGGCAGCTGGGATTCCATATCCCCGAATACGCCCACGTCCCTCTGCTGATGGCGGAGGATGGACGCCGGCTTGCCAAGCGGGATCGTGATTTGGAGCTGGGTCAGCTTCAACAACAGTACACCGCCCCCGAGCTGGTAGGTATTCTGGCCCATTTGGCAAACCTCATTCCGGCGCCTGCCCCCATCTCTCCCGCCGACCTTGTCCCCCTGTTCCGTTGGGACAAGGTGCCAAAAGGTGATTTGACCGCACCCAAATTGATATAAAAAAGCTGCAGTCCCGGCGGGGCTGCAGCTTTTTCTTGCTTTTATTGTTTGCTCTTGCGGTCCAGCCGGAACATGGCCGACAGGATGGAAATGATGGCGAAGGTCTCGCACACGGTGCCGCCGATGGAGTGGTGCCAAATGTTGTAGGTCAGCCACAGAGGGGAGCTAAAGAACCACAGCAGACGCAGACCTTTGGCCCCGTCAGCCCGGAAGGAGAAGGTGGACAGGATCATACCTACCACAGGCAGCAGCTCCCGCCCGAAGTAATACCACTTATCGGTGGGCGATCCCAGCCACAGGAAGGCCACAGGATAGCACGCCACGCTGGCTGCAATGAACAGCGCCAACCAGGCCACATGGTCGGACTTGAGCTTTTCCTTGTTGCTGTACACCAGCGCCCGGAACACCGCCACCGCATTGAGTAGGGCACCGGTCATAGCACCGTCCAAGTAGAAGTGTATGCAGAAGAACAGCGAGCCGAAAAACTGCATCACAATGATGCTGCGCTGCTTTTTGCACTGGAAGGACAGGATATTGAAGGCCATGGCAATGATGCCAATCCCTTGCACAATCACCTGTTCCGGCGTAATCGATGCCAAAAACAACTTGATCGATTCCATCATAGTTCCATCTCCTTTTTCAACCATGGTACACTTTACCCACTTTGTCGTTGTTTGTCAATAGGCAAAAAGCCGGGACTTTTACTGAAAAGTCCCGGCTTTTTGTTTTATTCCAGCACCTGGCGCAGATTGTTGAAAAACAGATCATCCAACTCCTGTTTTCCATAGCCGTGGTCGGCAAGGGCACGCCACAGCTTTGGCACATCCTGCACCCCTTCCATGCCTCCGGCCAGCTCGTCACAGCCGTCCAGATCTCCGCCCAAGCACAGGTGCTTTGCCCCGCCAAGCTCCATAAAGCGGTCTATGTGCCGCACCAAATCCTCCATAGTGGGCTCGGCGGTATCCCGCACAAAGCGCACCCAGAAGTTGATGCCCACCACGCCGCCGGTCTGCACGATGGCACGGAACATATCGTCAGTCAGGTTGCGGGTGTGATTGCACAGGGCACGGGAATTGGAGTGAGTGGCCACGATCGGCTTTTGCGTTATGTCAACCAAGTCCCAAAAACCGGGGTCGGACAGGTGGGACACATCGATGAGAATGTTACGGCTTTGGGCCTGCCGGACAAACTCCCGACCCACGTCGCTCAATCCCCGATCCCGATCCTCCACGTTACTGCCGGACAGAGCGTTGGCATGATTCCACGTAGGGTTCACGCAGCGCACTCCTACCTCCTGTGCCCATTCCAGCCGGGCCGGGTCACAGTCCAGCAGCTCGCCGCCCTCCACGCTCAGCACGGCGGCAAGCTTACCTGCCGCCACCGCCTGATCGATTTCATTGCCGGTGCGGCACTGGGTCATGTTACCGGCATGCTTTTGACAACTATCGGCAAATAACCGCTGCTGACGCCGACACAATTCAAACAGGCCGCCCACAACCGGCTCCGCACCGTCATGGAAGATGGCAAAGATCTGCCCCGCCTTTGGAATCGCAGACAGCCGTTTCAAATCCAATTGACCGTCGTTTTCCCACAGGCAGGCATCTTGCTCCAGACAGCGGGACAGGGTATCGCAGTGGGCGTCAAAATAAGGCATGGTATTCATAGGCTTCCTCCGTTTTATCGTTCTGCCATACGATATGCCGCTCTGCGCCCCCATAGGACACAGAGCGGCTTTTTCAATTCAGCTTCTCTCCAAACAGCCGAAGCGCATTGTCCCGGAGTATGTTTTGCTTATCCTGCCTATCGATGAGGGCATACTCCACCCGTCCCCGCTGGAAACCGGGGGCATAGGTGTCCGTACCGAACAGGATACGCTCCGACCCGATGCGCTCCACCGCATATTCCAACATGGCATTTTTAGAGCTGGCAATCCCGGATGTATCCGTCCACACGTTGCCGTGGCGGGCGTTGGCCACCGCATCCACGTAATGCTCATCCCCCAAATGCGCCATAACAAAGGTCACGTCGGGGTAGCGGTCGGCAATGGGAACGATGTAGTCCGCCTGCTCCTCCGGGTGGATAAGCACCACGGCCCTTCGCTCGGCGGCGAAGGAAAACAGCTTATCCGCATACTCCGGCAGAGAATACCGGTGATACAGAGGGTGCAGCTTGATGCCCACACACTTGTCTCCGGCTAGCATCCGCTCGGCCTGCCCAAACGTTTCCGGGATGCGGGGGTCCATGACCACCCACTGATACAGGCGTTTCTCCCGCCCCACAAGGTCAAACAGGTACTCATTCTCCGCCACGATATACTCTGTGGTGCGTACACTGGCAAAGGTGGAGCAGAGCATCTTGCCCACTCCGGCCCCGTCATTGACCCGATAGAGCCAGTCCGGCATGGCGGAATAGACAGGGGTCTGCTCCGCCGTGGCATCCTCCGGGTGCCCATGGTTTATATGGGTATGGCTGTCAATGGCAATCAGATCCATTATGACCCACCGCCTTTCTTAAAAGTTCAATCGAGTCGATAGATTCCCATGGGTGTGCAGGCTGACCGCCTTTTCCATAAAGGGGATGGTCACGTCAAAATACTCCGCCAAGCTGTACAAGTCGGTACAGCCGCAGGCCACAGCGGCATCCAGTTCCCGTGCGGGAACCAACTGCTCAATGGCCCACTTGTCCGCCTTGTACTCGTGTTTGGCGATCAGATCGTAGGGACTGCTCACCCGATGGGTAGCACCGGTGGCCACGTGGCCGCCCTCATGTGCCACCACCACCCGCTCCTCTGCGCTGGTATGGATATTGTCAAAATCCATGAAAATGGCGTAGTGACCATCCATTTCAATGGTGGCGGCCTGTTGATCGTCCAGATCCCAGTGGTAAAACCTGACCCCCGCTCGGTTCAATTCATTGTACAGGGCCAGTGTTTTATCCATAGTCATCCATCCTCTCCGTCCTGCAGCTCCTTACGAAAGAAGCGCGCCATCTCCAACAGCATTTGCTTCTTCTCCTCCGGCAGGTTCCGGGACTCACTGTAAAGCGCATAGGTAAAATCATCGAATTCAACCTGCTGCTTCGGCTCATCACGCAAGAGAGAACTGACGTCGATATGCAGTGCATCGCAGATTTTTACCATGGTCCCGGTTCCTACCCCGTCCAACCCGCGGGTGAAAATGTTGCGAATGGTGGTGGCGGGCACACCAATGTGCTCGGCAAATTTGGAAATATTTCCATACTGCTTGACAATTTGCTCCTTCAAATACTCTACCCGGGGCATATTGCATCCTCCCATCTGTTACGGCGTTTTTCGCCGTTTCTCTGCCCTCATTATAACGTAATTGAGTTTCAATTGCAACATCTTTTTACTTAATTGAGTAATTTTTTTATTTTACCCCTTGACATTTTACTCAATTGAGTTTATATTATGCCCGTAGCTACTCGTTTGAGTTGTTTTTAAGTTCGTTGGCAACTCAACCGAACGATCTGTGTCCATAAGGATAGCAAACCGAAAGTACCATAATACGGACAGAAAGGAGCGTGCCATGGAAGTTATTGCACAGGGAGGTGAGGTCCCATGACACCGGGAACCACGGGTCTGCTGCCGCCCCTTCGGGACAGTCAGCAGTGTCCTCCGGTCGGGTTGTGTCCCCGCTGCTGCGGGGAGTTCTATCCCGGCGAGGCCCGCTTTGTGTGGGAGGAAATTCCAATCTGCACCGATTGCTTCCGCATAGCGGTGACCCACTGGCTGGAACGTTTCCCCGTAGAGGCAGCACGGGCCATGCAGGTCCGGGTGGTGCTGCCCGAGAGGGGGCTGCCCAGTTGACCCTGAAGGAACTGGCGGAAGAGTACCGCCAAGGGGCGCAGTTGCTGGCCGGACGCATCAAGGAGCTGGCCATCCGGCACAGTAAAACCCGGGATCGCACCGAACAATTGCGGTTGGAGGGTCGGATGGCACCGCTGATCGAAATGCGCCGTCAGGCTCAGCAGACCGCTCGTGACTGCGAGCGCTACTACGGATGGAAAAGGAGGCTCCCAGATGGCAGACCCCCGTTATAGGCGTGGCAAGCCGTACAGCCGGGATATGGCGGCTTATATGAACCAGCTGTCCGAGCAGAATACCAATGCCGGCAGCGTGGAGCAGCTCAAGCACAATTTGATCCGCTGCATGAAAGAGGACATCACCCCCCGCCAGCGAACCATGCTGACCCTGTATTACGTTCATCAGCTCAGTCAAACGGAGATTGCCCGGCAGTTGGGAGTAACCCCCTCCACTGTGTCCCGCACCATTCTGCGGGGCGAGCGGCAGCTACAGCGCTGCCTGCGTTACGGCGCAGAGCGTTATCTCAAACACTTGACATAAGGAGGTTTTGATATGATCCAATTCAAAGACTGGCAAATTTGGGCTGACCCCCGACTCAGCCTGCAGCAAAACGACCATCTCAGCCGTGAGCTGATCGTTTCCGGTCCTTTGCCCGAGGGTTGGGACTGGACCATGCTGGTTCAGGTGGACGGCCAGATGGACCTTTGGCCCCTCCACCCCCATCAGGGCGGTGGCGTGTCCATCCTGCTTACTGCACAGCAGTTAGGCCCGGGCGGTTTCTACCGTATGCAGCTGCGTGGAACCCGAGGCGACATCACCCGCCACACCAACGTCATCACCCTGTTTGTCCCCCGCTCCCTGTGCGGGGACAAGCAGTGGCCCGTTCTGCCCACCGAGTTTTCCCAGGCCGAGCAGCGCATTCTTGCCATCCGGGACGAGGCGGAACGCTATGTCAGCCACCCGCCCATCATCATGGACGACCACTGGTGGCTGTGGAACGGTGAAGCCTATGTGGACAGCACCGTATCTGCCGTCTGCAAGCTGACAGATGCCGAACAAGATCGAATCGTGGCCGATGTACTGGCCGCCCTGCCGGTCTATGCCGGGGAGGTGATTGCGGTATGAGCTTTCACATTGAAGTGTCCGGCGGTAAAACCGTAAAGCTGCCCACCGCCGGAAAATATTGCGACCGGGACATCGTAGTGACCGACGGCGGCTACACGGAAGCCGACCTGCAGGCATCCTATGCCAAGGGTATGGCTGACGGCGGGCAATTGTGTGCTGAAAAGCATTTCATCCTTTGCTTTACCGGAGACGGAAACACCTCCGCAACCTTCCACGTCCCCTTCGAGCCAGACGTCCTGCACGTTTTCGGGTACGATCCTTTGGGCATGAACCTAACCGGTGCCGTAATGGATTTTTCCTACGACCGCAGAGCCTTTGGCTTGCTGGTCGGCTTCGCCCTGTACGGAAGCGGGGCGGGCGGCGTAAGAAATGCGGCTTTGGGTTCCTCTGCGGTACCGAAACGCTACCGGCGTGCTCCGGACGGGACCATTACCGTGTTCGACCTGGGCGGCACAACCGCCACCGCAGTATTTGCCCGTGGTGTTGTCTATACTGTGGTTGCTGTGAAGTACACCGAGCAGACGGATGCCGAACGCATTGCTGCCTTTGTGGACCGTCTGACCGGCAGCGGAACCGTAACCCTCCAGCAGGAGAAAGTGGTCGGTGCTTTCACCGACGACGCATGGGCAGCGCTGATTGCAGCCCGGCCCGACTGGACATTCAGCTGGATTTAAGGAGGACGTATATGAAAATCAGAACTGTTTTATGTGCCGATGAGGGCACTGTGCTGACCAACGGTACCGACTACGGCACCGTGATATGGCTGGCGGAGGGCGTCAGTCCCGACAGCTACCACCCCATCCCCCGCACGGAATACGAGGCCATCTTGGCTGGCGGGGACACGGCGTGCTGACCTTGCTGCGTCGTATCCCCCACTTGTTTGGCAAAGTGATGGTGGCTGGCTGCGTGACCTGCGGGACAGTGTGCTGCGCTTGGGCCTTTCGCATCCTGTCCCGCACCGGTCACGACCCTTCCCCTCTGCTTGGTGTGACCCTCGCATTTTTCGGCGGCGAGCTGGCCATCATGTTTGCGAAAACAGCCCTTTCCGGAAGGAAACCCCCTAAGAAGGAGGAATTATATGATCGATTTGACCCCGCTGATTAATGCCCTTTTGGCGGCAGCCACCATAGCTGTCAGCCTGTTTTTGATCCCCTGGCTACGCAGTAAAACCACTGCTGAGCAGCGCGCCGATCTGCTGCACTGGGTGGATATCGCCGTAGCGGCAGCCCAACAGTTGTATCACCAATGCAGCGGCCAGACGCGGCTGGACTATGCCCTGTCCCTGCTTGCCGAGCAGGGCTACAACGTGGACCTGCGTCAGGTTCGTGATGCGGTGGAGGCGGCAGTTTTGAAACTGCACACAGGTACGGAGGTAACCCAATGACCGCTCAAAAAATACTGGACGTGGCCCGTGGCGAGTTGGGGGTCAAGGAGTCCCCCGCCGGCTCCAACCGTGTGAAGTACAACACCGTCTACTACGGGCGTGAGGTGTCAGGCAGTTCCTACCCCTGGTGCTGTGCCTTCGTGTGGTGGGTGTTCCGGACCGCAGAGGCCAAGGCGCTGTTTTTCGGCGGAAAAAAGACCGCCTACTGCCCCACACTGATGGACTTCCACAAAAAACAGCGAGTAACGGACTACCGCCCCGGCGACATCATTTTTTTCAATTTTGACGGCGGCAGCCGTGCTGCCCATGTGGGTATCTGCGAAAGCTGGGACGGCAAACGCATCACCACCATCGACGGCAACACCGGTACGGGAAACGAAGCCAACGGCGGTGCGGTCATGCGCCGTACCCGGGACAAGAAGTACATTGTGGGGGCCTACCGTCCCGCATACAAGGAGGAATTGGATTTGACCGAAAATCAGGTAAAAAGCATTTTTCAAACCGAACTGAGTGCGTGGCTGAATACACTGGCAGCCAAGCCTGCCAGCAGCTGGAGCCGTATGGCCGAGGCGAAGGCCGCCGGCATCACCGATGGCAGCCGCCCCGGCAGCTTTGCCACCCGTGAGGAGGTTGCCACCATGATCATGGCGGCTCGATGAATTACCCGTGGGGCGGGCCGTTCGGCCCGCCCCACACAGGTGATTTTTGCAAAAATTCTCTTTACAAATCCATCGGCGTGCTTTATAATATGCTGTGTTCTGTTTGGGCCTATAGCTCAGCTGGGAGAGCGTACGGTTCGCATCCGTAAGGTCGTCGGTTCGATCCCGATTAGGTCCACCAAAAAGGCAACTGTCTAAGGGGCAGTTGCCTTTTAGCTTTTTCTTCCCAATTTCTCTCAAATTTGTGGTACAATAGAATCAAGCTATGCGTCGAAAGGAGCCGAAACCCAATGAAAAAGCCTGTAAGCGTGCTGTTCAAGCTCATACTGACCGTTTCTTTGGCCCTTTTAAGCTTTCTTTTTATTTTGCGTGCACTTTCTGTATTGCCTAAGCTTTTCCCCTCTTTGCAGAGGTTTTTGACCCAGGCTGTCACTGCCGACTTTTGGGGTAAGACCGGTATCGGTGTGGCCGTTGTATTCATCCTGTTGGTGGTGCCCCTGCTTGTCATCACCTACCGCATCGCCAGCCGGCTGGTAACTGCGCTGCTTCGTGCCTTTGGCCGGGACCCCCATACGTACTACCGGCATTGCAGCCAGCTGTGTGATGAGGCGCTGCGCACCTCCGCCAATAGTTCCCTGCAGCTGGGCCGGCCCGTTCTTCCTGTCGACCGAGCCAAAAACATCTACCAGATTTGTGAGATCGCAGTGGTCTGTGCTGTCGTGTTCCTCCTCGTGCTGATCCGCTTGGGCGGCTCGCTTGGGGGCATTATCCTTGGTCTGCTCGCCGTTTTGGGTGCGTTGCTGTTCTACCTCCTGCTGTGGGTGCTCGTCAAGATTTTCTGCACCTCAGATATGCGCATACGCAAGATAAGAAAGTGAGGGTGACGTCATGATCAACAAAACATTCCGGCTGTTCATCAGCTCCACCTTCTCCGACTTTCTGACCGAGCGCGCCCTGCTCAACGGCGAAATCTTCGCCCGGGCTGAGGAATTCTGCCGCAGCCGCGGCTACCACTTTCAGCTCATCGATCTGCGCTGGGGCATCAACACGGAAAGCGCCCTGAACCAGCAGACCATCTCCATCTGTCTGGACGAGGTGCGCCGTTGCCGCACCCTGGCTCCCCGCCCCAACTTTCTGATCCTCTCCGGTGAGCGCTACGGCTGGATTCCACTGCCGCCGCAGCTGGAGCGCACCCGGTTCGAGGCGCTGCTTTCCGCCGCCGACGAGGCGGAGTCTACCCTGCTGCGCCGTTGGTACGAGCCGGACGAAAATGCTTTGGGCGGCGTGTGGTACCTGAAAAGCCGCCAGGGCGACTTTGCAGACGACGCACACTGGCAAGCGGAAGAGGATTCTCTCCGCCACGCCCTCATGGCCGCAGGCCGCCGCTGCGGCTGGACAGAGCAGGAGCTTGCCGTGCTGAACACCTCTGCCACCGAACAGGAAATTATGGCCGGCTTTTTGGCCGACGGCGACGGCAGCGATAACGTGATTGCCGTACTGCGCCGTGGCCACCCCCAGCAGGATGCGGATCCCACCCGTGCCCTTGCCCTGCAGGATCGCATTGCCCAGGCCATGGAGGCTGACGGCAACGGTCGCTGCATCCTGCGCCTTGATTGGGACAGCGATTACGAGCAGCGGTTCTGCCGCACGGTAACACAGCTGCTCCTTGCCAACATTGAAGAAGAGATGGCCCGGCTGGAGGCCATGGAGCATCAGACTCAGACAAGCGACGTGGTCACCGCAGAGGGCATCTTCCGTGGCCGTGATGAAGAACTTTCTGCTCTGGAGCGCTATGTGAACGACAGTCACCACGCCCCCCTGTTCCTCTGCGGCGATTCCGGCAGCGGTAAATCCACCCTGCTGCGTCACTTTGCCGCCCGGCAGACTCTCCCGGTGTTCTTCGCTTCCTTCGGCACGGATGTACGCTCCTATACCATTACCCAAGTATTGGATCGACTGCAAAGCTGGTGTCAGCGGCTGTGTGACACGATTCTTGACGTTTCCCACGGACCTGCGGAGCAGGTGGACCTGATTATGAACGCACTGGGGTGCCACTCAAAGCAGCGTTTTGTCATTATCATCGACGGGCTGGATATGTTCTACGACCTTGCATCCGTCCATGAGAGTTTTCTCCCCAACCACCTGCCTGACAACGTTTCCCTGATCGTTTCCGCAGCGGATCGGGACAAGGTAGCCGTCCTCATCCCGGACCGGGCCGAACACGTTGCCGTTACCGCCTTTGACGAGAGCGAAAGCCTGCAGCTGTTTGACCGTCTGCTGGAAGCAAAAGGACGTGCCATCGTCCCTCAGGCCCAGCGCCGGCTGATCTCCGCTGCCTTTTCCGGTGGCGTAACCCCGCTGCAGGTCAAGCTGACGGCTGCCATGGCAAACCGCTGGCACTCCGGCCAAACCGTCCCCGCTCTGCCCGCCACGGCAGAGGAAACCGCCCTCGCCCACGTGGAAAGTATGTTCCGCAGCTTCGGGCACGAGCAGAACCTGACTCTCTGCGCCATGGCGCTGATCGCCGTGGCCCCCACAGGAATCACCGAGGAGGAGCTACAGCTTCTGTTGCCCCGTTTTCCCGAGGTACGCAAGCGGCTGGACGCCGAGGACCGCTACACCGGCGGTCTGGATAAGCTGCCCTTCGTGGTGTGGAGCCGCCTGTTCTACGATTTGGGCGACTGTCTGGTGCTGGAACAGATGGACGGCGCCATCGTGGTGAAGTTTGCCCATCAGGTGTTCTACCGTGCCTTCTCCGCCGCCTACGGGGAGCACTGTCGCCGTGCGGCGCAGCTGCTGCGGCAATTCTATCTGGAGCAGCCCAACTACGCCGCTGCCGACACCCGCCTGCCCAACCGGCGCAAGGTTCTCTCCCTGCTGCCCCTGCTGGAACGTGAGGAGCAGTGGCCTCAAGCCGCCGCCCTGTTGGAGGAGCTGTCCTTCACCGATGCCTATCTGCACGCCGCCGGCACGGCAGAAACGATTCAAGTGCTGCGCCATGCGTTGGCGTGGGAGGTTTCCCCCGCCTGCCGGGACCGGCTGCAGCAGCTGCTGGCCTGCCTGTTGGAGCACCGTGGCACCCTGACCTGTTACCCCCACACGTTCCTGCGCCGCTGCGCCCAGCTTGGTCTGTGCCAAACTCCGGATGTCCCCGGTATTATCCCGCCGCAGCCGGATCGTACCGGACGCCGGGTCTTCTTCCCCTACAGCAGCAATGCGGAAGTCTACTGGCAGGAAGAGTATAACCGCTTCGCTGTGTGCCACGGCTGCTATGTGTTCCTGTGCGACGGCGAAAGCGGCAGCGAATTTGCCCGAATCTATCTCCCCCGGCAGGAAAGCGATGACCTGGATGCTACTGTCTGCCGCAAGTTCTGCTGGCTTGGCAAGGATGCCGTCCTGTGTTGCTACGGCAAGGACCTGGCCGAGGTGTACGACATCTCCGGCGATGTTCCCCGCCCGCATTACCCCTTGGACTGGAACGGAAAAAGCCACACCGTGGCCTATTCCCGCCCCACCGGTGTTCTGCTGCTGGTGCAGGCCAATCTGCTGTGCGCCATCCGTGTCGCAGACGGCACCCGCCTGTGGTCTGTCGATATCGGCAGCGGCAAGGATTTCTTCTTCGCTCTTCACGCAAACGAAAAGCGCCTGTGCTTCAAACCCACCGGCAAGGGGTTCTGCCTCTATGATGTGGCGACCGGTGCGTTAATTCGCCATGTTCCCCACCAGTTAATGCAAAAGGTCGTTGTGGAGAGCAACTGCGGCCGTTGGTTCAGCTACCAACCCGACGATACCGTTTTTGCCGAGAACATGTTTGTTTATGACGAGGCAAAGCGCAAGAACTTCCATCTTGTCCTCCCTATGATGGATGGGATTCAGGATATCCTCTGTGCGGACAATTCCGTGTTCTTCCGCTATCATAGCGGATTGATCCGGATGGATCTGACAGACTTTTCTTTGGCCGCCTCCCCTATACATGACATCCGCCACATCAACTGGATCTGTCGGGGCAGCAGCCTGTCGGTACTGACCGGGCACGGCCTGTACCGGGTCGAGCCGGAAGACTTCACCCCGCTGGGGTTCACAGCCTTAACCTCCTCCAACCGCAAAACCGGGCGTTTCCTCATGCTCACGCACGTCACCAAGCAGTTGGGGGCGTCGGTTCGGGACTTTGGCCGCATTTTGGGTGCACTGTCCAACTTCTGGCGCTATCCGGCCAGATTCCTGCTCGTTGACAACAACTCCCATCTGCTGGAAAACGCCACGCTGGTCAGCTTTGCGCCGGACGGCAAAACGGCGGTGGCTTATGAGGGTAGCGATGAAATGAGCGTGTTTGACCGTCAGGGCGTGAAAATTCTCCACTGCGACCGGATGGGTCTTGGTGTCAATGACGGAATTCTCCGCATGATTTTCTCCGACGACAGCCGATACCTGCTACTGTGGCGCAACCGCCAGCTGCAGGTGCTGGACACCCTCATGGGTAAAGCTGCGCTGAAGGTCGATTTGGCCTTCGCCCCGGCCCTGTCTGCCGCCTTTGACGGTGAGGCCGTGGTGCTGACGCTCTGTGACGGGTCTACCCATGCGATTCCCTTTGAAAAACACAAGGCTCGCTTCCATTGTGGAGTCAACCGGAAAGACAAGCAATACTATGGCCCCTATACCGCCCGTTGTACGGACGGTCAGGTTCATCTGGTGCCCTATGTGGATCCGGAGCGGCTTGCCCTGACCGGAAGCTGTAAAAACTGGCTGAATACCGACCGGATCTACGGCGACCTTGCCTTCACCGGCGGCGTGTTCTCACTGAATGGGCAGGCACTGGCCGCCCCCGGCATGGATTTCCTTGCTGCGCTGGAGCTGGAACGTCAGGGCGACGATCAGGAGTTGGACACCTACCTGCGGGAGAAGAACGACCTGTCCTACGGCCTGTTTGCCTTGGGCACGAACCTGTTGCTGTTGGTTTCTCCGCTGTTGAGTTCTGTGCTGCTCATCGACTGCGAACAGAATCAGGTGGTGGATGCCTACCGCCACCATGCCCCCATCATTGGCCACCGTATGCTGGCAGATAACCGGCTGGAGTTGGTCAGCGTTCAGGGCAAGTCCTCCTCGATTTTGGAGCTCTGCCTGTAAGAAAACACCCCCGTTCCCGGGCCACAGGCCCGGGAACGGGGGTGTTTTCTTGGTTTGTTTATTCGGCGGTTTCGTTCAAAAACTCTTCCCACAGGTAATCCTGCAGGTTCTTCAGCAGTTCGGGCGCCTTGCCGCCCGCGGGTTTGCCGTCCAGCTCCTCCGCCGCCAGACAGAAGGTGCTGGCGGAAGAAATCAAAATCTCGTCCGCGTTGGCCAGGTCCTCCAACCGATAAGGCCGCTCCTCCACGGGAATGCCCAGCTTGCCGCAGGCGTTGAGGATGTGCTTGCGGGCGATGCCGGGCAAAATCAGGTTGTCCAGCGGGGCGGTAATCAGCACGCCGTCCTTGATGATGTGCGCGTTGCTGTGGCTGCCCTCGGTCACCCGGCCGTCCCGGTGGAGCACCGCCTCGAAACAGCCGGCCTGCTTGGCCTTTTCCGCCGCCACAACGGCGGGGAGCAGGTTGATGGTCTTGATATTGCAGTGGAAGAAGCGGGTATCGTCCAGGGTCATCAGCTTGACCTTCTTGTAAATGTCCACCAGCGGCTTGTGGAATACGTTCACCCACAGGTTGGCCTTGGCCCCCTCGGTAAAGGTGTGGTTGCGCACGGGACCACTGCCGCGAGTAGCCTGGAAGTAGACGAAATTCACGTCGGAGTCCATCTTCTTCACCAAATCGTTCAGCAGATCCTTCAACTCTTGCTTGGTGCAGGGCAGATCGATATCCAGCATCCTGGCACTGTTAAAAAAGCGATCTACGTGCTCGTCCAGGGCGAAAATCTTATAATTACGGCTGAAGGTGGCGTCGTAGACACCGTCACCGAAGAAGTGCGAGCGGTCGCTCATGGGAATGGATACGTTCTCAATCTCGTCGCACACGCCGTTGTAATAACCCAGATTTTTCATGGGGCAGGCCTCCTTTTTCTTTACTTCATTTATTTTATATGTTATAAAATAATTTGTAAAATTAATTATTTCTATTTTATCAATCGGTTTTTTCAATTTAACCAAAGGTGATTTTATGGACATAGAAAGTATCAAAACATTCCTCGAAGTTGCCGAACAGGAAAGCTTTACCCGAGCCGCCGAGGAACTGAATTACGCCCAATCCACCATTACTCTGCGCATCCAGCGGTTAGAGGAAGAGCTTGGTTTTCCCCTATTCGAACGCATCGGCCGCAAAAATCACCTGACCGACGCCGGCCGGGCATTTCTGCCCCACGCGGCGGAGGTTTTGCGCATTATGGGGCAAATCAGCGCGTTGGGACACAGCGATGCAGAGCTGCAAGGCACATTGCGAGTCGGCGTGTCGGAATCGTTGCTGTTCTCTATGGTCCTGCCTGTTCTGCCCGCTCTGTGCGAACGCTTCCCGCAGGTAGATATTCAGTTAAAAATCGGTCAAACTGCCGAGCTGATCGCCGATTTGAAGCAGAATCATCTTGATCTGGTCTTTGTGTCCCACACCCCCATCGCCGATCCGGCACTGGTCTGCCGGTATCAACGTCAGGAGCCGGTTGGTTTCTTCTCCGGCCCCAACCATCCCCTTGCCCGGCAAACCCAAATTCCTTTGGCGCGCCTGTTCGACTACCCTTTTATCACCCCCGAACCCAACGGCCTGTGCTACGGCCTGCTCCACCAGTTGGCAACGGAGTGTAATATGACGGTAAGTCACCATATCAGCGTGGATAATATCAACGCCATTTGTGCCCTGCTGCCACAGGGCAGGAGTATCTCGTACCTGCCCTGTCACACCCTGCGTTCCGCCGTACAGGCCGGTTCTTTGGTCCATTTGGATGTATCCCACCAGCCGCTTCAGGCATGCTGCCAGCTTCTGTATCACAAGAGCAAGTGGCTCTCCCCCTTCGCACAGGCGTTTATCGACGGCATCGCCGGGCAATAAAATGTACGCAAAGCGGGAGAAAACCATCTCCAAAAGTCCATGAAATGTGCCGCACAATTTGCTATACTGGGATCAAATCCAAAAAAGGACGTGTTGGTATGGGCAAAAAAGAGTGGAGCATTGTGGACGGGTATCGTCCCCCGGTACATAAGGGTGATTCCCAGGATTACCGTGGCCACGAGTGTGTGGTCATCCTCAATCGTACCGAGCAGGATGCGCACTGCCTGATCGATATTTATTTCGAGGATCGTCCTCCCGTAAAGGGCATTCCCTTCACGGCCCCGGCAGAGCGTGTCAGTGCCTTCTACACCGACGATCAGTCACTGTTCGGCGGCATTGGACTTGACATCATGGTACAGTATTCCATGTACATCCGCAGTGATGTGGAAATTGTGGTGCAGTACGGCCGCATGGACGTCAACCAGGACAACCTGGCCTACATGGTCACAATGGGATACGGAGAATAAAAAGGATCTCCGTTGCGTCGGGCTGCCACAGGCCCCCTATGTACGGTCCGGAGGTCTGTGCAGTACAAAAAAGAGCCGCTCCAATCGGAGCGGCTCTTTGATAGTTTGTGTTCCGTAAGCTTAGCGCTTGGAGAACTGAGGAGCGCGACGGGCGGCCTTGCGTCGTCGCAAAGTCCGCTTCACTTGGTTCCGCCCCGTGGGCGAAACGGCATTCCGCTCCCTTGCTCCATCTTCGCGCCAAGTGCCGCCGCTGTGCGGCGGTTGCGCTCCGAAACGCTCGCCTGCGGGCGAGTGTCCTTTCCCTACCGCAAACGCTTGCGCTGATTTACGGTAGGGTTCCCTCTATGACGGTCTGAAGGCCTGTGAAGTGCGTAAAAAAGTGCCGCTCCATTCGGAGCGGCACTTGATAGTTCGCAGCGTTGTAAATCAGCGCTTGGAGAACTGAGGAGCACGACGGGCGGCCTTCAGACCGTACTTCTTACGCTCCTTCATACGAGGATCGCGGGTCAGGAAACCGGCGGCCTTCAGGGCAGCGCGGTTGTTCTCGTCCAGCAGCAGCAGGGCGCGGGCGATACCATGACGGATAGCGCCGGCCTGGCCGGTCACACCGCCGCCGGCCACGGTGGCGACAACGTCCACCTTATCCAGGGTGTTGGTGGTGTTCAGGGGCTGACGAACGATCAGCTTCAGGGTATCCAGACCGAAGTAATCGTCGATATCACGGCCGTTGATGGTGATGGCGCCGGTGCCGTTGGGGAACAGGTGGACACGGGCGACAGAGGACTTGCGGCGGCCAGTGCCGTAGAAGTAAGGCTTCTTGCTCTTATACATAATCATTTACCTCCTTAGCCGTTGCAGGTCTCGGGCTTCTGAGCAGCATGCTCGTGCTCAGCGCCACGGTAGATCTTCAGGCGGGACAGAGCGTCCTTGCTCAGGACGTTCTTGGGCATCATGCCGCGAACAGCGACCTTCATGGCCAGCTCGGGCTTCTCCTGCATCAGGGTGCGGTACTGAACTTCCTTCAGGCCGCCCACCCAACCGGAGTGGGTGCGGTAGTACTTCTGCTCCA
>JAZSAQ010000028.1:0-10373 GCA_045601985.1 Lawsonibacter sp. | reverse complement strand
CTTGGCGCCGAACTCGGCGGCAGCCTTGTCGGCAATAGCCTTGTTGCTGCGGTTGGCAACGATCAGCTTGGCGCCACTGTCGTGCAGCAGACGGCACAGATCATAACCAACCTTGCCCAGACCCTGCACGGCGATGGTCAGGCCGGACAGATCGTCGCTGCCCAGGGCCACCTTGGCGGTGGCGCGGATGCCCTGCCACACACCACGGGCGGTGAAGGGAGAGGGATCGCCGCTATTCATGGGCAGGCCGCACAGATACTTGGTCTTGCGAAGCATGACCATGGCGTCGTCACAGGTGGTGTTCACGTCCTCGGCAGTGATGTAGTCGCCGCCCAGGTTGTTGACCGCCTCGGCAAAGGCCTCAAACATGGCCTCAGTCTTCTGGGAGGGGTCAGCGATGATAACGCCCTTGCCGCCGCCGTGAGGCAAGCCGGCAACCGCATTCTTGTGGCTCATGCCACGGGACAGGCGCAGCACGTCAAACAGAGCGTCGTCATAGCTGGCATAGGGGAACAGGCGGCAGCCGCCGATGGCGGGGCCCAGGTTGGTGTTGTGTACGGCGATGATAGCCTTCAGGCCGGCCTTCTCGTTGTTGACAAACAACACTTTTTCATGGCGGTAGTTGCTCATTTCAGTCATTGCATTCATTATTAAGAACCTCCTCAGATTCGAATAAACGCTTGGGATGGAAACAGTTTAGCAGTTGATTTTTTATTTTTCAATAGCCAAATGCGAATTTTTTGTGTTTTTTTGGAATGACCAACCGGCTTACTTTCCGTACTCCTTACCGATGGTCAGGACCTTCATGTTCAGTTCCACCATGGCCGCCTTCTTGGGTGGCACCATGCTGTTGACCACATTATCCACGCCGTCAAAGGACAGCTCGGGGTGATTCTCCAGCAGGTTGCCCATCAGTACCATGTTTGCCAGAGAGCCTGCGCCCGCCTCACGGGCCAGCTGGGTGGCGGGAACGTAGAACACCTCCACGTCGGTGCGGGTGACCTTCTCCTGAATGAGGGTACTGTCCACATAAATCTGTCCGCCGGGAGCCACGGTATCCACGTACTTCTGCAGGGAGGGCAGGTTCATGACCACCAGAACGTCGGGGGTGGTAATGATGGGAGAACCCACAGGGGTCTCGGACAGGATGATGTTGCAGTTGGCAGTACCGCCACGCATCTCAGGGCCGTAGGAGGGCAGCCAGGAGACCTGCAGGTCCTCCTTCAGGCCCTTATAGGCCAGAAACTTACCGGCAAACAGAATACCCTGTCCGCCGAAGCCGGCAATGAGGATTTGAGTGGTTTTCATGTTCACTTGTCCTCCTTTGCGGCACTTCTGTCCTTATATACGCCAATGGGATAATAGGGCAGCATATCGCTGTCCACCCACTTCAGGGCCTGCTCAGGTGTCATGCCCCAGTTGGTGGGACAGGCGGAAACCACCTCCACCAGGCTGAAGCCCTTGCCCTCCACCTGATTCTGGAAGGCCTTCTTGATTGCTTTTTTGGCGTTCATCACGTTCTTGACGTTGTTGACCGCCACACGGGTGATGTACTCGGGACCCTCCAGGGTTGCCAGCATCTCACTGACACGGATGGGCCAGCCGCAGTGGTTCACGTCACGGCCGTAGGGAGAGGTCTGGGTCACCTGACCGGGCAGCGTGGTGGGAGCCATCTGGCCGCCGGTCATACCGTAAATGGCGTTGTTGACGAAGATGATGGTGATGTTCTCGTTGCGGGCAGCGGCGTGGACCGTCTCCGCCATACCGATGGAGGCCAGGTCGCCGTCGCCCTGATAGGTAAACACAATGTTGTCCGGACGGCAGCGCTTGATACCGGTTGCAACGGCAGGTGCACGACCGTGAGCCGACTCGATCATGTCGCAGGTGAAGTAATCGTATGCCATGACGGCGCAGCCAACGGGAGCGATACCGATGGCCTTGCCCTCGATGCCCAGCTCGTCCAGCGTTTCGGCCACCAGACGGTGGATGATGCCGTGGGGGCAGCCGGGACAGTAGTGCAGGGGCAGATCCGCAAGGGACTTGGGTTTCTCAAACACAACAGCCATCTCAGTACACTCCTTTCACTGCACTCTCAATGCCGGCCAGCACCTCATCGGGGCTGGGGACCATGCCGCCGCTACGGCAGACAAGGCCAACAGGGCGCTTGCACTGGGTGGCAAGGCGCACGTCCTCGATCATCTGACCCATGCTCAGCTCCACACAAACGAAACCGTTCACCTTCTCAGCGGCCTGCTCCAACACCTTCTTGGGGAAGGGCCACAGGGTGATGGGACGGATGAGCCCCACCTTGATGTCCTTCTCACGGGCAGCCACCACGGCGTTTTTGGCAACACGGGCGGCGATACCGAAGGCCACCACGCAGTACTCGGCGTCCTCCATCATGTACTCCTCCCACATGGCCTCGTTCTCTTCCACCAGCTTGTAACGCTCGTAGCGTTCAAAGTTCTTGCGCTCCAGCTCCTCCGGCTTGAGGTAGAGGGAGTTGACCACGTTATGGGGGCGCTTGCCCTCGTGACCGGTCAGCGCCCAGGGCTTATCATACTGCTTGTCTTCCTCATCCTCGAAGGTGATGGGCTCCATCATCTGACCGATGGTGCCGTCGGCCAGGATCATGGCGGTCATGTTGTACTTATCCGCCAGGTCAAAGCCCTTGATGGTCAGGCTGGCCATCTCCTGCACGCTGGCGGGAGCCAACACGATCATGCGGTAGTCGCCGTGACCGCCGCCCTTGGTGGCCTGAAAGTAGTCCGCCTGGCTGGGCTGGATACCGCCCAGACCGGGGCCGCCACGCTGGACGTTGACCACGAAGGCAGGAATATCGGAACCGGCCAGATAGCTCAGGCCCTCGGCCTTCAGGGAGATGCCGGGACTGGAGGAGGACGTCATCACACGCATACCGGCGGCAGAAGCGCCGTAGACCATGTTGATGGATGCGATCTCACTCTCCGCCTGCAGGAACACACCGCCGATCTTGGGCATCTTCTTTGCCATGTAGGCGGCAATCTCCGTCTGGGGGGTGATGGGGTAACCGAAGTAATGGCGGCAGCCGGCACGAATGGCAGCCTCGGCAATGGCTTCGTTACCTTTCATAAGGACTCGTTCTGCCATGTTATGACCTCCTTATTTCTCCACGGTGATGATGCAGTCGGGGCACATGGTTGCACAGAATGCACAGCCGATGCACTTGTCCTCAGCCACCATCACGGCAGGGGAATATCCTTTTTTATTGATGCTTGCGGTGTCGATAGCCAGGCAGCCCTTGGGGCAGGTACTGACACACAGGCCGCATCCCTTGCACAAGTCGGTTTTGAACGTCAATTTTGCCATTGTGTTCTCCTCCTCTTTCTTAACCCGGTAGATCAAAGTATTTTTTCTGCAGCTTCAGACCGAACACGGGAGATCCCATCTCCCCGGCCAAGGTCTCCTCCGCTGTGGTCAGCCACAGGGGCAGGCCGGACAAGCTGCACAGTTCGTGTGTTTTTTGCTGGGACGCTTCCAGGATATCCCGTGTGGTCTCCCGTCCCAGATTGGTGTTGTTGACGATGCAGGTAAACTGCAACCCGCAGGCGGCCTCGATCTCCCGCATAACCTCCAGCGCCTCGTTCGCCGTGGTGGTCAGGGGACGCAGGAAGTTGACCACGAACGCCATGCGGTAATCATTTTCTTCCAGAATATACGGCGCATAGCGACCCAAGGCGTAAGCGCCCCGGTCATCGCCGCCGATGTCCATAACACCGTAGGTGCTGCGGTCCTGCACCAGCCGATAGCTCTCCGCCGGTAAGGCAGGCAGATCCACGTTGGAGTTTGCAAACTGCGGGGAGATCAGCTCCACCCCCGCCGCCTCCAGCGCTGCGGCACTGTCCTTGGTGCGGAAGTAGGGGTTGACGATGTCCAGGTCACCGATGCAGACCGGTTTCCCCTCCCCCGCCAGGTGCAGGGCGTAGTTGACTGCGATATTGGTCTTGCCGCTGCCGTAGTGACCGGCAAACAGGGTCAGGCGTTTGTGTTCCATGCCCCTCTCCCCTTACAGCTTGTTGCGGATGATCTTGCCGCTGATGGTCTTGGGCAACTCGTCCCGGAATACCACGATGCGGGGGTACTTGTAAGGTGCAGTACGGGCCTTGACGTACTCCTGAATCTCCTTTTTCAGCTCGTCGGTGCCCTCGGTGCCCTTGACCAGTACGATGCTGGCCTTGACCACCTGACCACGAACCTCGTCAGGCTCGGCGGACACGCCGCACTCCAGCACGTAGGGCAGCTCCATGATGGTGCTTTCGATCTCGAAGGGGCCGATGCGGTAGCCGGAGGACTTGATGACGTCGTCGGCACGACCCACGTACCAGTAGTAGCCGTCCTCATCACGCCAGGCAAGGTCGCCGGTGTGGTACATACCGTCATGCCACACGTTGTCGGTGGCTTCCTGATTGCGGTAGTAGCCGGAGAACACGCCGCAGGTGGGGGCGGGATCGGTGCGGATGACGATCTCGCCGTTGACACCGTCGGCAACAGGGTTGCCGTCGGCGTCAACCAGATCAATGCCGTAGCCGGGTACGGGTTTACCCATAGCGCCGGGTTTGAGCATGGTGCCCATGAGGTTTGCGATACCCAGGGTCATCTCGGTCTGACCGAAGCCCTCGGCAATGCGCAGACCGGTGGCCTTTTCGAACTGGAGGAACACCTCGGGATTCAGCGCCTCGCCGGCGGTGGTGGCGTGGTGGATGGAAGAAAGGTCGAACCGGCTCAGGTCCTGCTTGATGAGCATACGGTACATAGTGGGCGGAGCACAGAAGGTGGTGATGCCGTACTGCTTGAACATGGGCAGGATCTTCTCGGCATCGAAGCGGTCAAAGTCATAGGTAAACACTGCGCCCTCACACAGCCACTGGCCGTAAAGCTTGCCCCACAGGGCCTTACCCCAGCCGGTCTCGGAGATGGTGAAGTGTAGGCCATCCCGTTCCGCCAGATGCCAGTACTTGGCGGTGACATAGTGACCTAACGCATACTTGTAGCTGTGCAGCGCCATCTTGGGGTATCCGGTGGTGCCGGAAGTAAACAGCATCAGCATGGGGTCGGAGCCGCAAGGGGCATCCTCGCCACGCAGGTAACGGCGGCTGAACAGACCGTATTCCTCGTCATAGTTGTGCCAGCCCTCACGGGAACCGCCGACCAGAATCTTGGTCAGGTTCAGACTCAGGGCCTGCTCCGCCAGTTCCATCTGGTGGGCCGTATCACCATCGGCAGTGCAAACCACGGCGCTGACGCCGGCAGCATCAAAGCGGTAGGCAAAGTCTTTCTCCTGCAGCTGGTTGGTTGCAGGGATTGCGATGGCGCCCAGTTTGTGCAGACCCAGAATGGCAAACCAGAACTGGTAGTGCCGCTTGAGCACCAGCATGACCCGGTCGCCCCGCTTGATGCCCAGGGACTTGAAGTAGTTGGCGCTCTGGGAGGAGGCATCCTTGATGTCCTTAAAGGTAAAGCGACGCTCAGTCAGGTCGTTGGACACGTGGACCATGGCCAGCTTGTCAGGCTCCTGACGTGCGATGGCATCCACAGTGTCAAAGGCAAAGTTATACTCGTCGGCATTCTCGAAGGTAACCCCCTGCAGCGCACCGTCGGCATCCTCCTCGGCATGGATAAACTTGTGGCACAGCAGCTGATCGTTGGCAGTCTTTCGTTTACTGCCAATATACAGCTTTTTATCCGTACTGTCGGAGGCCATAATCATGGCAAGGAACACGCAGTCCTGTCCGTCGATGGCGATCATGCCGTGGGGGGTGGAGGACTTGTAAAAGATGCTGTCACCCTCGTGCAGGATTTCCTCATGGTCACCCACACGGATGCGCATGGACCCCTTGACAACCAGATCAAACTCCTGACCGGCATGCGTGGCGGTGTGGATGGGCTTATCCTGCAGGTCAGCAGAGTACTGATAGGTGACCCAGTAAGGAGTCGCCAGCTTTTGACGGAACATAGGTGCCATATCCTGAATGGTGATACCATCCTCGCTGGCGGTGGTCAGGCCCTTGCCCCGGCGGGTGACGGTATAGCCGGACAGCTTGGCACTTTGTCCTTCCAGCAGGACGGTAATCTCCACGCCGAAAATCTTGGCACACTTGTGCATAAAGGTAAAGGGCAGATCCACGGTGCCGGACTCGTAGAGCACGTAGGTCTCTTCGGTCAGTTCGGTCTTCTGCGCCATCTCCTCCACACTGAAACCGAGGATCTCACGCATCTCACGGATACGCATGACCACGTCCATCAGCTGGGTGGCAGGGTTCGTATTGCTCATAACACTCATTCCTTTCGGATAGCCTGAATCGGGCAAATAAAAAACGCCCCAAGAAGATTACTTCTTCTTGAGACGAGCAACATTCACCCGCGGTACCACTCAAATTACGGCTTTCGCCGTCACTTCAGACTCCAACAAGTCCTATCCCTTAACGCGGGCTGACGGGAGAGCCTGGCATTCGCTCGGCTCACCGACTCGGAAGTGATGGGTTCTGCTGGTTTCGAATGATCGGCTTGCACCAACCGCCGACTCTCTGAACAATCGAAGGACCGAACCGTCTTCGTCACAGTCTTTCCCTTTTCGATTGAACACACTCTACCACAACCGTCCCGCTTTGTCAACCACTTTTTACAATTTACTGCGTTAAAGAAAAATTTTTTTGATGGGTTGACAAATGCGCCTCTTTCCTTTATATTACTTTCATACTGTGAAAGACACTGATGGAAAATCCGCCTTGTCAAATTCGCTTCAGAGAGCCGGTGTTTGGTGCGAACCGGTGCGATGGATGATGCGGTCTGCTTCCTGAGTCGGCTGCGTGAACCCGCTTCGGGCGGTCAGTAATGCAGCACGGATGCCCCCGTTACGGGCTGGGACTTTGTTGGAAGTCCGACGAGTGATTTCCCCCTTTTGGGAGATAATCAGGGTGGTACCGCGAATGTAAATTCGTCCCTGAGGTCTTTGGACCTCGGGGATTTCTTTTTATTTCAAGCAGGAGTTGATTATGATGCGACACATCAAATTAAGCGACGTGACCATGAAACAGGCGGGCAAGGGCTTTACCCTCTCCTTCCGTGAGAAGATCGAGCTTGCAAAGCTGCTGGACAGCCTCGGCGTCTCCGTCATAGAGTTGGAGGGCGTTGCCGACAGCCGCACCGATGCCCTGCGTGTCAAGTCGGTAGCGCAGGCAGTGCAAAACAGCACCGTGGCCGTTCCCGTCCGCATGGACGAGGAGAACATCACCGCTGTGTGGAACGCCCTGAAGGGCGCCAAACATCCCCGCCTGCAGGTCTGCGCCCCCGTCAGCTCCGTGCAGATGGAGTACCTCTATCACAAGAAGGCCGACACCGTGCTGGAGGATATCAAAAAAGCTGTCAGCCTGTGCCGCAGCCTGTGCTCCGATGTGGAGTTCGTGGCCGACGATGCCACCCGTGCCGACAGTGGCTTCCTTGCCCAGGTTCTGACCGCCGCCATCGACTCCGGCGCCGCCACCGTCACCCTCTGCGACTCCGCCGGCACCATGCTACCCGAGGAGTTTTCCGCATTCGTCTCTGATCTGTACAAGGCCGTCCCCGCGTTGGCGGATGTAACCCTCGGTGTTGCCTGCAGCAACGCCCTGTCTTTGGCCGATGCCTGCGCCATCGCTGCCGTCGGCATGGGGGCCGGCGAAGTGAAGGCTGCCGCCTATCCCCAGAATACCGCCTCGGTAGCCAACCTTGCCGAGATCCTGTCTGCCCGTGGTGACAGCCTGCAGGCCACCTCCTCCGTCCGCACCGCCCAGCTCAGCCGCATCATCGGCCAGATCACCTGGATGTGCCAGACGGAGAAGAAAAAGACCTCCCCCTTCGACAATGGCGTGCGGGACGACGAGGACATCTACCTCTCCGCCCACGACGAGGCCGACTCCGTTTTGAAAGCCGTAACCAAGCTTGGCTACGACCTGTCCGAGGAGGACGGGGCCAAGGTGGTGGAAGCCTTCCGTGCCATCGCCGCCAAGAAGGAGCAGGTCGGCATCCGGGAGCTGGACGCCATCGTGGCCTCCGCCGCCATGCAGGTACCCGCTACCTACCGGCTGGACACCTACGTCATCAACTCCGGTAACACCATCTCCTCCTCCGCCCACATGAAGCTGATCAAGGACGATCAGATTCTGGAGGGCGTGTGCATCGGCGACGGTCCTATCGACGCCGCCTTCCTTGCCATCGAGCAGATTACCGGCCGGCACTATGAACTGGACGATTTCCAGCTTCAGGCTGTTACCGAGGGGCGTGAGGCCATGGGTCAGACCATCGTGCGCCTGCGCTCCGGCGGCAAGCTGTACTCTGGCCGGGGCATTTCCACCGACATCGTGTGCGCCGGTATCAACGCCTATCTCAGCGCACTGAACAAAATCGTCTATGAGGATGAATCTGTATGAAACTTTCCTTCTCTACCCGTGGCTGGGCCAACTTCACATGGGATGAAGTAGTTTCCCTTGCCACCGATATGGATTTCGGGGGTATCGAGGTTTATAACCTGCCCAAGTGCGACCCCCTTGTGGATCGCTCCGGTCCATTCCACAAGTATCAGGCGGCGGCTACCGTGCGCCAGCTGAAAGAGAAAAATCTCACCATCCCCTGCTTCGACACCTCCTGCGACCTGTCTGCAGGCACCGACGCCGTGGACGAACTGCGCACTCTGATAGAAGCCGCCCGCAATGCCCGTGTCAAGTACGTCTCCGCCGTGGCACTGACGGACAACGAGGATTTGGTAAAGCAAAACCTCTCCACTTTACTGCCCGATGCGCAGGCATTTGAGGTCACCATTCTCATCAAGACCAGCGGCATCTACGCCGACACCGCCCGTCTGCGCCGCCTGCTGGACGAGTTTGCCTGCGACGAGCTGGCCGTTCTGTGGGACGTACATCACCCCTACCGCGACTTCGGCGAAAGCTGCGACACCACCATCAAAAATCTGGGTGACTACGTGCGCCACGTCCACCTGCGTGACTCCGATGACAGCGGCGAATACACCATCGTCGGCGAAGGCACCGCCCCCATCAGCGACTTTATGCTGGCGTTGTCCTCAGTCAACTATAACGGGTTCATCTCCCTGGAGTGGAAGCCGGACTATCTGGACGATCTGCAGGACCCGGAGGTCATCTTCCCCTACTTCGTCAACTACATGAACCGCTTCGATAACCCCCGCGGCAAGAAGAAATCTCTCTACTTTAACCACGACGGCACGGGTCAGTACGTGTGGAAGAAGGACGAGCTCATCGACCTGACGTTCTCCCAGGTGCTGGACCGCATGGCAGAGGAGTTCCCCGACCAGTACGCCATCAAGTACACCACGTTGGACTACACCCGCACCTACGCCCAGTTCCGGGAGGATGTGGATACCTTCGCCCGGGCACTGGTCTCTCTGGGCGTGAAGCCAGGCAACAAGGTTGCCGTCTGGGCCACCAACGTGCCCGAGTGGTACATTTCCTTCTGGGCCTGCGCCAAAATCGGTGCGGTGCTGGTCACGGTGAACACCGCTTATAAAATTCACGAGGCGGAGTACCTTCTGCGCCAGTCGGACACCCACACCCTCGTGATGATCGACGCCTGTTTGGATTCCGACTACAAGGGCATCATCAACGAGCTGTGTCCTGAAATCGCCCAGACCAAGGCCGGTCAGCCTCTGCACTGCAAGCGACTGCCCTTCCTGCGCAACGTCATCACCGTTGGCTTCCGCCAGCCGGGCAGTCTGACCTTTGATGAGGCCATGGCCCGTGCCAATCTGGTCAGCCCCGAAACCGTGGCCCAGATGGCCGCCGCCGTCCGTCCCGACGACGTGTGCAATATGCAGTACACCTCCGGCACCACCGGCTTCCCCAAGGGCGTTATGCTCACCCACTACAACGTGGTCAACAACGGCAAGTGCATCGGTGACCGCATGGGTCTGTCCACCGCCGACCGCATGATGATCCAGGTGCCTATGTTCCACTGCTTCGGCATGGTGCTGTCCATGACGTCCTCCATGACCCACGGTGCCACCATCTGCCCCCTGCCCTACTTCTCC
This sequence comes from Lawsonibacter sp., assembly GCA_045601985.1. Classification (GTDB taxonomy): domain Bacteria; phylum Bacillota; class Clostridia; order Oscillospirales; family Oscillospiraceae; genus Lawsonibacter. The sequence continues at coordinate 301 of JAZSAQ010000028.1, read as the reverse complement.
GCCAAGCAGTCCCTGGCCTGCATCAATCAGGAGCGCATAACTTGCTTCAACGGCGTGCCCACCATGTTTATCGCCATGTTCAACCATCCGGACTACCGGAGCACCGATTTTTCCTATATGCGCACGGGCATTATGGCCGGCGCAGGCTGTCCGCCGGAACTGATGCGCAGAGCCGCCCAACCCGATGAAATGAATATGCGGGGCACCGTCAGCGTTTACGGTCAGACCGAGTCTGCCCCCGGCTCTACCATGTCCGCATGGACCGATCCCCTGGACGTGCGGACGGACACGGTTGGTTATA
>JAZSAQ010000027.1:0-11502 GCA_045601985.1 Lawsonibacter sp. | reverse complement strand
CCGCAGGACTTCGCCCTTGCCGATCCGGAAGGGAGCGCCTTCCTCATGGACAACGGGAACGGCAGCACGGCCGAAACGGATGTACACGGGGCCTTCGTACTCGTAGGCAGCCTTGACCATAGCCCGGGCCTCCACATCGTCGGCGGGGCTCATGACCACCATGCCGGGGATGGTGCGCATCAGACCGAAGTCTTCGCAGCACTGGTGGGATGCACCGTCCTCACCGACGGAGATACCGCCGTGGGTGGCGCCGATCTTCACGTTCAGGTGGGGATAGCCGATGGAGTTGCGGACCTGCTCGAAAGCACGGCCGGCAGCAAACATGGCAAAGCTGGATGCGAAGGGCACCAGGCCGGCGGTGGACATACCGGCGGCGATGCAGATCATGTTGGCCTCGGCGATGCCGCAGTCAAAGTGACGGTTGGGGAAAGCCTTCTTAAAGGTACCGGTCTTGGTAGCGCCTGCCAGGTCGGCATCCAGAACTACCAGGTTAGCAGCCTCAGCACCCAGCTCTGCCAGAGCGTTGCCGTAGCTGTCACGAGTTGCAACTTTCTTCATATCTGCCATAATTATGCCTCCAGTTCTGCCAGCTGAGCCTTCAGCTCGCTCATAGCCTGTGCGTACTCTGCATCGTTGGGAGCCTTGCCGTGCCAGCCGGCCTGGTTCTCCATGTAGCTGACGCCCTTGCCCTTGGTGGTCTGCATGATGATGCCAAAGGGCTTGCCCTTGGTGGCACGAGCCTGGGCAAAGGCGGCCTCCAGCTGCTCGAAATCGTGACCGTCGACCACGGTGACCTCGAAACCGAAAGCACGCAGCTTCTCGTCGATGGGGTAGGGACTCATAACGTCGGCGACCTTACCGTCGATCTGCAGACCGTTGTTGTCGATGATGGCACAGAAGTTGTCCAGGTTGTAGTGGGCGGCGAACATCATAGCCTCCCAGACCTGACCCTCCTGGAGCTCACCGTCGCCCAGCAGGGTGTACACACGGTTGGTCTTGCCCTGATGCTTGGCAGCCAGAGCCATACCGGCGGCGGCGGAGATGCCCTGACCCAGAGAGCCGGTGGACATATCGACGCCGGGAACCATGTTCATGTTGAGGTGACCCTGCAGGTAGCTGTCGATGTGGCGCAGGGTGAGCAGATCCTCCACGGGGAAGAAGCCACGGTTGGCCAAAGCGGCATACAGACCGGGGGCGGTGTGGCCCTTGGACAGGACGAACCGGTCGCGGTCAGCCCACTTGGGGTTCTTGGGGTCGATGTTCATCTCCTTGAAGTACAGGTAGGTGAACGCTTCGGTGGCGGACAGGCTGCCGCCGGGATGGCCGGCCTTGGCGCCGTGAGTGCTTTCGATAACACCCATGCGGACCTTGCAGGCCGTTGCCATCAGCTGCTTTTTCTCGTTGCTGGTCATGGCAATAATCTACTCCCTTCCAAACTGATATCTCGTGATTTAAATGGTTTGCCGCAGCACAAAGCGTACCACGGCACGATATCTGCCTTATTATAGTACATTTTTGGAGAAAGTGCAAGGGTGGGCGGGACGTTATTCTGCCGAAAAAAGCAGAAATTCCCTCTGGCTGAGCGGGCGGAATACCAAAGTGCAGTTTGAAAGGGACGTATACGTGAATTCGGGAATAAAAATCGAGGTGCAATAAGCACCTCGATTTTTGCTTCTTACATACTACGAAAAAGAAGCTTGACTCCAACCAACACCAAAATGTGCACCGGGTAGAACAGGTAAAAACCGTATTTCAGCGCCCTCGATTGGATGAAGCCTCGCTGGCCGTTGTACATATTGATGGGTATGAAGGCGGCCAAAGCGGTAATTTTTCCGGAGAGCAGGGGGAAAGCGGCGGCGACCTGCAGGGCGGGACGGGTCCGGAACAGATAGATCAGCACGATCAATGCTGCCCCGGCAGAACCGTAGTCCGGCTTCAGGAAAAGGACGGCAAACAGGACGGCGAGCATGAGGACAGCCTTGTGCCATTCTGTTTTTACGTGCTCCTGTATGTATATCAGCAACGCACCAAACAGCAGCGTGAAGAATACGTTTTGCTTTGCGGGGAGGACCAGGCTGCCGCTTTGCATAAGATTAAAAGGGATTTCTGATATGAACGCAAACATCAAGAGCCGCAGCAGGTAGCGCTTTTGATTTCTTGTGTGGAGATATCCTTCACAAATCAAAAAGCAGAAGATGGGGAAAGCCAACCGGCCAATTTTCCGCATGATGAAGTAGAGCGTGAGCTCCCGGCCAAAGAGCGTGAGCAGAGGGGCGGAAAGACACGCAAGCTCCGTATGCAGCAACACGGCGCTGTGGTCGATAAGCATGGAAATAACGGCAATCAGCTTGAGCATACTCCCACTCAAGATCCGGAGCCGGGCAAGAGAACGGTTGTCAGGCAAAACACTCACTCCCCAAACAGAGTCGATTAACTGTCGGCGGTTACCGTTCAAAGGTGAACTTCTCCCACGGGATGTCCACCGGCTTTTTCTCGGTGAGGATCTCGTCGATGTGCAGCAGCAGGGGGTAGTCGTCAAGGTTGGCAAGACCACGTGCGGCCTTGGTGCGCACTGCCTCGGCAACACGGCCGGCAACCACAAGGGACTCCAGGGTGACCCCCTGCAGCTCCGCCTTGGCGGCATCGATGTCCAGACCGCGCCCCAGCAGGATGCCGATGAGCCGGGTGCGGCCGCCGTATACGGTAACATACAAATCACCGGCACCGACCACAAGGTTGTTCAGGTCGCCGGCGCCCTGCAGATTCAGCAGCTTCTGCATCTCACGTACGGACTGACCGAAGACGGCGGCCTGGGAGTTGAAGTGCAGCTCACTGTCCAAGCCAAACTCCTTTTGGTTCAGGCCGATGGTCAGGGCGATGCCCAGGGCGTATCCGTTTTTCAGGGCGACGGCGCTCTCCACGCCCACCACGTCGGTAGACAGGCTGATGTGGTAGTAGCGGGTGGTCATAGCGGATTTCAGCATACGCAGGATGTCCATATCCTTGCCGCAGAAGCTGACCTCGGTCTGGTCGTGGGCCACCAGCTCGTAGCTGGTGCAGGGACCGCCGATGGCGTTCAGGGGGATGTGTTTGCCCAGCTCGTCCAGCTTGGCCTGCCAGATGTCGGGATAGGTCAGCAGGGTGCCGTCGGGCAGGTTCCACAGCCCCTTGGTCACCGAGATGACGGGGACGTTTTCCTCCAGACGGGGTAGAATCTCGTCTCGGAACCACTCGACACCGAAGCTGCTGACACCGCAGATGATGAAGTCGGCACCGGGCAGAACGGCGTCCAGCTCCTCAATCTGGTGGTACTGAACCCCGGCGGGGAAGTCCCGGACGAACTTGGGGTGGCGGCCGGTCTGCTTGCAGGTGTCGATGATGTCCCGGTCTAGATGGGTGCCGACCAGATGCACCTCGTTGCCGTTTTCACGGGCGGGGAAGGCCAGGGCGGAACCCATCATGCCGGAACCGATGATAACAATTTTACGCATGATCATACATTCCTTTTCTGTAAGGTTGAATGTGCGGGAGGTTTGCATGAGCGATGCGGTGGGATACCGCCGAGGGCCGCAATGCTCCCGTCTGTGTGCATAGCAAAATTATAATACAGGATCGGTCAAAAGTAAACAAGGGATGTAGCGGCTGCACGCAAGGTCTTGCGGCATCGACAAATATTGACAGCAATATCGGGGAAATGATATAATTTGCGGGTGTTTCGGGCGCTGTACCCGACCGGAGAAAAACAGAGGTGACGAAAGATGAGTTTGAACGGGATCCTTTTGGCTTGTGCGGCCATACTCCCTGCGGTGGCGCTGGGCATCTACATTTTTAAGAAGGACCGGGCGGAGAAGGAACCCATCGGTCTGCTGGTTGCGCTGCTTTTGCTGGGCTGTGCGATTTGCATCCCGGTAGTGGAAGTGGGCGGCATCCTGAATGCGGTCATCGGTGCTATCTTCCGTCTCTTTGCCGTTGAGGCGGACGGACAGCTGCTTTTGAGCAGCACCATGTACACCATCTACAACGTGGTGGACAACTTCATCGGCGTTGCTTTGGTGGAGGAGGGGTTCAAGTTCCTGGCCATGTTCCTGCTCACCCGGAATAGCAAGCACTTCAACAGCCTGTTCGACGGCATCGTATATGCCGTGTTTGTGTCGCTGGGCTTTGCCGGCCTTGAAAACATCCTGTACGTATTCCAGTACGGCTGGATGACCGCTCTTATGCGTGCAGTGCTCTCTGTCCCCGGCCATATGTTCTTCGGCGTGCTGATGGGATATTACTACAGCTTCTGGCACATGAACGGAAAGGTCGCGCAGCTGGAGCGGAACATGAAGGACGCCGGCCTGATTGACCGGTCGATCCCCGAGTGTTCCGGCACGCCGTCCCTGGTGCGCAGCCTGGTCATGCCCATCCTGGCCCACGGTATGTATGACTTCTGCTGCACTATGAACTCGGCTGTGTATACCGTGGCGTTTTACGCCTTTGTGGCCTTCCTCTACTACTATTGCTTCAAGCAGATCCGCAAGATGTCCAGAATCGATATGGAGGATGATACGCTCTCCGTGATTCTGCTGCTGGACAAGCATCCCCACCTGAAGGTGTTGCTTGAGAAAAAAAGTGAGGAAAGCGTGAACTGAACAGATAAGCGGGGTGGTTTCCACCCCGCTTTTTTCGTTGGCAAACGCTGCGTTTCATGCTATAATGGGCTCTGTCGAACGGCCCTGAAATCGGGCGCCCGCAGCGAAACAGACAGCGAGGAGAGATTTTATGGCGACCATAAAGTACAAGACACGGAATATGTCCAACCCTCAGGGCAAGCCCAGGGTTTATTTCTGCTGCCATCCGGAGGATTTCGACCGGTATTTTGAGCCGATCTCGGAGGAGCTGCTGGCAAAGCAGAACTGCGCCGTCTATTACCTGGAGGATCCCAACGCCGTCCGGGACGAGGAGCTGTTTGCCGACCTTGGGCAGATGCAGCTGTTCGTTATGCCCGTGACCACCCGGCTGCTGTGCAGCGAAAACAGCGCCCTGACCCAGGAGTTTCCCTTCGCCATGGCCAGCCATATTCCCGTGCTGCCCCTGATGCAGGAGGGCGGCCTGGAGGAGCTGTTCAATCAAAAGTGCGGCGACCTGCAGTTTTTGGATAAGCATAATTTGGATGCTACCGCCATCAGCTATGAGGAAAAGCTGGATAAGTACCTGTCCTCCGTCCTGATCGGGGACGAGCTGGCGGAGAAGATCCGTGCCGCCTTTGACGCTTATGTCTTTTTGAGTTACCGTAAGAAGGACCGCAAGTACGCCCAGGAGCTGATGCGGCTGATCCATAAGAACGACTTCTGCCGGGATATTGCCATCTGGTACGACGAGTTTCTCACCCCGGGCGAGGACTTCAACGATGCCATCGAGGGGGCCCTGCGCAAAAGCGGCCTGTTTGTGCTGGCGGTGACCCCCAATCTGGTCAACGAGATCAACTACATCATGACCACGGAATACCCCATGGCACGGCGGGAGGGCAAACCCATCCTGCCGGCGGAGCTTGTCCCCACGGACCGGGCGCAGCTGGAGGCGAAGTACGAGGGGATCCCCGCCTGCACGGATGCCAACGATGAAACCCTGCTGTCCCAAGCGCTGCTGGCGCAGGTGCGGCAGATGGCCATCAAGGAGAATGATGCCTCCCCCGAGCACAACTTCTTCATCGGCCTGGCCTATTTGGGCGGCGTGGATGTGGAGGTGGACCACCAGCGGGCGGTGGCGCTGATCACCGGCGCTGCCGAGGCGGGCCTTGTGGAGGCAACAGAGAAGCTGGTGGAGCTGTACCGCACCGGTATGGGTGTGGAACGCAATTATGAAACGGCGGTGCAGTGGCAGGAGAAGGTGGTGGAGCAGACCCGCCGAGCCTACGAGGAGCAGCCTGGCGAGGAGAGGCTGGACACTTTCTTTTGGGCGGCCATCCGTTGCGGTGATTATTACAAAGAACTTGGACGGCTTGCCAAGGCGAAGGAGTACTATGGTTGGGTAACGGTTGAGTACAAAACGGCCCTGTCCCGACGAAACCGGTCTGTTGGATATGATCGGTTGGGCGATATCTGCTTGGCGGAGGGTGACCTGAGCGGTGCCCGGGAGTATTACGCCAAGGGCCTTGCTATTGCGGAGGAACTGGCGAAGGAAACAGGGGCGGCTCGCCATGATCTGGCCATCAATTATGAAAAGTTGGGCAATATCTGCCGGGCAGAGGGCGACCTGTCTGGCGCCCGGGGGCACTATGCCAAGAGCCTTGCCATCTTTGAGGAATTGGCGAAGGAAACGGGGACGGTGGAGGCCCGCCGTGACATGGCTGTCAGCTATAGCAATTTGGGTGATATCTGCCTGGCAGAGGGCGACCTGTCTGGCGCCCGGGAGTACTACGCCAAGAGTCTTGCCATCTTTGAGGCACTGGCGGAGGAAACGGGGACGCTGGTGGCCTGGCGTGACCTGTCTGTCAGCTATGAGAGGCTGGGCAATAGCTGCGATGCCGAGGGTGACCAAACCGATGCCTGGGACCATTACACCAAGGTCCTTGCCATTTCGGAGGCACTGGCGGAGGAGACAGGAACGGTGGATGCCCGCCGTAACCTAGCCGTCGGCTATGTTAGGGTGGGAGATATCTGCCTGGAAGAGGGTGACCTGAGCGGTGCCCGTGAGTACTACACCAAGGGTTTTGCCATTGCGGAGGAACTGGCAAAAGAGACGGGAACGGTGCTGGCTCGCCAGAATCTGTCCATCAGTTACAATAGGTTGGGCGATATCTGCCGGGCGGAGGGTGACCTGAGCAGCGCCCGGGAGTACTATGCCAAGAGCCTTGCCATCCGGGAGGAACTGGCGAAGGAAACGGGGACGGTGGAGGCCCGCCGGGACCTAGCCATCAGCTATGGGAAAATGGGCAGAATTTGCGAGGTAGAGGGTGACCTGTCTGGCACCCGGAGGCACTACACCAAGAGTCTTGCCATCTTTGAGGAATTGGCGAAGGAAACGGGGATGGTGGAGGCCCGCCGGGACCTGTCTGTTATCTATGACAATTTGGGCGATATCTGCCGGGCGGAGGGCGACTTGGTCGGTGCCCGGGAGTACTATATCAAGAGTCTTACCGTCCGGGAGGAACTGGCGAAGGAAACGGGGACAGTGGAGGCTCGCCGCGACCTGGCCGTCAGTTGCAATAATTTAGGCAATATCTGCCTGGCAGAGGGCAACTTGATCGGCGCCCGGGGACACTATACCAAGAGCCTTGCCCTTGCGGAGAAATTGGCGAAGGAAACGGGGACGCTGGAGGCCCGCCGGGACCTGTCCGTCAACTATGAGAAACTGGGCGATATCTGCCGGGCGGAGGGTGACCTGCCCGGTGCCCGGGAGTACTACGCCAAGAGCCTTGCCATCCGGGAGGAACTGGCGAAGGAAACGGGGACGGTGCAAAGCTATGACGATCTCGGGGTTTCGCATTACAACATGCACTGCATCTGCGGTAGCGAGGAAACAGACTACCTTGGCAAAGCAATCGCCATTTACGAAAAACTCTGCGCCGCCTGTCCCGATGTGGAGCGGTACCGCAACAATCTGAAGGCGCTAAAATCACTGCGAGCTGAGTGATCCCCACCGAAACGAAAGAAGTTGAAACCATGATCGACGTATTTATCAGCCATCACACCGGGTCCTCCATCCACATTGTGGAGGGCATTGTCAACAAGCTGGAGGCCAACGGCATCAAGTGCTGGTACGCACCCCGGGACACCTCCGGCGACTACGCCGGCAGCATTGCCGACGCTATCGATGCCTGCCGGGTGTTTTTGCTGGTGCTGAACAAGGCGGCCTCGGAGTCGCCCCACGTGCTCAACGAGCTGAACCTTGTCACCGAGCGGCTGGCGGCGGGGCAGGCGGTGGAGGTGATCCCGTTCCACACAGCGGACGACGACATTTCCAGCCGTGCCCGGTACTACATCGGCAGAATGCACTGGCTGGACGCCATGACTCCGTCCATCTACGACCGGATCAACGAGCTGGTGGAACGGGTGGCCCTCAGTCTGGACAAAAAGGTGGAGCTGTCCGCACCTGCCAAAAAGACGGGGGTGGAGCACCGGCTGGTGTCCAAGCTGCCTCAGGCCCGTGACGTGTTTTACGGCCGTGAGGACGTGCTGCAGAGCATGGAGGATGCCTTCGCCGCGGGCAACCGTGTGGTGTTTGTGGAGGGCATCGGCGGCATCGGAAAAAGTGAGATTGCCAAGCAGTATGCCCTGCGGCACAAAGCTGAGTACGAGAACGTGGTGTTTGTTACCTATACCGACAGCCTGAAAAAGCTGGTGTGTGACCCTGCCGCCATCGAGGTTACCAATCTGGAGCAGGGGACGGAGCCGGAGGACGAATTCTTCCGGCACAAGATGCAGGTGCTGCGCTCCGTCTGCGACCGGCGCACCCTGATCATCGTGGACAACTTCGACGTCAACGAGGACGAGGCGCTGGCGGAATTTCTGGAAGGGTCCCACCGAATCATTTTCACCACCCGCAACTCCCACAGCGGCTATCCCACCGTCAAGGTGGGGCCCATCGACGACGAGGGGATTTTGCTGAAAATCTTTGAGGAGAACTACGGCGACTGCGTGGACGACGGGGACGTGGATTGGCTGCGGAAGATCTTCGCACTGGTGGAGAACCACACCTACATGGTGGAACTGGTCGCCAAGCAGATGGAGGCCAGCTTCCTTACCGCACAGGAGATGCACGAGCTGATCGTCAAGGGCAACCTGCAGACCGGCGTGACGGAAACGGTGCAGGGGCGCAGCCGTCAGATGACCGCCTTCGGTCACCTGACGTCGCTGTTCCGTGTCAGTGGATTGAGTGACGAGGAGAAGTACGTGCTGGAAGTGCTGTCTCTAATGGGCGTGAAGGGCGTGCCTGCCAAGCGTTTTAAGGAGTGGAGCGGGATTTCCGGCATGGACGTGGTCAACCGGCTCATCCACAAAAGCTGGGTCCGCAGGGAGAGCGGGCAGCGCCTGGCCCTGCACCCCCTGATGGCGGAGGTCATCCGGGAGAGCCTGAAACCCGACCTGACCGGCTTCCGGGACTGTCTGGAGCGCATGGCGCACTTTGCCCACCATGCGTGGTTCCGGGTGTACGGCGAAAATCTGGAGGTTGCGGACAACATCTGTGCGGTGCTGAACTATTTTACGCCCTTTGACGCAGCGGCGGCTCAGTGCTTTGAACCTATGATCTCTTTCCTGTGGCAGGTGGGCCGGTTCGACGACTCCATCCGCTGGGACCATGTGCTGTACGATGCCTGCCTGAAGCAGTACGGTCAGGCCAGCATGATTACCGGCTTTGTGGCCAAGTCGCTGGCCGGTGCCTACTTCAACAGCCGGCGAGAGGCGGAGTCCGTCCAATGGTACGAGCAGGGACTCAACTGCATGCTGCTGGCGGAGGAAGGGGACAACGAGGATCTGGCCATGGCCTATTCCAAGGTGGCACGGTGCTGTACCTGGGAGTTCAGCTTCGATGCGGACCGGGCCAAGGAATACTTCGAGATTGCCCTGCAGATGCGGGAACGGCTGTACGGGAAGATGAAGGCCGACCCTGCAAACTCGCCGGGTTGGGTCAACCGATACCGGGAGTACACCGTGGAGATCGCAAAGACCCGCATCGAGGAGACCCGGTTGGAGATCGGGCGGATGTATCAGCAGTTCGGAGAGTATGAAACCGCACTGGAGTACGCACAGACGTATCTGGAAAACATGCGGGACTACTTCAAGGAGTACAAGTCCAACGAGGCCTATGCCCTGTTCGACATCGGGGTGTGCAAGTTCAACATCGGCAAGAAGAACAAGCAGAGCAACCGTGCTCAGGCGGAGCTGGATTTTGCTCAGGCGGAGGAGAGCCTGAACGCCGCCCTTGCCATCAACATTGAGATGCGAGGCGAGCTGGCAAACGATACCATTGATAATCAGGAATGCCTGGGCGACCTGTATGCGGAAATGGGGCGCTGCGGCGAGGCGTCCAATGCGTACATGGCGGTGGTATCCATGCTGGAAAAGCTGTACGACCCCGAGTGCGAGCAGATACAGCGGGTCAAAGAGAAAATGATGTTCCGATAAGCCGACGGGTGCCGAATCATGCGGGAACCGGTTGACTTGTAGGCAGCTGTATGGTATAACATATTGTATAGTTTAACGGACTAAAGTTGCCCGGAATATTATAGAAAGAGGTGTTCGTTATGGTAATGTTGGTTTGGTATATTTTGTCCTTGTTTGGCGTGTGTTCCTTTACGTGGCTTCCGGTTTTTATTGATACCTTGCTGACGGCGTTTATCTGTGGAGCACAGCAGGACAATGACAGCTTTTTGAACAATTGTCTGTGCACGGTTTGCCTCGGTTTGTCCGGCTTTGCGTTCTACAAGTTTTTCTTCGCCTTGTCAATTTCCGGCTGGTGGGCCTTTGCATCCCCGATTGCGATGCTGATCGTGCTGCTTTTCCCCGGCGGATTTACCATTGTGAATCTCCTGTTCAAGCACTTTGGCTTGATGACCTTGCCGACCTGGGGCCTGATCGTGGGTATCGTACTGGATGTCCTTATGTTGATTTTTATTCTGGCGGACTGGATTTCCAAGCTGAAAATGAGAAGAGCCTATAAGGCAATGCAAGGATAATCTGTAAATCGAATATTGAAAAAACAGCGAGGTGGATTTCACCTCGCTGTTTTTTTGTTATGCGAGCCTCCGCAGCACAGCCGGCAAGGGATTGACCGCCCTGGTTAGACTGTCGGCGGGTCTTCAAACGGCGTATGCCGCACGGTTGCGTTGGGTCATTTGAGCGGACCTTTGAAAACATCGTGTTCAAAGCGCCCGGTCTGCACCGTTCCGTCGCACAGCGTGTAGGTTCCCGTGCCGTGGCGCAGATTGTTTTTGATCTGACCGTCGTAACAGGAGCCGTCGGGATATCGCAGGACACCCTGACCGTCCAAAAGGGTCGCACCGTCCCAGGTGCCGCTGCGGGATGCGCCGTCGGGATATATGTAGGTGCCGAAACCGGAAGAACCGTTTTCGCCCCAACCGCCCACATACTTGTGACCGTCGGAGCCTCGGATGAAAGTACACTGGCCGAGCTGCTCGCCATTTACCCAGTCGCCCTCGTAGGAGGAGCCGTCCGGGTACGTTTCTGTGCCACGACCGCACTTTTTTCCGTCAGCCCATTCACCGATGTATGATGTGCCGTCGGGGGAGGTGAGTGTACCCTGGCCATGCCGTTTGCCGTCGACGTATTCGCCTGTGTAAGATGCACCATCGGAATAGGTTTCTGTGCCCTGACCATGCGGTTTGCCGTCAACCCATTCACCGGTGTATGATGTGCCGTCGGGGGAGGTGAGTGTACCCTGGCCATGCCGTTTGCCGTCAACCCATTCGCCGGTGTAAGAAGCACCGTCGGGGAAGCTAAATGTGCCATGGCCGTGCGGTTTACCTTCGAACCATTCGCCGGAATACGATGCACCGTC
>JAZSAQ010000026.1:0-13031 GCA_045601985.1 Lawsonibacter sp. | reverse complement strand
GGACGAGATCGGCCGCGGCACCAGCACCTATGACGGCATGGCCATCGCCCGGGCGGTGGTGGAGTTCTGCGTGGATAAAAAGCGGGTGGGAGCCAAGACCCTGTTTGCCACCCACTACCACGAACTGACCCAACTGGAGGGTCAGCTGCCCGGAGTTAAAAACTACAACATCGCCGCCAAAAAGCGCAAGGACGACGTGATTTTCCTGCGGAAAATTGTTCGTGGCGGCGCCGACCAGAGCTACGGCGTGGAAGTGGCCAAGCTGGCCGGTGTACCCGACCGGGTCATCAAGCGCGCCCGTGAAATTTTGGACGAGCTGGAGCAGCAGGGCGGCGTGTCCGCCCCCGCACCGCAGGCGGTGGACGACAGCCAGCTGTCCCTCGGTGAAATGGGTGGACAGACTGTGCTCAACAAGCTGCGCATGACCGACGTGAACATTCTCTCGCCCATCGAGGCGCTGAACCTGCTGGCGGAGCTTAAGCAGGATCTGAACGGATAAAAACAGTTAGGGGTGATACTATGCCCGACATTCGCATACTGGACAGCCATGTGGCAGACCTGATTGCCGCCGGTGAGGTGGTGGAACGGCCTGCCAGCGTGGTCAAGGAGCTGATGGAAAACGCCATCGATGCCGGGGCGACCAAGCTGACCGTGGAAATCGCAAACGGCGGCATGACCCTCATTCGGGTGTCTGACGACGGCTGCGGCATCCCTGCTGACCAGCTGGAACGGGCCTTTGTCCGCCATGCCACCAGCAAGCTGCGCACCGAGTACGACCTGGAGGCCATCGGGACGTTGGGCTTCCGTGGCGAGGCTTTGGCGGCCATCGCCGCCGTGTCCCGTATCCGGGTCACCAGCCGCACCGCTGACGCAGACCTTGGCGCTGTGCTGAAGCTGGAGGGAGGCCTTTCCGGTCAGGTGGAGGAGGCGGGCTGCCCCCTCGGTACCGAGATGGAGGTCCGGGATCTGTTCTTCAATACTCCCGCCCGGCTGAAATTTATGAAAAAGGATGCAGCGGAGGGGGCGGCGGTGTTCGGCATGGTTCAGCGCATCGCACTTGCCCACCCGGAGGTCAGCATCAAGTTCCTCCGGGACGGCAAGCAGGAGCTGCTCACCCCCGGCGACGGACAGCTGCAAAGTGCGGTGTACGCCGTCATGGGACGTGAATTTGCCCTTGGTTTTATGCCTGTTCGTGGCAGCGGTGAGGATATGACCGTCACCGGCTTTACCACCCTGCCCACCTGCTGCAAGGGCAGCCGCAACTACCAGCATTTCTTCGTCAACGGACGTTATATCAAGTCCCGCACCATGACCGCCGCCGTGGAGGAGGCCTACGCTAACCGCAAGATGGTTGGCAAGTTCCCCGGCTGTGTCATCCATTTGCAGACGGGACTGAACAAGGTGGACGTCAATGTCCATCCCGCCAAGACCGAAGTGAAGTTTTTGGATGACCGACAGGTATTTTCCGCCGTGTATCATGCGGTGATGTCCGCCCTGGATGGGGAGAAGCAGCACCCTGTCGCCGTGGTGGAGAAACCCAAGCCCCACGACACGGTCACCCAAAACCAAATCAAATTCAACGCAACGCCAATTCCCAAGACGCCTGTAAAGGCGGTACCCACGTCCCTGCCTCTGCATGACATTACGGCACCCAAGCAGGCACCGGTACAGAAGCCCGTGACCCCCGCACCTGCCCGTACGGCCCCTCCCGTGTCCGTGACCTGGACACCCCCGGCAGAGAAACCGGCGCCCAAGGCCGAGCCTGCTCCCGAACCCAAAACGGAACCGGCGCCCAAGCCGGAGCCTGTGACCGATAAGGCGGAGCCGGTGGAGGAGAGCAAAAACGAAGTACAAGAGCTGCCGTGGAACATCACCGGCGAGCTGTTTGATACCTATATCATCGTCCAACAGGGGGAGCGTGCCCTGCTCATCGACAAGCACGCCGCCCACGAGCGGATGAATTTCGACCGGTTGAAAGCAGAGGACTACCAGCCTATGGTACAGCAGCTGCTGACCCCGGCGGTCTTTACCCCCGCCGCGCAGGAACGGCAGGTGTTGGCGGAAAATCTGCCCCTGCTGGCCAAGTTCGGCTTTGAGGTAGAGGAGTTCGGCTCCGATGCCCTCATCGTCCGTCAGGCCCCCTTTGACGTGGGGGCGGAGGAGGTGGTCAACACCCTGACCGAGATTGCCGCCGGCCTTTTGACCACCGGCCGCGCCGACCCTTCGGCGGCCCGTGACCACCTGCTGCACACCATGGCCTGCAAGGCGGCCATCAAGGGCGGCTGGAAGTCCGGTCCGCAGGAGCTGGAACGGGTGGCCAAGGCGGTCATGGACGGCAGCGTGAAGTACTGCCCCCACGGTCGGCCCGTGGCCATTGAACTGACCCGAAAGGATCTGGAAAAGCAATTCAAACGGGCGTGATGCCCGGAAAGGAGGCAGTCGTGCCACCCAAAATACTGGTTATCACCGGCCCGACGGCCTCGGGCAAGACCGCCCTTGCAGTGGAGCTTGCAAAACTCCGTGGCGGTGAGGTGGTGTCTGCCGACTCCATGCAGATTTACCGTGGCATGGACATCGGCACCGCAAAACCCACCGCCGAGGAGAGGCAGGGGATCCTTCACCATATGCTGGACGTGGTGGACCCCGGCGAAAACTTCTCCGTGGCACGCTACGTGGAAATGGCGGGAGCCTGCGTGGACGATATCCTGTCCCGGGGCAGGCTGCCCATTGTGGCCGGAGGAACGGGACTCTATATTGACTCTCTGCTGTCGGGGCGGGACTTTGCCGCCTTTGACCCGGACAGCGACCTGCGTGCCCGGCTGGAGGCCGACTTTTCCGCCCAGGGTGGCGAGGTGATGCTCCGCCGGCTTGGTGAGGTGGACCCGGAGAGTGCCGCGCGGCTGCACCCGAACGACGCCAAGCGTATCATTCGGGCACTGGAGGTGTTTGAGTCCACCGGCATGACCATCACCCGGCATAACGAACTGACTCAACAGCTTCCGCCTCGGTACGATGCCCTGACCATCACACTCTGCTTTGATCGGCGGGAGGATATGTGGGAGCGCATTGACCGCCGGGTGGACGAGATGATGGCCCGTGGCCTTGCCGATGAGGTTCGGGAGCTGCTGCAGAGTGGACTGAACCCCCGCTGCACGGCCATGCAGGCCATCGGGTACAAGGAGTTTACCGACGCTCTGACCGGGAACGGCGATTTACACACGGCGGCAGAGGAGGTAAAGCTCCGCTCCCGTCAGTACGCCAAACGGCAGTTGACCTGGTTTGGTCGAAATAAGCAGGCTTGGCGCTACAGTTGGGGAAATTCCCCCGATATTCACGCCTGCCTACGGTATTCGACAGAAAAAATGGAAGAATTTGGTATATGATGCACTGGGGCGGGGATACCGCCCAAGAAAGAAAAGGAGTGCATCACTATGCAAAAGGTAAACAATCTGCAGGAAATTTTTCTCACCCAAGTCCGTCGGGAACGACGGCAAGTCACCGTGTTTCTCATGAACGGCTTTCAGATGCGGGGTTATGTGTCGGGTTTTGACGCATTTACCATGGTTCTGATGACCGATGGAAAGCAACAGGTCATTTATAAGCATGCCATCTCCACCATTGTGCCAGAGCGGCCCGTGGCGCTGGAACGGGAGGAGGCGTAACCCAAACGGAAAGAGAGTGTCTCCATGAAGGAAGGAACAACCATCACAAAGCTGATTATGCTGTTTTTGGTCGTGTGCCTTGCGGCCTATTTCGGCATCTATATCGTCCAAAGCCTGACCGACGAGGTAACGACCGCCGTGGCTTATACATACACCGTCAACGACAGTGAGGAAACAGACGGTCTGCTGGTCCGGCAGGAGCAGGTGTTGTCCGACTACAGCGGCATCGTACAGGTGGTTCCCGGTGAGGGTGAGCGTGTGGGCGTTGGACAAACCATTGCGGTGGTTTATCGTGACGCAGATGCCCTGGCCCGGGAGGATGAGATTCAGGCACTTACCATGGAGACGGAGCTGTTACAATCTGCCACGGATCAAACCGTTGTGATCGGGGCGGGACAGCTGGAGGATCAGGTGTTCCGTGCAGTGGTGGATCTGCGCACAAGCACGGCCACGGGCGACTTCGGGCGTCTGGAGGAGCAGGTGGTGGAGCTGAAGCGTGCCGTGCTGCGCCGGGACTATACATATGGTCAGGGGGCGGATTCCGGTCGGCTGGCCAAGCTGAATGAGCGCCTGCGTGAGCTGCGCAGCCGCTCTGCCACGGATACCAATCGGGTGCTGGCCCAGCAGGCGGGGGCATACTCTGCGCTGGTGGATGGGTTGGAATACATCACACCCAAGGACGCACTGACGCTGACCCCCTCCCGTTTGGACGAGCTGTTAAAACAGGAGTTGTCGACCAATGAGAACAGCCTTGGCAAGCTGATTACCGCCAACCGCTGGTATGTGGTGGTGGCACTGTCTGAGGAGCGGGCAAAGGAGCTGGTCCGGGGTAGCAACCTTATGGTGGGTTTTTCCGGTGATTTTGAGCGCATTGTGGATATGCGTGTGGACAGCATCGGCGGTGCCGAGGACGGTCGCTGTGCCGTGGTTCTGTCCTCGGACCGCTACCTGTCCGAAACTACGCTGCTGCGCACCCAGACGGTGGAACTCATTTTTGACCGGCAGGAGGGGCTGCGTGTGCCCAAGGCCGCCGTACACATTCTCATGAAGGAAACGACAGACGAGAACGGAAACCCCGTGCAGACCAGCATCACCGGCGTATATGCCGTGGTCAATGGTCAGGCGGAGTTCAAAAAGGTAGAGGTGCTGGCCGAAGGACGGCAATTCTACGTGGTGCGTCCCCTGGATGAGGGAAGGACTACCCTGCGAACCGGGGATCAGGTCATCATCCGTGGCCATGACATCCACGACGGCAAAGTTTTGAGCGATTGAGGGAGGGGTAGCGGTGTTGTTGAAGGAACGTCTGCATAACGTGCAGGAGGAAATTGCCGCTGCAGCCCGGCAAGCCGGCCGCAAGCCGGAGGAAATTATGCTGTGTGCCGCCACCAAGACTCAGTCCGATGACACCATCCGTGCGGCCATTGCCGCAGGTTTGCGGGTGTGCGGCGAAAACCGGGTGCAGGAGCTGTGCGCCCATTTAGAGGCCGATGCCTATGCCGGGGCGGAACAGGTCCATTTTATCGGCCATCTGCAGACCAACAAGGTCAGTAAGGTGGTGGGTCGGGTGGAATTGATCCACTCGGTGGACTCTTTACACCTGTTACAGGCCATTGACAAGCAGGCCGGCAAGCTGGACATTGTGCAGGACATCTTGCTGCAGGTCAATATCGGCGGCGAGGAGAGCAAGGGCGGTGTGGAGCCGGCGCAGCTGGACGCACTGGCAGAGCAAGCCTGTGCTATGGAACACGTGCGCCTGCGTGGCTTGATGGCTATACCACCTATTGCGTACGAACCGGGCGCAAATACACATTATTTTGTGAAAATGCGTCAGCTTTTTGTTGACACGCAGACAAAAATAGCGGATAATAAAAACAGCATGGATTGCCTGTCCATGGGCATGAGCGGCGATTACCGGGATGCCATCGCCCAGGGGGCCACTCTGGTGCGTGTGGGAACAGCCCTGTTCGGCCCCCGCCCCGCCTACTGATGGGCTTAACATTTAAGAAAGAGGTATCGTTATGGGAATTTTTGATGAGCTCAAGCGCCTGACCCGCTCCTATGAGGACGAGGATGAGGATGATTTTGAGGAGTTCGAGCCTGTAGAGCGTCCGGACAGCCGCCGTGAGCGCAGCAGCCGTTCCGAGCGTGTTGAGCGCAGCGAGGCCGGCTTCTATGCCGCTGAGCAGGAGCGCCGCAGCAACAAGGTGGTCAACATCCACACCACCACCCAGCTGCAGGTAGTGCTGGTCAAGCCCGACCGCTATGAAAACGCCAGCGAGATCGCAGACCATCTGCGGGAAAAGCGCACTGTGGTGCTGAATCTGGAGTCCACCAACAAGGATGTGGCCCGCCGTCTGCTGGACTTTTTGTCCGGCGTGACCTATGCGCACGGCGGCAAGATCAAGAAGGTTGCTTTGTCTACCTACATTATCACGCCCTACAATGTGGACATTCTCGGCGACCTGATTGATGAACTTGAGAACAACGGCCTTTATTTTTAATTGATTCCGGATTTTTGACCGGCAGGAGGTAATGAATCATGCTTACGCCCAAGGAAGTGTCTGAGCGTGCATTTACGAGAGCGTCCTTCGGTGGCTACAACATGGCCATGGTGGACGAATTTTTGGATATTTTGACCGAAGATTACACGGCCCTCTACAACGAGAACGCCGTGCTGAAAAGCAAGATGAAGGTGCTGGTGGACAAGGTGGAGGAGTACCGTGCCACCGAGGATGCCATGCGAAAGGCCCTGATGAGTGCCCAAAGCATGGCGGACAAGCTGGTGCAGGAGGCCCAGGACAAGAAGGAATCGATTCTGCGCGAGGCCGAGCGGGATGCAAACGAGCAGATCGCCCAGATCCGTCGTCAGATCGAGGCAGAGCAGGCACGCCTGGTTGCCGCCCAGCAGGCCACAGCCACCTATGTGCAGCAGGTGCGCCAGCTCCAGCAGGAGGCTCAGGAATATCTGGACCGTCTGGACGAGATTACGCCCGAGCCGAAGGCTGTTGTTGCTTCCAGAGAAGAGGAGACTATCCAGGAGATTGAGGACAGCGTCCAGCGTATCCTGGATGCGCAGCTGGCCGCCATCCGCCAGGAACGGGAGGATGAGGTGGAAGAGCCTACCACCGAGATGGACCTGAGCAAGACAACCAAGTTTGATCCGACCCAGCAGCCGGCCCCGGTTGACGAGGACGGAGACGGTGAGGACGCCCAGGACGGTTTTGGCCCCCTGGAGTTTGGCAAGGACTACGAAATCAAATAAAATAGACATCCGGGAGAGGAAAAAAACGCCTCTCCCGGATTTTTTGCTTGACATTCTATATAAAAGTGATAAGATACAAAGGCATATGGAAATGCAAGGACGAGGACGAGTAACCACTCCCCTGCCGTACAGAGAGCTGCCGTTTGGTGCAAGGCAGTCGGCAGCAGCGGCGAATATCACCTCCGAGCAGAGCGCCCAACACCCTGCGGTGCAGGCGCCTCCGGCAGCCCCCGTTACCGGGCATAGCTTTGAGTGGCCGACCCCGTCGGCAATAAGAGTGGTACCGCAGAGGAGTTTCCTTTGTCTCTTAATGGGACAAAGGTTTTTTATTTTCTGTAAACAAATGTGATTTGATATAGGAGGAAACAGATATGGATTACAACAAGACCATCAATCTGCCCCAGACCGAATTCCCCATGCGTGCCGGCCTGCCCAACCGTGAGCCCGGTATGCTGGAGAGCTGGTACAACATGGACCTGTACAACGAGCTGCTGAAGAAGAACGAGGGCAAACCCCGCTTCTCTCTGCATGACGGCCCTCCCTTCTCCAATGGAAATCCCCACATGGGTCACGCCATGAACCGCTCCCTGAAGGACTTTATCGTCCGTATGCACGCCATGCGTGGCTATTGGACCCCCTTCGTCCCCGGCTGGGACAACCACGGTATGCCCATCGAGTCCGCCAACAACAAGGAGCAGAAGCTCAACCACAAGGCTATGAGCATTCCTGAGTTCCGCACCGCTTGCCACAACTACGCCCAGAAGTATATCGACATCCAGCGTGAGGGCTTCAAGCGCCTGGGTGCCCTGGGCGACTGGGATCACCCCTACACCACTATGGCTCCCGAGTTCGAGGCTGAGGAGGTCAAGATCTTCGGCGAGATGTACAAGAAGGGTTACATCTACAAGGGCCTGAAGCCCGTGTACTGGTGCCCCAAGGACGAGACCGCCCTGGCTGAGGCCGAGATCGAGTACAAGGACGACCCCTGTACCACTGTGTATGTGAAGTTCGCCGTCAAGGACGACCAGGGTAAGCTGGCCAAGTACGGCGACCTTGACAAGATGTTCTTCGTCATTTGGACCACCACCATCTGGACCCTGCCCGGCAACCTGGCCATTGCTGTCCATCCCCGTGAGAGCTACGTGCTGGTCAAGGCGGACAACGGCGAGATGTACATCGTGGCCGAGGCTCTGTGCAATAAGGTCATGGCCGTGGGCGGCATTGAGAACTTCGAGATCGTGGAGCGCTTCGCCGGTCAGGACTTTGAGTATATGCTGGCACAGCATCCCTTCCTGGACAAGACGTCCCAGTTGTGCACCGCTGAGTACGTCACCATGGACTCCGGTACCGGTTGCGTCCACACTGCCCCCGGCTTCGGCGCCGACGACTACGAGACCTGCAAGCGCTATAAGATTGAGATGGTGGTTCCCGTGGATGACCGCGGCCGCCACACCGATTACGCCGGCAAATACACCGGCATGAAGACGGAGGAGTCTAACCCCGTCATTCTGGAGGACATGAAGCAGAATGGGTCTCTGTTCGCCAGTGAGGAGATCATCCACTCCTATCCCCACTGCTGGCGCTGCAAGAACCCCATCATCTTCCGAGCCACTCCCCAGTGGTTCTGCTCTGTGGACGCCTTCAAGGACGACGCCTGCAACGCCTGTGACGATGTGCGCTGGCTGCCGGCCTGGGGCATTGACCGCATGAAGGCCATGATCCGTGAGCGTGCCGACTGGTGTATCAGCCGTCAGCGCCGCTGGGGTCTGCCCATCCCCGTGTTCTACTGCGAGGACTGCAAGAAACCTGTCTGTGACGGCGAGACCATCGCCGCCGTATCCGCCCTGTTCGGTGAGAAGGGCTCCAACGCCTGGTACGAGAACGAGGCTGCTGATATCCTGCCCAAGGGCTACAAGTGCCCTCACTGCGGCGGCACCCACTTCTTCAAGGAGGAGGACACCCTGGACGGCTGGTTCGACTCCGGCTCTACCCACTTCGCTTCCATGAAGAAGACCCAGGGTTTCTGGCCCGCCGATATGTATATCGAGGGTCTTGACCAGTACCGTGGCTGGTTCCAGGCCTCCATGCTGACCGCCGTCGGCGCTCTGGGTCAGGGCGCTCCTTTCAAGCAGTGCCTGACCCACGGCTGGACTGTGGACGGCGAGGGCAAGGCCATGCACAAGTCTTTGGGCAACGGCGTGGATCCCGCCGATGTGGTGAAGAAGTACGGTGCCGATCTGCTGCGTCTGTGGGCCGGTTCCGCCGACTACCACGTGGATGTGCGCTGCTCCGACAACATCTTCAAGCAGCTCAGCCAGAGCTATCTGAAGTTCCGCAACACCGCCCGTTACTGCCTGGGCAACCTGGCTGGCTTCGATGCCGACAACTTGGTGGCTCCCGCCGATATGCTGGAGCTGGACCGCTGGCCAGTGACCAAGCTCAACGAGCTGATCGACAAGAGCTTCAAGGCCTACGACGAGTATGAGTTCCACTCCGTTTCCCATGCCATCAACGATTTCTGCGTGGTGGAGCTGTCCAGCTTCTATTTGGATATCATCAAGGATCGCCTGTACTGTGAGGAGACCGACGGTTTGAGTCGCCGCTCCGCCCAGACCGCCCTGTGGCTGATCCTGGACACCATGACCAAGCTGTTTGCTCCCGTCCTGGCCTTCACCTGCGACGAGATCTGGCAGGCTATGCCCCACAAGGCCGGCGACGATGAGCGCAACGTGGTGCTCAACGAGATGAATAAGCCCTTCGTGGACTATGCTCTGCCCGAGGCGGAGATGGCCAAGTGGGCGCGCATCATCGCCATCCGTGACGCCGTTAACGGCGCTCTGGAGGCCGCCCGCAACGAGAAGACCATCGGTAAGAGCCTTGAGGCCAAGGTGGTCCTGACCGTTTCCGCCGAGGACGCTTTTGTGGCCGAGCTGGATGCCGAGTATCTGGCCGACCTGCTCATCGTCTCTCAGGCCGAGGTGACCGTGGGCGGCGAGCTGGCCGTGGCCGTGGCTGCTGCCGAGGGCGAAAAGTGCGAGCGCTGCTGGAAGAACCACGTCAAGGTGGGCAGCTGTGCCGATCATCCCGGTCTGTGCCCGAGATGTGCGAAGGTGGTTGCCGCCATCGACCCTGCACTGTTGGCAGAATAAACGAAACAAGAAACCCGCCGACCAAATTTTGGTCGGCGGGTTTTGTTTCGGGAATTTACACGCCAATTCAAATATGTTATAATAGCAAGGTACAACACGTTTGAAGGAGTTTCGTATGCTCTATTTTATTTTTGCTGCCCTTTTGGTGGTAGTGGATCAACTGGTCAAGTATCTGGTAAGCACCAATATTCCCCTTGGAGGCAGCGTGCCCTTTCTGCCGTACATCATGGATTTGACCTATGTGAAGAATACCGGCTGTGCCTTTTCCATGCTGGATAAGCACACCTGGCTGCTGACCGTGGTCTCCGCAGTGATATCGGTGCTACTGGTGGCGGCTCTTGTAAAAAAATTCTTCCGTCATCCCATTGGCCGCACGGCGCTGGCACTTTTGCTGGCCGGTGCGGTGGGCAACCTCGTTGACCGGGTGATGCTGGGTTATGTGGTGGATATGTTCCGTACCCTGTTTATGGATTTTGCTGTGTTCAATGTGGCAGATATCTGCGTGGTGGTGGGCGGCATCGCCGCTGCGGCGTACTATCTGTTCCTCTACGACAAGCTGGAGGGTAAAAACCATGAGCGTGCGCAGGCTGACGGCTGACCGGGATGGCGAGCGGGTAGACACCTTTTTGGCCCGCTGCGGTGACCTGACCCGTTCCAATGCCCAAAAGCTGCTGGAGGAGGGGCGGATCACCTGCGAGGGGAACCCGCTGAAAAAGAACGAAAAGACCACTGCCGGGCAGGAGATCTGCGTGGATGTTCCCGAAGCGGTAGAGGTGGATATTGTTCCCCAAAACATCCCGCTGGACGTGGTGTACGAGGATGACGACGTCGTTGTGGTCAACAAGCCGGTGGGCATGGTGGTTCACCCTGCCCCGGGTCACCCGGACGGCACGCTGGTCAACGCCCTGCTGCACCATTGCGGCAGCAGTCTGTCTGGAATCAATGGTGAACTGCGCCCCGGCATCGTCCACCGCATCGACCGGGACACCTCCGGACTGATCATTGCCGCCAAGAACGACAAGGCCCATCTGGCCCTTGCAGCCCAGCTGAAGGACCATACCCTTGCCCGGACCTACGCCGCTGTGGCGGTGGGCGGGTTCCGGGAGGACGGGGGAACGGTGGATGCCCCCATCGGGCGTCACCCGGTTGACCGCAAGAAAATGGCCATCGACCGCCGCAACGGCCGGGAGGCCGTGACCCACTGGTCGGTGCTGGAGCGCTATTCCGGCTATACCCTCATCGAGTGCCGGCTGGAAACGGGCCGCACCCATCAGATCCGTGTCCATATGGCAAGCATTGGCCACCCCCTGCTGGGTGATGTGGTTTATGGCGCAAAGAAGCCGTACCCTGGCTTAGCGGGGCAGTGCCTCCACGCCCGAAAACTGAAATTCATCCATCCCACTACCGGCAAAGCGGTAGAATTGGAGTGCCCCCTGCCCGATTGGTTTGCGTCGGTGCTGGACAAGTTGAGAAAAACGACGTAAAAAAGATCTGCATCTTTGTTGGAAGGCTTTTTTTATTTTTCGCTTTCCAAAAAATAGCTGGCCTCCATATCGGCGGTGGCAAGGGCGAAGGCCAGGGGATACTGTTGCAGAGCCTGACCCACGGTGCGGTTATCCTCGGTGCCGGAGAAACCCATGTGCCAGCGGATGGCCATGGCCTCCTCCCGGCTCAGGCGAATGAAGCCGTTGGCGATGTATACGGACTTTTCGCCGTGGCCGTAAGGCAGAGGGTCATCAAAGGTGTAGGTGGGCACCGACTGCCACTTGCCGTCGGCGTCCTTGACGTTGCGGCTGCCCAGCTTATAGCAGCCGATCTTGCACAGGTCGTGGAGCAGCGCCACCACGGCGATGGACTCCTCGGTGTATTCCAGACCGTACAGCTCCTGCACCCGGGGACGGGCCAGATAGTCCACCAGACAGTGATAGACGTTCAGGCTGTGCTCGCACAGACCGCCGGCGTAGGCGCCGTGATAACGGGCGGAGGCAGGGGCGGTAAAGAAGTCGCTTTTATTTTCCAGATAGTCCAGCAGGGCGTCGGCGCCGGGCCGGGTGATGGTCTGCTTGAAAATTTCAATAAATTCTTCCTTGGCGGACATAGAAGTCCCTCCTTATATAATATGTGGTGCTGATTGAGGACAGTATAGCACATCCCAAGTCCAAAAACCAGTACTTTGGCGGGGAGAATTTGTGTGTGATTTTAGGCTGGAACACAAGCGATTGTAGGCGTTCGAGGGTTTTTGAAAAAAGATTAAAATTTTTCAAAAAAAGTATTGACACACACGGGGTAGTGTAGTATGATAGCGGAGCGCCTGTATGGGCGTAGTCTGCGATGATGTGGGAGATTGCTCAGGAATGAGGTAACTTCCACGGAGTATGTCCGTGAATCGGGCGGCTGAGGAATGTCTGTTTACGCGTATATCGCCAAGCAGAAAGAACCGGCCGGCTTATGTTGCGCCGGTTTTCATTCTGGCCTGGAGTGATACGCACGAAACAGTGGACAGACAGACTTCACCGTACGGAGAGCGACAAGACACGCAAAAAAGTCACTTCGTATGTATTTAAGGAGGAAAACAAACCATGGCTCAGAAAGAAATGATCCGCATCCGTCTGAAGGCCTATGATCATCAGCTGATCGACCAGTCCGCTGAGAAGATCGTCGAGACCGCCAAGCGCACCGGCGCTACCGTCTCCGGCCCCATTCCCCTGCCCACCAAGAAGGAAGTCGTCACCATCCTGCGCGCCGTCCATAAGTATAAGGACTCCCGCGAGCAGTTTGAGCGCCGCACCCACAAGCGCCTGATCGACGTCATCAAGCCCTCCCCCAAGACTGTGGAGGCTCTTATGTCTCTGGAGCTGCCCGCCGGTGTGGACATCGAGATCAAGCTGTAAGACACAGCGAGACCTCATTTAATTATGTGTACCCGCAGTTCGCCGCTCCATAGAGGCGAACGGGTCA
>JAZSAQ010000025.1:0-2420 GCA_045601985.1 Lawsonibacter sp. | reverse complement strand
CACGTCCTCGTACTCCACCTCGGGAGCGGCGGCAGCCACGGGAGCGGCAGCGGGAGCAGCGGCAGCAGCAGCGGGAGCGGTCTCCACAGCGGCGGCGGGCACACCCTCCTCCATCAGGCGGCGCACATCCCGCTCGATGATGCGGCCGTTGGGACCGGTACCGGAAGCCAGAGCAGCGTCAACGCCGGCACGCTCGGCCAGCTTCTTGGCACGGGGGGAGACGGGAGCGCCGGCGGTGGGAGCAGCGGCAGCCACAGGGGCGGCAGCGGCAGCCACAGGGGCGGCAGCGGCGGGAGCAGCCTCAGCAGCCACGGGGGCAGCGGCGGCAGCGCCGGGACGCAGGCTGGCGGTATCGTCGCCCTTGTTGCCGATGGCGCAGACGTTCTCCAGGCAGGTCACCTCTTCGCCGTCGCCGAAGAAGATCTCCAGCAGCTCGCCCTCGGCGGTGGACTCGCACTCGAAGTTGGCCTTGTCGGTTTCATAAGTAAAGAGGATGTCGCCGATCTTGATCTGGTCGCCGACCTTCTTCTGCCAGGAGCCGATGATGCAACTCTCCACGCTGATGCCGGCCTTGGGCATGATGACAGCGGCGGCAACGGGGCCGGTGGGAGCAGCGGGGGCGGCGGCAGGAGCAGCCGCGGGAGCGGGGGCAGCGGCGGGTGCGGGAGCAGCCTCTGCGGCGGGTGCGGCAGCGCCGCCGGGACGCAGGGCAGAGCAATCCTCACCCTTGTTGCCGATGGCACAGACGTTCTCGAGGCAGGGAACCTCGTCGCCGTCGTTGAAGAAGATCTCCAACAGTTCGCCCTCGGCGGTGGATTCGCATTCGAAGCTGGACTTATCGGTCTCGTAGGTGAAGAGGATATCGCCCAGTTTAATCTGGTCGCCAACCTTCTTCTGCCAGGAGCCGATGATGCAGCTTTCCACGCTGATGCCGGACTTGGGCATGATTACTGCGTTAGCCATAGGGATAGGCCTCCTTTATAAAAATGTTATAGCTTGTTAATAATAACATTTCATAACATATCCGTCAATAGCTATTTACACAATAAATATAAAAAACCCGTGATTTTCTCCGTCAGAACAGAAAAAACCACGGGTTTTGGAATGCTTACAGCAGGGTAACACCAGCCTGGACGGCGGCATTGGCAAAGGTCTCGGGCAGGGGGGCATCGGAGATGATGTAGTCGGCGTCCTCCAGATTGGCGAAGGTATAGGGCATCAGGCGGCTGAGTTTGGCGCGGTCACACATGATGACACTGGTTCGAGCCTTTTGGATCAGCTTGTGCTTGACCAGCATATCCCCCTCGGTACCGCAGGTAAAGCCAGCCTCCACCGAGCAGCCGGATACGCCGAGAAAGGCAAGGTCGACGTTGATTTTTTCCAGCATTTCCAAAGTGTTCTGTCCGGAAAGGGCCAGGTTCTTGCGGTTGATTGTACCGCAGCATAGGGTGACGGTGGGGTTGTGCAGATGGCACAGCTCCAAGGCAATGGAGGGGCCGGTGGTAAAGATGGTCAGATTGATGTCGGGCAGGGCACGGGCCAAAACGAGATTGGTGGTGCTGGCATCCAGAAAGACCGAACTGTTGGGCTGGATCAGCTCCAAAGCTTTCTTGGCGATGGTGGTCTTGCCAATGTTATTTTCCTGCAGACGTACGTCAAAACCGGGGTCGCCGGCATGGCGGACGGAGCGGGCACCGCCACGGACCTTGACCACGGCGCCGCGATCCTCCAGTGCCTGCAAATCCCGGTGGATAGTCATCAGGGAAACGTCGGGGCACAGCTGCTGCAGCTGCTTGATGGTGACCACGTTGTGGCGCTCGACAAAATTAAGGATTTTCTCCTGACGAACGTGATTCATACATGAGTCCTCCGTGTGATGTTCATAGAAACATAACAGGAATATAACACAATATAACATCGAAGTCAACACTTTGTTTCATAATTTATCATCAATTTATCAAAAAGGCACAACATTTAGGGTGGTCAAGACAGGAGGGACACAAAAATAAAGCCCGGCTGCCGGAAGGCGGCCGGGCCGGGACTGTGATAAATCAGAGGGGAACGCCCTCCATATGCAGCAAGGTGCGCTTGAGCTCCAATCCGCCGAGGTATCCGCCCAAGCTGCCGTCGGCGGCGATGACACGGTGGCAGGGGATCAGGATGGGCAGTGGGTTGGCACGGTTGGCAGAGCCCACGGCACGGAAGCCTTGGGGCCGGTCGACTATCTCGGCCAGTTGCTTGTAGGCGATGGTCTGTCCGTAGGGGATGGCGCGAAGAGCGGCCCAAACTTGCTGCTGGAATTCTGTGCCACAGGGGCATAGCGGCAGGTCAAAGGTCTGTCGGTGGCCGTTGAAATACTCCGCCAACTGGCGGCGCCCTTCCTCCAACAGGGGGGTGGGGTGCGAAACCAAGCGGGGGGT
>JAZSAQ010000024.1:0-25778 GCA_045601985.1 Lawsonibacter sp. | reverse complement strand
GCGGGCCATGGTTATGTGCCCGGAGGATACCATATCGCTGCGGGAACTGGCTATCCAGACAGATGGCCTTGCTGTTGGCGAGGTAGAGGAATCCGGCGAAACCATCGACCTACAGCGTAGACTGGACCAAATGGAGTACCGCTATCTGGAGCAGGCGTATCAGAAGCACGGTACTGTTCGTGCAGCGGCTAAGCGTCTGCAGATGGATCCGTCTACCTTCGTCCGACGGCGGAAAAAGCTGCAGCAATTGCTCTTGTTGCAAAAATGAAGCACGTTGCAAAAACAAAACGAAGCAGCTGTAAACTGCGGGAGCGCATGTTTTGGCGGAAAATCGGAATTCTTGAAAGCGGCTCTGTTGCAAAAATGCAACAGAGCCGCTTTTTTGCGCCGAAAAATAGAGAAAACCAACTGAAATTATGGCAAAATAAGCAAAAAATACCCAACAAAACCACGGTTATTTTATGCACAATGTTCATAAATTTGTGAAAACTTGCCCGTTTTTCATTGACAGGGCTCGAGACGCAGTTCTATAATTTAAGAACAAATTCAGGCGCCGTTTCCGGCGTCGCGAGAAGGAAAAGGGAGGAATCCGTTATGGCACTGATGACCGGCGAACAGTATATTGAATCCATTCGCAATTTGAACATGAAGATCTACATGTTTGGCAAGAAGATCGACGACCCCGTGAATGATCCCATTCTCCGCCCGTCCCTCAACTCGGTGAGAATGACCTACGATTTGGCCCAGATGCCGGAGTATCAGGATTTGATGACGGTGATCTCTCCCTATACCGGCCAGCGGGTCAACCGTTTTACCCACATCCACCAGTCCACGGAGGATCTCGTCAAGAAGGTGAAGATGCAGCGTCTGCTGGGTCAGCAGACGGCTGCCTGCTTCCAGCGTTGTGTTGGTATGGACGCATTCAACGCCGTGTTCTCCACCACTTATGAGATCGACCAGAAGTACGCAACGCCCTATCATGAAAACTTCCGGAAATTCATGATGTACTGCCAGAACGAGGATCTGACAGTAGATGGTGCCATGACCGACCCAAAGGGTGACCGCTCCAAAGCACCCCATGATCAGGAAGACCCTGATATGTTCCTTCACATTGTTGAGCGCCGTGAGGACGGCATTGTTGTCCGGGGCGCCAAGGCCCACCAGACCGGTGCGCTGAACTCACATGAGGTCATCATCATGCCCACCCAGACCATGGGACCCGATGATAAGGACTATGCTGTGTCCTTTGCTGTGCCCATGGATACGCCGGGCATTTTCATGATCATTGGCCGCCAGTCTTGCGATACCCGCAAGCTGGAAGATACCGAACTGGATGTAGGCAATGCGGAGTTCGGCGGTGTAGAGGCTCTGATGGTGTTTGACGATGTGTTCGTGCCCAACGAGCGCATCTTCATGTGCGGCGAGTATGAGTTCTCCGGTATGCTGGTGGAACGCTTTGCCGGTTATCACCGCCAGAGCTACGGCGGCTGCAAGGTGGGCGTGGGCGACGTGCTCATCGGCGCCGCGGCTGTGGCAGCGGACTATAACGGTTGCCCCAAGGCCAACCATATCAAGGACAAGATCATCGAGATGACCCACCTGAACGAGACCTTGTATGCCTGTGGCATTGCCTGTTCGGCAGAGGGACATCCCACAGAGAGCGGAAACTACCTCATCGACCTGCTGCTGGCCAACGTCTGCAAGCAGAACGTGACCCGCTTCCCCTATGAGATCGCCCGTCTTGCAGAGGACATTGCCGGCGGTCTGATGGTCACGGCCCCCTCTGAAGCAGATCTGCGGGATCCCGAGTTGGGCCCGTACGTGGCGAAGTATTTCAAGGCAGCTCCCGGCGTTTCCACGGAGAACCGTCTGCGCATCCTGCGCCTCATTGAGAACCTGACTCTGGGCACCGCAGCGGTGGGCTACCGTACGGAGTCCCTCCATGGTGCCGGTTCTCCCCAGGCCCAGCGCATCATGATTGCCCGTCAGGGCAACCTGCCCATGAAGAAGGAACTGGCCAAGAAGATCGCCCATATCAGCGAGTAAAAAACAGACCTCCCGCCCGGCAGGCGGGGTTCGAGTTGCGGAGGGGCACCACGATGCTGAAGCGAATTGAAGCTGTTTTGGATGAAAAGGTCCGGCCGCAGCTGGCGCTGCACGGAGGAAATATTCAGACTGTCAGTTGTAAGGACGGAGTGTACCGTTTCCGGCTGTTAGGGAAATGCTCCGGCTGTCCTTCCGCTCATCTGACCACGGAGATGTTGATCCGGGAGGAATTGACGGCGGCCATCCCCCAACTGGCGGATGTGGTGCTGGTACAGGGTGTCAGTGATTCCCTGCTGCAGCAGGCCAAAGCCATGATGGGTGGCAGTCGTGATTGACCGCCCGAGGATCGGTGTTCGCTTTTGCGGCGGATGCAATCCGCGATACGACAGAGGGGCGGCTCTGCGGGAACTGCAGGAATCTTTGCCGCAGTTGATTTGGGAGGTTGCAGAGCCTGAACGGGAATACGACTGGTATCTGCTGATCTGCGGCTGTATGGTGGCCTGCGTGACGGCGAAGGACCTGCCTGGGGATAAACTGTACTGGCTTCGAAGCCCGGAAGAACTGGCACACATCCGGGAAATAGTTCAAAACCTGTAAAGAAAGGTTGTTCTGCGTGGATTGGAGAGAATGGTATAACACACATTTGGCAACGGCGGAGGAGGCGGTTGCCAAAATTCGGTCAGGAGACCGTGTGGTTTTGGGCCACGCCTGCGGCGAACCGTCCTATCTGGTAGAGATGATGACTGCCCACGCCGAGGATTATGAAAATGTGGAGATCGTCCACATGGTCGCTATGGGACAGTGTAGCTACGCCCAGTTGGGGATGGAGAAGCATTTCCGGCACAACGCCATTTTTGTGGGTAGCCGGACCCGGGACGCAGTCAACGGTGGACGGGGCGACTTTACTCCCTGCTTCTTCTATGAGGTGCCGAAGTTGTTCCACACCACCCTGCCGGTGGATGTGGCAATGGTTATGGTGACGCCGCCCAACGAGGAGGGCAAGGTCTCTCTGGGCGTTTCCGTGGACTATAACTATGAAGCGGTGATGACAGCGAAGACCGTCATCGCACAGGTGAACGACCAAATGCCTTTCACCTACGGCAAGCTGATCCCGGTGGAGAAGATCCACTGCTTTGTGGAGCACTCCGCACCTATCATTGAACTGTCTCCGCCGAACATCGGAGAGGTGGAACGAGCCATCGGCGAAAACTGCGCCTCTCTGGTGAAGGATGGGGATACCCTGCAGCTGGGCATTGGTGCTATTCCCGACGCAGCGCTGATGTTCCTGAAGGATAAGCGCGATCTGGGTATACACTCGGAGATGTTTTCGGACGGCGTAGTGGAACTGATGGAGGCCGGCGTCATCACCAACCGGGCAAAGACCCTGCATCCCGGAAAGTGCGTGGCCAATTTCCTGATGGGTACAAAGCGCCTGTACGATTTTGTACACAATAATCCGGAGGTGCTGATGCTGCCGGTGGACTATGTGAATCACCCGGTTGTCATCGCACAGAATGACAACCTGGTTTCCATCAACTCCTGCGTGCAGGTGGATCTGATGGGGCAGGTCTCCTCGGAGAGCGTTGGCCTGAAGCAGATCTCCGGCGTGGGCGGACAGGTGGATTTCGTCCGGGGTGCAGCTTTGTCAAAAGGCGGCCGATCCATCATTGCGATGCCCTCAACAGCGGCGAAAGGGGCTATCTCCAAAATTGTGCCGTTCTTGGATCCCGGCGCGGCGGTGACCACGTCCCGCACAGATGTGGACTATGTGGTCACGGAATACGGTATTGCCCACTTGAAAGGCCACACCCTGCGGGAGAGAGCGCTGGCACTGATTGCCATTGCCCATCCGGATTTTCGGGAGGGTCTCAGAAGAGAGTTTGAAAAACGATTTGGCTGTGGTTGTTAAGTTGTTTTTGCATAGGATGGAAAAGGGAGCAGACGAAAGTCTGCTCCTTTTCTTTCTGAGACGGGCTTATTGTACCACATCCGCCGGGGACGCTTTTTCTTGTTTATTTGCGGGTGGGATTCGAAGCCTGAGAGGGTGAGCGGTTTTCTTACTTGAAGCCATGGCGGTTTTATGGTAAAACAATATAATAGTAAAAGAAAGAGGGGGGAACTCGATGAAAACCTGCCGCATTGCAGTAATGAGAATAACCCAATACCCCGACCTGATGGCCGAGTACGAAAACCCGATTCAGCATACCTGTGACCTGATCGTGGGGCAGGAATTTATCTCTGTCAACGGCGAAAAGCCTGCGGGCCTGTGCGACAGTGCGTGGGAGAGCATGGCTTATTTCGTGAGAGAACTGGCCAACGGCGGCGGAAATTTCTACGACGGGTGGATGAAGAATCCCCGGTCGGCCATGATCTCCTGTAATGATGGGTTTCGGCCGGTGAGCTTTTACATTGAAACGATTGAGCGCGAAGGTCCGGAGGAGTGTGTGAAATGAGCGCAGGACAGAAGCTGGTTTCCGTTATCGTCCCAGTCTACAACCGCGAGAGTTATTTGGAAGAGTGTGTAGAATCGGTATTTGCCCAAAGCCATCGGAATATTGAAGTTGTTTTAATCGACGATGGGTCTACCGACGGCAGCTTGGCCTTGGCACACAAGTTGCAACAGCGGGACGCCCGGATTCGGGTTCTGGAGTCGGCGCATGTGGGTGTGTCCGGGGCGAGAAATATGGGCCTGGAGTCGGCGCAGGGAGAGTACGTGTTCTTTCTGGACAGCGATGATGTGATACATCCGTGGTTGATTGAAACGCTGGTTTCTGCCATGGAAAACAGCGGGGCAGGACTTTCGGGGACGGATATTGCGCCTGCGAAGGAAGACAAGTGGCACATGGTGCGAGAGCGTGTTGAGAACCCGAAAGACTCCGGTGAAACTGTGAAGAGATCCAACGATCAGGCTGTACACGCAATTTTTGCCGAGAAATCGCCGCTGAGTTGCATCGGCGGTGTCATGATGCGACGGGATCTGATAGGGCAGACGCGGTTCCGAACAGACCTGTTTATTGGGGAGGATTTTTACTTTATTTACGAGAACTTAATCAAGGGAACGGAAGTGGAATTCCTGAAACAGCGCTGGTATTACGTTCGTAACCATGCAAATAATCTTTCGAAAGATTACGGATACGACGGATTTTGGACGCGTTTTTTGCGCAGGAAGCTTGTTTGGGAACAAGAGGCTGTATTTGGCCGCATGGAATACGTCAAGCGGCAGAAACTGGATGCGATCGGATGCTTCGATCGCTGTATTTCCAAACACAAGCCCTACGCTGTTGAGGCGAGAAAAATACGTCGGACGGTGAAGGAATATAGGGCGGAATTGCTGCCAGCCATGGGGTGGAAGCAGAAAATCGTGTTTCTGCTGAAGCTATACTGCCCGATTTGCGCGCGAATGATGTTAAAAAGGCGCAAGGAGGCAAAAGCTCGGGATATAACGCCTGTGTCAACGCCGGTTCTCAAGAAAACAGAGAAAACGGTTGAGTACAAAAACCTGCTTTTAGACTTCCTGCGCACGCCTCTGGACGACGGCGGGGAAATTCTGCGCCGGTTTGCCGCACTGCCCGGTGCGGTGGTGGGCGAGGGGGAGAAACCTCTGCAGCGGTACGTGTTTGTACCCGGCAGCCGAAAGGACGGCGTGGTGCTGGTGGCCCATGTGGACACGGTTTGGGATAAGAACTACGACAAGGCGTTTTCCGGAGAGCGGGACGTGAAGTTTGAGGACGGCGTGTTCTCGAGCACAAACCCCGAATGCGGCATCGGCGCAGATGACCGGGCGGGCTGTGCCATGCTGTGGGCCCTGCGTAATTGCGGCCACAGCCTGCTGGTGGTGGACGGCGAAGAACACGGAAAGCATGGCGCAAGGTATTTGAGAAAGAGCAATCCCAAGCTGTTTCGTCAGCTGAACCGCCACTGCTATATGATCGAACTGGATTGGGCGGGGACCCGGAGCTGCCTGTTCAATCAGGTGGACAATACGAAGAAGTTTAAGGCGGACATGCAAGCGGCGCTCCACCTTGCCGACGGAGGGCCAAAGGGCGGGACCGACCTGCAGGTGCTGTGCCGGCACGTGTGCGGTGTAAACGTCGGTGTGGGCTATCACGGCTGGCATAAATCGGGCGAAACGCTTGTGCTGGCGGAGTGGGAGAACACGCTGGTGGAGCTGTCTGAATGGCTGGCCAAGCCCCAATGGCGCTATAGGACGAAGGTCCTGCCGTACTACGTGCGCCGGGTGAAGATGCTTGCGGGCAAGCCCTTCCGGGCGGTGAAAAAGCTGCTGGGACACAAGACTAACAAATAAGAGAGAAATAAAAAGTTACCCGGTCGAACACCGGGGAACTTTTGTATATCGAGAGTTGTAAGGCGAAGCGGTTTTACTGCCAGCCCTGTAGCCTTTCGTTGTGCTAACGAAGAAGCTCCTTGTCTTCCTTGAAGACCTTGAAGGCGTTGACCACCAGCTCCAACAGCAAAAATTCGGTAGACATGGGCAGGGGAATCGTGCCGCAGGGTGTGGACGGGTGCCCGCAGGACAAATCACCGAAGGGGATGCCGGGGAAGACGCACACCGCCGGTTTTTTCACGCAGTTGTTCCGGTTCTTCGCTTGTTATGTAGAACCAACGGGTTTCCGCATCAATTATCTCTGTTTATCAGAAGAAATACCCGTTCGTTTCGTGAACGGCGTGGCCGGACAGATAGTAGTCTTTCAACGCCTTTTCCAACCGGGTGTTCTCGGGCAGATTTGGAATATCAAAGTCGTTGCCGGGGATGTTGAACACGAAATAAAACAGACTGTTGCCGTGCATTTTCATGGTCAGGGGGTGGAACAGGCGGCCGAACTTGACGATGTTGGAGTCCTCGCCAATGAGGTCGGCCAGCACGGGGTTGAGCAGCCAGCTGGCACCGGCGAAGGCCTTGTACTTGTAATCGGGGTAGTAGGTGGTGAGGAAGTCCCGCATCTGCTGCAGGCTGTCCTGTACGGACTCCATATCCAGCGTACCGTTGGCTGGAACGTGCAGCTGCACTACGGTGTCACCCTTTTGCAACACCAGCTCCCATTCGCTTTTGTCCAGACGGACAAGCTCCTTTTTCACAAGGGCGTCATCACCGAAGGGATAGCCCTCCCAGTATGTATCGGTCTCCACCACATCGGCCTGCCAGGAGCCCTCCTCATCCTCGTAGAGGCGGGCGCCCAGCGCCACACCATCCCGGTGGACGCTCAGGTCGTGGGCAAGACCGATGGTTTCGCCGTTTTTGTTGCGGAAGACTTTTACCGTGCCGGTGAAAGGATAGTTCATTTCCAGCTCCAATCGGCCCAAACGAATCAGGTTACCGGCCAGGGTGCGGTGATACCAGTGCAGCAGATGGAAGCCGTCCTGCCCGTCGTGGCATTTGCGGTAAATGCCGATGACCACTTCGAGCGGCTCCAGCATGGTGCGGATCAGTTCGTCGGTCAGGTTGCGCTTTCGCAGATTACGGACGGTGCGGGGAAGCTGGGAGCACAGAGCCAGACCCTGCAGCATGTCCCGGGGGAGGTAAGGCTCTACCTCAGGGGGCAGGGGGAATTTGAAGCCCTCACAATCGGCGGCATTATGCTCCGGTTCGTTCAGGGCGGTGCACAGCAGATGCAGAATACGGGACAGGGTTTCGTCCTTTGCGGTTTCCGCTGCGGCACGCCGGTATACATCCAACTCCTTGGGGAAGATGCCAAGCTCTGCGTGGAGGTTGTCGTAATAGGCAGGGTCGGTGAAAGGACAGCCGTTTTTCTCAAAGTCGTCCATGGCGGCGTCATAAAGACCGCGCCAGCGTTCGGGCCACTTGGTGGCGCCGATGGATTGCATCAGTTCGTCGATGGTCATGCGCATGATCAGATTCCTCCGGATGTGAGTGGTTTCAACAGGCGGCATTGACTTTTGATGTGTCCCATATTAGAATAAAGCCGATGTCGCAACAGTTCCGAACTCATTAATTATATCGCTATACGGCAAAAATGTAAATCAACCAAACTGCCAATTTTTAGAACAGGATATGTCCCGTTTTGCAAGGGGGATGAGGGGTGCGCTATGCACAAACTGGTTAACGAGGATTATAAATCCAATTTCAGCACCACGGTCAAGCTGGGCGATGTGCGTGTCGATATGCGCACCAACGGAGCTCATGCGGCTATTTTGCCCAATCGCCACTCCCATACAGGGTATGAGGTGCAGGTGGCCCTTGAGGGAGAGTACTACATCGACTTTGGAAACCGTAAAATATTGATGCGTGCACCGGATATGCTGTGCCTGATTCCGCCGGGATGCAGTCACCACAGCTATTATGCGGGATCGGAGAAGACCCGGCAGATGAGTGTTAGCCTGCGCTTTGGTTGTCGGCAGAAACCGGCGCAAGGGGGGGCAACCGGTTTGTTGGAGTCCATGGAATTGCTGCCAAAAAGTGAGCCGATCGTGCTGTCTAATGCCGAATTATGTCAGACCGTCCGACACTTTTCTGAGGAGTTGTCCGCCCCGGACGTGGGCTCGGAACTGTTGCTGGACGCCCTGCTGCGGCAGTTTTATATCCAGCTGTTCCGGGCAATGAAGGCTGTGGCCGGTCCGTGTTCCCGGGATCGATCCGACCACGACAAGCGGGAGGATCGCTATGGAAGAATCGAAGAGTTTTTCCACGAGCGCTATTCCGAACGCACGCTGACTGAGGAAGATCTGGCAGATTACCTGTCGGTCAGCAAGCGTCAGACCAGTCGAATCCTGCGTGAGCTGTGCGGGAAAAGTTTCCACGAGAAACTGGGTGAGATGCGCATGCACTATGCGCTTCGTCGCCTGGTCTATACCGATCAGCCGGTGGAGGACATTGCCCTGCAGGTGGGATACGCCGCCTCATCGGGGTTTTACGTGGCCTTTAAGAAAGCGTTTGGAATGACCCCGGTTCAGTACCGCCGCACCTATGCATCCGAAATGAAGGAGGATGCATAAAGAAGAACGAACGAGGAGTAAACGGCGGAATTGGGTTGAGATTTTCGACAAAAAGTGATACAATACGCATTGTGTGTTCTGTGGCTTGACCATGGAGACGTGCTGTTGCAGGCCGCAAGTCTGCGGCAAACACAACAAAAAGAGGGGGATTTTATGAAGAGAAAGTGGGGCGATCGTCGGGACGGAGCGTTGATTCGGGATATCGATTCCATGCATTGTATTATGCCGATGATTTTTCCTAATCGATGCGACAACGAGGCGTTTATGCATCTGCGCATTGACCTGACCCGTGCGGAGGAATATTTGGCCAAGAAGAATCAGGATAACCCTGCCTATCGCTATAATCTGTTCCAACTGATCGTGACGGCTGTGCTAAAAACTATCATGCTGCGCCCGTTGATGAACCGCTTTATCAAACGGCACAAGATGTATCAGCGAAACGACCTGACCGCCGCCTTTACGGTGAAAAAGGTCTTTTCTGACGATGGCGGTGAGGCGTTGGCACGAATTTATGCCAAGGGGCGGGATAATGTGGACACCATTCACAACGAAATCTACCGCCAAGTGTCCTTTACCCGCAGCGACAAGAAGGATGCCTCCACCGAGGGGATGGATTTTGTTCAGAAGCTGCCCTTCCGTGGCGCAATTGGTCGCCTGGTCCGCTTTTTGGATAACCACGGCTGGCTGCCCAAGGGGTTGATTGCAACCGATCCGTACCACTCCTCTGTGGTGCTGACCAATTTAGGCAGCCTAAAGATTGATGCAGGCTACCACCATATGACAAACTGGGGCACGAACTCTGTGTTCTGTGCCATCGGTTTGATGAAAAAACGCCCCTTCTTTGATGAAGAGGGCAATATGGAAATGCGCATGAGCGTGGATCTGGGCATGACCATTGACGAGCGAATCGCCGACGGCTACTACTATGCCAAGACCATGCGGCTTTTGAAAACTCTGCTGGAGAACCCCGAGCTATTGGAGCGGCCTCTGAGTGAGGAGGTAGATTACTGATATGGCGATTACCGCAAAAACGCCCTGGGCGGGCAGCGTGGGTGACATCCCCATGCATCTCGATTATTTTAATGGCACTATGTTTGAGGCGGTGCAGCATATCGCCCAGCAATATCCCGACTACGTGGCATTTGACTTTATGGGCAAGTCCACCACCTATAAGAGGCTGGTGCAGGAGGTGGAAATTTGCGCCAAGGCTCTGCGCACCATCGGTGTGCGGGAAGGGGATCGGGTTACCATTGCTATGCCCAACTGTCCTCAGGCTGTCTATCTGTTTTATGCCGTCAATCTGGTAGGTGCCGTCGCCAGCATGATCCACCCCCTGTCCGCTGAGAAGGAGATCGAGTTCTACCTGAATGAGTCGGGCAGTGTGACTGCAATCACCCTGGATCAGTTCTATCACAAATTTGAACGGGTGCGTCAGAATACTAAGGTAGTCAACATTGTCATTGCCGGCATCAAGGATGCCCTGTCCACCCCTATCAAGGCCGGCTACATGCTGACCGAGGGGCGTAAGATCGAGAAGATCCCCGCCGATGCCCCTGTTATCCGTTGGGACGAGTTTTTGCGCATGCGCAAGCACTGCTTCTATCAGTATAAAGTCCAGCGCCGTGCCGACGATCCGGCGGTCATCCTGTATTCCGGCGGTACCACCGGGACTTCTAAGGGTATCGTGCTGACCAACCGCAACTTCAATGCGTTGGGGCAGCAGGTCATTGCCACCAATCCCATGTTCCGGCCCGGTGATAAAATGCTGGCGGCTATGCCCGTGTTCCACGGCTTCGGACTGGGCGTGTGCATCCATACCATGCTTTCTCAAGGCGGCCGATGTATTTTGGTGCCCCGCTTCACCCCCAAGAGCTATGCCAAGGATCTGGTCAAGAACCGCTGCAACTTCATTGCCGGTGTGCCTACGCTGTATGAGGCGCTGCTGCGTCTGCCCGGTATGGAGGGCGCCGACCTGAGCTGCCTGAAGGGCGTGTTCTCCGGTGGCGACTCACTGTCCGTCGAACTGAAGAAAAAGCTGGATAAGTTCCTGTATGACCACAAGGCGAGCATACAGGTTCGGGAAGGCTACGGCACCACCGAGACCGTCACCGCCTGCTGCCTGACCCCCGCCCACATGGCCAAGGAGGGCAGCATTGGGCTGCCATTCCCTGATACCTACATCAAAATTGTGGAGCCGGATACCGATAAGGAACTGCCCTACGGCGAGGAGGGTGAGATCTTGTTGGCTGGTCCTACCGTGATGAAGGAGTACATGAACCATCCCGGCGAGACGGCCCAGACGTTGCGTACTCATGCCGACGGCCTGACCTGGGTATACACCGGTGACCTGGGCATGATGGACGAGCAGGGTTTCGTTTACTTCAAGGGCCGTGCCAAGCGCATGATCATCTCCTCCGGTTACAATGTGTACCCGGCGCAGATCGAGAATATTCTGGATGCCCATGAACTGGTACAGATGAGCTGTGTTATTGGGGTTCCGGATGACTACAAGATTCAGAAGGTCAAGGCGTTTGTCAAACTGGCCGCCGGTGCCGTGCCGACAGAGGCCACCAAGGAGATTTTGACGGAGCATTGCCGCAAGCACGTGGCGAAATATGCCATGCCCTACGATATCGAGTTCAAGGATGAGATGCCTAAGACGCTGGTGGGCAAAGTGGCCTACCGTGTGCTGGAGGAAGAGGAACTGGCCAAAATCGCTGCGGCAAAGAGCGAAACGACGGCGTAGCCCGCACGGGAATAAAGTATAAAAGCGCACCCGCAGTTCAAACGAACTGCGGGTGCGCTTTTTGTCAGGGCTCGATTGTTCGCTTGGCGGCAATCTCGTTTTCCTGAGAGGGATTGCGGCCGAAACAGGTCGTATAGTTGCGAAAGAAGGTTGCGTAGTCGCTGAATCCGCAGGAGGAAAAAACTGCGCTGGGTTTTTCACCCATGCGAATCAATTTCTGCGCTTTGGCGAGGCGACGGAGGTTGATGAATTTTTTGGGGGTTACCTGTAAGTGTTCCGTGAACAGGTGGTGCAAATGGCTTTTGTTTACGCACAGATGCCGACTCATATCCTCAACGGTGATTTGCTCACAATAGTGCTGACTGATGTACTGTAGCGCGTCCTTCAGCGTAGGGTGCATGGATACGGGTTCACCATCGAAATCGTCGGGCGGCACGAGATATATATGGAACAGAATCTCCTCGATGGTGTTTTGTAGCAACAGGGCTAAATCGTCCCCGTGGAAGCGCTCACAGTAGAAGTCCAGCTTTTCGAACAGGCTTAAGATGGTGTTGTTACCGTTGCAGTCCAGGAAGTGCAGATTTTGGGGAATGCGGTCGAAAATGTGGTTGCCCAAAACGGCTTCATCAAAGAGAATGTCATAACGCTCGTAATCGCTGTCATCGTCAAATATTACTTTGTGAGGAATGTTTGCCCGGAATATGACAAGATTATTCTTGCCCAGCTTATAGATCTGCTCGCCGATTATGGCGGAAACATTGCCGGTTTTTACGAGAATAAGCTCGCATATGTCGTGGACATGGAAGACGGGGGGAATGTCTTTCGTGGGGGTGAAAACAGTGGCGTGACCACAGTATATGATGTTGTTCCGGTAGGTGAAGTGCCGGGTAAAGGGGGTTTGTTTCAATGGTAACACTCCTCTTTGTATGACGGGTACTGCCATTGTACAGCAAAAACACATTTATTGCAAGATAAGAACCTATTTTTTCCTATTTACTATCAAAAAAACGGGGTTATGATGGTGGCACAAACCCAGATGATTTGGAGGTTGTTATGATGAAAAAATTGAACGTAGCCATCATCGGACAGGGTCGAAGTGGTCGGGACATCCATGGGGCGTACTTGCGCAGTGAGGCAGCGAAGGAGCTGTACAACGTGGTGGCCGTAGTAGACCGGGATGGACGGTGTCGAACCCGTGCGCTGGAGGAGTATCCCGGTTGCGAGGTATTCGAACGGCCGGAGCAGCTCTATGGCCGCACCGACATCGATGTGGTGGTCAACTCCACTATTTCCAATGAGCACTTCGAGGTTGCCATGGGCCTGCTGGAAAACGGATTCAACGTGCTGGTGGAAAAGCCCTTTGCCCGTACCCGGTACGAGTGCGATGCCATGATCAAACTGGCCCGGGACAAAAGGGTGAAGCTGGCGGTGTTTCAGCAGACGTTTCTTGCTCCTCACTACCAGACGGCCAAAGAAATCGTTGCCGGCGGAAAGCTGGGTGAGATTCAGCAGGTGGACATTACCTACAGTGGATTTGCACGGCGTTGGGATTGGCAGTGTGTGCAGGCGAAATTGGGTGGAAACATCTATAACACAGGTCCTCACCCCATCGGTCTTGCACTGGCATTTTTGGACTTTGATCCCAATACGCAGGTGGTGTTCTCTCGCCTGAACCAGGTGCTGTCCAGCGGTGACTCCGATGACTACTCCAAAATCATCCTTACCGCCCCCGGCAAGCCTGTGGTGGATGTGGAAATCAATTCCAACGATGCCTATGCCGCCAATGTCATCAAAATCCTTGGCTCCAAGGGTACCTATACATCGAACTTCAGCGGCTATGAGCTGACCTACATCGTGGACGGAGAAAATCCCGAGCAGCCGTTGGTGCTGGAGTCCATGAAGGACGAGAGAGGACTGCCGGCCTACTGCTCGGAAAAGCTGATTACCCACAAGGAAAGCGGGGAGCATGACGGTAATATCGGAGTGGCAGTGGGACGCTATTATGAGATGCTGTACAGACATATTGCAAACGGAGAGGAACTGACCGTGACGCCCGAACACGCCGCCCGGATCATCAGTGTCATTGAGACGGTTCATGCGCAGAATCCGCTGCCTGTCAAGGTTTAAGGGAGGGGTAGAGATGTATAAGATTGCTATCCTCGGTTGTGAAAATTCCCATGCTATCGGGTTTCTGGACATCATCAACAAGGATTACAGCGACGTAGAGGTGATCGGCCTTTACAGCGACGAGGAGGGTGTGGCAGAGGCGCTAGGTGCGAAATACGGGGTTCCTGTAATGAAGGCCTCCGACGAACTGGTTGGCAAGGTGGACGGTGTTGCCATTGTGGCACGTCACGGAGGTAAGCGTTACGCCATGGCCAAGCCCTACATTGCTGCCAGGGTTCCTGTGCTGTTGGATAAGCCTGTAGTCAACAGCGAGGAAGATGCTCTTGCCCTGAAAGCGGATCTTGAGGCACACAACGTGAAAGCCTGCGGTGGCTCGTTGTGCCGCTTTCCCCAGCCGGTGCAGGATTTGAAGCGGGTCGTTGCGGAGAAGACCTGGGGCGAGGTGTACGGCGGTCTGCTGCGTGCGCCCATCAACACCGACAACGAGTACGGCGGCTTCCCTTACTACGCTCAGCATCTGGTGCAGGTCATGGGTGAAATTTTCGGTTATTACCCTAACAGCGTGCAGGCTTTTGTTAACGGAAAGGTGATAAATGCCATCGTTCACTATGACAGCTACGATGTCAATCTGCAGTTTGTGGAGAAGAATGATAACTTCTATGCCGGTGTCAGCTGTGAGAATAAGGGACTGTTTGAGCAGTACGGCTTTGCCGGCTGCTTTGATAAGGAGTTTGCTGAGTTCTACAACCTGATTTGCGGCGGGGAACAGCATGACTCCTACAATGACCTGATTGCCCCCATCTTCGTGATGTGCGCCATTGAACGGGCCGTCCAAAGCGGAAAAGAAGAGAAAATCAACCGTCCGTAAGTGAAAAACAAACTGCCCCGGCCATATACTGCGGGACAGTTTGTTTTTTTGTTTTGGAACACTTTTTGCAATTTCAAACATATTTTTTGCAATTGTTTTGACGAAAGGTGTGAGATATAATCAAGACATAAAATCATGCATTTTAGCGGAAAGGACAGT
This sequence comes from Lawsonibacter sp., assembly GCA_045601985.1. GTDB lineage: Bacteria > Bacillota > Clostridia > Oscillospirales > Oscillospiraceae > Lawsonibacter. The sequence goes on along the minus strand of JAZSAQ010000024.1, from coordinate 10,860 downwards.
GAGAACGATGAGGATAGTGCTGAAAAAGTTGACGGCCTGGCTGTGCTGCGTAGCACTGCTGGGTACCATGCTGCCTGTTGTGGCAGCGCCTGCCCTTGCGGCGGAGGGGGTGGCGCTGACCGCCACCTCCGGCACCATCGCCGCAGGCACCTATTATCTGGACACAGACCTGACCCTGTCCGGCTCGTTTAGCGTGAAGAGCGACGTGACCATCGACCTGAATGGTTACACCATTACCATGCCCACCAGCGTGGATAAGTCGATGTTTGTTATCACCGCCGCAGGCAGCCTGACCGTGAAGGACACCGGTGCGGCCGGAACGGGCAAGCTGCAGTTCGGCACCACCTCCTCCGGCTCCGGCTCCACCAACAACGCCGCCGTTCATGAGCATCCTGCGGTGGCGGTGGTGCACTCCGGCCGCGAGCCCAAGCGTCAGGCCATTCTGGTGGAGGTCACCCCCACCACCCTGACCTTTACCAACTACGGTCTGGGCACTGCCGGCGAGGACTACGTGCTGGCGGACAACGTCATCGACACCTTCACCATTGAGCGTGTGGAGGTTGAGAAGGGCTCTGTCACCGTGGAGCAGCCCGAGCACGGTACCGTCAGCGTGGACAAGACCGAGGGCGTGTACGGCGAGACCGTCACCGTCACCACCAAGGCTGACAGCGGCTACAAGCTGAAGGAGGTTCTGGTGGACGGTGTTGCCATCAAGGGAAAGAGCTTTACCATTTCCGGCGACCATACGGTTACCGCTGTGTTTGTGGAACGGGGCGATGAGCCGATGCTGGGACGATTCAGCCTTGAGGTGGTTAACTACATCATCGTCAATGGGGAAGAAGTGGCAATCTGCCGCTGGGTATGGACACCCTTTGAAGAGTAAACAAAAATCCCGGTGCTGAAAGGCTCCGGGATTTTTGTTGGAAAAGGACTGGCGCAGGGGAGGAAATTGTGGTACAATGCCTGCGACGAGTTTCCACACCTCGTCCAAGCACGAAGCGTTCAAACCAATTCGTGTTCGTTCGGCACTTGCCGTTCTCTAAACAAAAAATGGAGGTTTTTTTATGCCAAAAACAAACCTGCGACGGCTGACCTTTGCTGCTGTGCTGGCAGCGGTGTACGCCGTGCTGACCTTGGTTCTGCCCGTCCCGCAATATGGTCCGGTGCAAATCCGCTTTGCGGAGGCGTTGTGCGTGCTGCCGTTCCTGTTCCCGGCTGCCACACCCGGTCTCTTTGTGGGCTGTGTGCTGGCCAATCTGGCATCACCCTATGTTTTGGACGTGGTGTTCGGCTCGGGGGCGACTCTGCTGGCTTGCCTTTGGACTGCACGGCTGCGCAGTCGTTGGTTGGCGCCACTGCCTGCTGTGGTGTGCAACGCTGTTATCGTGGGGGCTGGAATTGCCGTTTCCGAGGTTGAACTTGGTTCGGCTTTTTGGCCTGCCTTCGGGTTCAATGCCGTGATGGTGGGAGTGGGAGAGGTGCTTGCCTGTTACCTGCTGGGCCAGCTGGTGCTGGGCGCAGTGGTACGCACGCCTTCCTTGCGGGTTTTGGTCGACCCGGAACGGTTGAAAGGGTTCGGCGGCCAACCGAAGGAATGATGACCGGCGCCGGAACGAAGATCCGTTCCGGCGCTTAAATTTTATCTTGTATTTTGGAAAGAAATAGAGTACAATATATTGAACGATATTGTTCTACCTCCCAACGAAAGGAAGGCGACCCAAATGAAATTGATGACCGAAAAGGGTGAAATTTGCATCAGTGCCGACGTGTTTACCAACATTGCCGGTGCGGCAGCCACCAAATGCTTTGGCGTGAAGGGAATGGCGGTGCGCTCTGCTACGGACGGACTGGTCCACCTGCTTCGCCGTGAGTCTATGTCCAAGGGTGTTAAGGTGTCTTTTAACGAGGATTCTACCGTATCCATCGAACTGCACATTATTGTGGAGAACGGCGTTAACCTGATGGCGGTCAGCCGCTCGATTATGAGCGAGGTGCGCTACGTTGTCAGTAAGATGACCGGGTTCCAGGTCAAGTCCGTGGATGTGTGTGTGGACGCCATGCGCGTGTAAGCGCCGCCAGCTAAACAGAAAGGAATAATCGGCTATGATTAAGACCATTGACGCGGCGCTTTTCCAGCAGATGGTGATTCACGGCGCAGCCGCCATCCATCAACAGAAGCAGCCCATCAACGACCTGAATGTGTTCCCTGTGCCCGACGGCGATACCGGCACCAATATGTGTCTGACCATTTCCGCCGCCGCCACCGAGATGAAGAAGAAAAAGCACGACAGCGTAGGCAGTGCCGCCGGTGCTGTGGCCAGCGCTCTGCTGCGTGGTGCCCGTGGTAACTCCGGCGTTATCCTGTCTCTGTTGTTCCGTGGCTTTGGCAAGGCTGTGAAGGAGAAGGAAACCATCGACGGCCGTGATCTCGCCATTGCTTTGGACTTTGGCGTGGCCGCTGCCTATAAGGCGGTTATGAAGCCTGCCGAGGGCACGATCCTTACCGTGTCCCGTCTTGCCGCTGCCGGCGCCGCCGCCCATGCCCGACAGGACGACGGCATCCAGGCTGTGCTGGAGGCTGCCATTGCTGCCGGTCAGGAGGCGCTGGACAACACCATCAATCAGAACCCCGTGCTGAAAAAGGCCGGCGTAGTCGATGCCGGCGGCAAGGGTTTTCTGGTCATTCTGCAGGGTATGCTGGACGAGATGTGCGGCCTGCCCATGCCCGAGATGACCGGCGAAGAAAAGGATGAGCCCAACGAGAAGGCTGAGTTCAGCGCTCTGGCTGACGAGGAGATCACCTTTGCCTTCGATACCGTATTTATCGTGCGCAAGAACAACCCCGACGTTAACCTGGAACCTTTCCGTGCTTACCTCAACAGCATCGGCGATAGTCTGGTCATCGGCGAGGACGACGAGGCGTTTAAGGTCCACGTCCATACCAACACCCCCGGCGACGCCCTGAATGAGTCCCAGAAGTACGGCACCCTGGAACTGGCCAAGATCGAGAATATGGTCACCCAGCGCGACGATCTGGCGGCCGGTCGGCAGGCGCAGAGCACCGATGATCTGGAGGCTGTGGAGGTCGAACTGGAGAATGGCGGGGCCCCCGTCCATGCCGAGCCGGAGAAGAAGTTCGGTTATGTGGCTGTATGCGCCGGTGAGGGTCTTGAAGCTGTGTTCCGTGATCTGGGTGTGGATGCCATCGTCGGCGGTGGTCAGACCATGAATCCCTCTACCGAGGATATTCTCAAGGCGATTGACGCTACTCCGGCTGAAATTGTCTACGTTCTGCCCAACAACAAGAACATTATCATGGCGGCCCAGCAGTGTATCCCCCTGTGCGAGGATAAGAAAGTGGTCGTATTGCCCACCAAGACCGTACCTCAGGGCATCAGCGCCATGCTCTGTGCTGACCCCGATGCGGAGGAGAAGGTCAATACCGAGTCTATGACGGCGGCCTTTGCCAACGTTCGCACCGACGAGATTACCTATGCCGCCCGTGATTCCGACTTCGGCGGCTTTGCCATCACCCAGGGCGACTATCTTGCGCTTGCCGAGCATCAGCTGTTTGGCACGGATAAGGACCTGACTGCTCTGCTGGAGCGGCTGGCGCAGGCCGAGGGGGAGAAGGGTGCCGAGTTCGTCACCATCTTCTACGGCGAGGATGTCACCGAAGAGCAGGCCCAGAAGGCGCAGGAGATTTTCTCCGCCGCCTGTCCCGATGCCGAGGTCAGCTTGCTGCCCGGCGGACAGCCTGTGTACTACTACATGATTTCCGTGGAATAAGTAAATAGAAAACCGGCAGGTCGTTTGACCTGCCGGTTTTTTGTTTGGTTACAGTTTGGCCTCTCGGCGCAGGCCGGGGACAACGCACTCCAGCTCGAAACTTTCTGGTTTCCAAGTCTTCATAAGGGCCTCCTGTGCGATTTTTGGAGCAAAAGCTTACTATTGACAAGTAAATCATACCGCCATTATAATAAGGTGATTGTGACAACAGGAACAGAAGTTTGTATAGGATTAAGATGAGGGAGCGAGAAGATGCAGGCGCTGGATAGTTCATTTTTGGCAAATTTGAATTTTGTCTGTCGGGCGGGCGGCCTGTATTCGGCGCCACCAAATTCTGCCTGGCGGTTGAGTGGCAGCGTGTTTGAACAGAACAAGTTTTACTATCTGATGGACGGCGGTTGCCATATTCGTCTGCGGGATAAAAATTACCTGGTTCAACCCGGAGATTGGTTCTTTATCCCGAGCGGTGTGGACCACGGCTATGCCTCCCACACGCAACTGCCCATGCGGAAGTATTGGATGCACTTTGACCTGTACCCCAGCGACATTTTGGCAAAGCTGCCCCAGTTGCCCATGGTGGTGTCGGTGCCGCCGGAGATGCGGGAAGAGGTGGAACGACGATTTGCCGCCTTTTCCGGGGCCTTTCATGCCGATGACCTGACCCGCTGCATGGAGGCTAAGGCGGAGGGTATTCGCCTGTTGGCGCTGTTTTTGCGCCTTGCGTTCCCGTACGATATTCCGGTGCTGCAGGATAGCCCCAGAGAACTGATGACCTTGCTGGCCTATGTGCATCAGAATCTGTCCCAGTCGCTGACCAACGAAAATCTAGCGGAATTGATGCATCTGCACCCGGTGTATTTTTGCCGGTGGTTCCGGGACCGAGTGGGGCGGGCACCGCAACAGTACGTGCGGCAATGCCGGCTGGAGGCGGCGAAGCGCCTGTTGGAAAAAACGGACGACCCGGTCAGCACCATTGCGCAGGAAGTGGGATTCTATGATGCGGCCCACTTTTCTCATGCGTTTTGCCGCAGCTATTCGATTACCCCCACGCAATACCGTGCCATGTCACGTATCGACCACGGGTTCCATCCCGAGCGGGCGGATCCGTCGGAAACGGCGCGCCTGCAGGGCGGATAAGAAACATAAACTACAGTGATTTAGGAGGAAGCAACATGGGCAAGCCTGTTATTATTTCCAGTGACAGCACCTGCGATTTGAGCAAGGAGTTGATTGAACGTTATCAAATCCGCGTTATTCCTTTGGGTGTTACGCTGGGGGATACAATCTATCGGGACGGCGTAGACGTTACGCCGGACGACATTTATGCATACCATGCGAAAACCGGACAGCTGCCCAAGACTTCCGCCATCAACATTGCGGAAAACACCGGGTTTTTTGAGGAGCTGACCCGGGACGGCAGTGCGGTCATCCACTTTACCATCAGCTCGTCCATGTCTGCCACCTACAACAACGCCCGGCTTGCAGCGGAGGAATTTGAGGACGTGTACGTCATCGACTCCAAGAACTTGTCCACGGGCAACGGCCTGCTGGTGGTAGCGGCTGCGGAGATGGCCAAGCAGGGTATGGAGGCAAAGGAAATTGCCGAGAAGGTGGCGGCCCTTGCTGATTGCGTGGATGCCTCCTTTATCGTGGACAATCTGGAGTATTTGGCCAAGGGCGGTCGCTGCTCCTCGGTGGCGGCTTTTGGCGCCAATCTGTTGCAGCTGAAACCCTGCATCTGCGTCAAGGACGGCGCCATGGGTGTGGGCAAGAAGTACCGTGGCAAGTTTGGCAAGGTGCTGCTGGAATACGTGGCTGAACGTCTGGCGGATGCCGGCGACATCGACCTTGACCGGGTGTTCGTCACCCACGCCGGCTGCGCACCCGAAGTGGTGGAGAGTGTTGTGGCAGCGGTGAAGCAGACGCTGCCCTTCAAAGAGGTGTTTGTGACTCGGGCCGGCTGCACCATTTCCTCCCACTGTGGTGCCAACACGCTGGGGGTGCTGTTTATCCGCAAAACTCCGCTGAAGTGATGCTGTGAGGGAAGGTGTATGACTAAAATCCTGTTCGTTTGCCACGGCACTATACGAACTGAACTCCGGAACGATTGATGCTGTAAGGGTTTCAAGGACCGGGAGGAAAAGTTTACTACCCGTTTACTACTTTTGAACGAGCGAAAAAAGGATAATTGCCTCTGTGCGATGACAGATAAACCCCGCCTTGTCTATTCGTGGACAAGGCGGGGTTTGTTGAAAGTAGACTTCCTTAAGTTGCAATTGGGTTCTATAGACCCGGACATTGACTTTTGCTCGGACGTTATACTATAATTTTAACAGGTGATGATGCAATGAACCGATATAAAGATGGACTTTCGACATTGCTTATAGTGGCTCTTGTTCCTGTTGCTAAGTTGATAGTGTTTGCGCTGTTTCTTTCTGTGATATTTTTGGTCGTTGGAGTGCATGATGATATAGAGCAAGCCAAAATCCAAAAAGAAATCACGGCCTATGTACTGGAGAACAAAGACACCATTAAAATTGATTCTCCGTTGGGTCATCAAGCATTTCACTACTTTGGAACCGGGTCTTGGGACACCGAAGTAAACTACGGATATTATTATTCACCGGAAGATATCTATCTGTTTGCCTACGAGGACCCTCTCTACGAAGAAAGTGGTATATATGGCCCACCATTATCCTTGAAATACTCTACGCCATACAGAAATGGTTATCGGGATGATGGAATATATGGCGACGATCACGATTGGTACTATACTGAAAAAATTTGCGCCAATTGGTATTACTACGAATTACACGATGTTTAATGCCAAAGGTCGTAAATGTCGATCCCTTGCAGGACGCGGAACGTATCTCTTGGGTCATCAAAAATCACAAACCAATGTTCCCAAGCTGAATTCCCATCCCGAATCTGTGCGTATCCGGCGCCAAGTAACAAAATAGCCTTTGGGATGTTGCAGAAGGTGCCAAAATATCCGTAATTAATATTTCCGGGGGCATCACGATCGATAATCTCGCCATTGTAAATCAATGCGGAATGCTGCCATTCAGGCTGTCGCTTTAGGTCCATTTTACTAAAGTCATCTACAAGTGTTTTGAATTCGGAAAGATTTTCAAGCCAGGGTTTTCTATGCATGTGCGCATAATCTATTTCTGCCTGCCGCATATACTCATTGAGCTGCTCTGTGACATCAGCCCCCAAAACATAGAAGTTGTATTGGCGCTTAGAAACAACCGAGAGTAGTTCGTCGTTGTTTTCTTTGTTTTCTTCATCCAAACGATCGATTTCCGCCTGAATCTTCGCACGTTCCTCGCTGCCTTCAGGTAACTCGTCTCGTTTTTTCATCAAGTTCAGCATCTGCCTGTCGTATGGCTTCGCATTTTCTGGCACAATGAGTTCGCCATCCGGACCAATCGCCACGGCGGTAAAGCTGTTGCGGTTGATGCGGTACTCGGCACCGTTAATGTTGATCGTAGTAAATGTGCCATAAAAATCCCTTACGGCATCTTCGAAAAACAGCGACCAGCCAGCCCCTATAACATTGGCTATGCTGCCAATGGATTCACTTGTCGATGCTACAGCCGAATCGATTGCCGCCTGCAGAATGCCTTCGGGAATCAGCTTCAGCACTTCGGCTGTGGTGATATCTTCCGGCAATGCAGGATAACCCTGAATGGTGCAACGGCAATTGGGGTGCATGGGAGGCAAGTTTACACCTTCTTGCGCCTCAGAAGTGAAAAAGGTCTGTCCGGCAAGTGCCTGGCACTGGGAGCAGGTTGTTTTGGAGTGTTCGCATATGTAAGTATATTTTGCTCTTCCGGTAAGCTTGATGCCGGTGAGCTTTGCCTGAATGTTTGAACGGTGGATCGAGTCGCCGAGTCCGAAGCGATGGAAGGTAAACAAGCGCAGTACCTGCTCGGCAAGTGCGACCGGACCTCCGTTCCACGCATCAATGACGGCGATTGCGCGCTCTTTGAATGCGCGATTTTGTTCTACAAACAGCTCGATAGAAGAACGAATCATAGTTTCGAAACTTGCTTGGAGTGCGTTTTTGATTGACTCAAGACTTTTGGACGTATTATATGAATCCTCCGGGATACTGCCGAGATAATTTAATGTGCATAAAGTGACATAGTCCGATGCACTGGCCAGCCAAATTGCATCGATCCTTCGATTAAGCATCTCTTTAACAATGCTCTTTTCTGCAGACAAATTGTTTCGATGTAGTCGCTTTAGTTCTGCGCAAATCAAATGCCCTTCGTTTTCGATGCGGGCGGTCAGCTTTTCCTGGGCGAGCATTACCTTCAGTTTGAGTTGATGTGCCGCATCGAATTTTAGTTGTGCCGAGACCCTTTCACGCAGGCTTTTTCCTGCGGAAGACCAATCGCAAGTAATATCTTGCGAGAAGGTTTTTGTTCGGTACGGATTACATTCGGGAATCATATAGGCTTCGTTTTCGTTCATGCTTATCCTCCTTTTGGGTAAAATATTTCCCTACCCATAACGGGATGCGCCCGAAAGTTGTATGTTTGCGTACACATTACTTCAACTATTTACGAAGAATGAATAATTTGAATCGAACGGGGAGTTTGAGGTATGATAAAAATCCTTTTCGTTTGCCACGGCAACATCTGCCGCAGCACTATGGCGGAGTATGTGTTCAAATATCTGGCGGCGCAGGCCGGGCGGTCGGGGGAGTTCTACGCAGACTCCGCCGCCACCTCCACCGAGGAACTGGGCAACGGGGTCCATCCCGGCACTCGTCGGCGGTTGGCTCGGGCGGGGATTCCCTGTGGGGAACACCGGGCAAGGCAGCTGCGTGCGGAGGAATATGATAAGTTCGACCTGCTCATTGGTATGGACGGGGCGAATCTACGCAATATGCACCGCATGTTGGGCGGTGACCCTGAGGGGAAAATTCACCTGCTGCTGGACTACGCCGGTCGCCTTGGTCAGGCGATTGCCGACCCGTGGTACACCGGAAATTTTGACGAGACCTTTGACGATGTGCTGGCGGGTTGCAAGGGACTGCTGGAGCAATTATAATGCAATTAAGGATGACATGGATGGTTTGACCTGCGTGTCATCCTTTTCTTTTTGACCATAATATATGGAATGGGATGCGCTGAGGAACATAAACTGTATCATGTGCCCAAAGATGCGATAAACCGCTACAAATTGCGGGGAAAGGCCCGGCTGTAACCAAACTGTAATTACATTGTGTCGAATTGATGCTATAATGGACGACAAGGTATCGTCCCGTATTATGCAGACTTGGGATGAAAAAGGAGAGAACCTGATGGATGAGAAGGTAATTCCTCAGACCGGGGAACAAAGCAAAGGGAGAACGGGAAAGAAAATTGCCCTGTTTACCGCCGGCGGTTTCGTCGGCGTCATTGTTGGCGTGTATATGCTGCTTTGCGTTTGGACGGGATTGAGCAACACCATCCTGCCCGGCGTTTACGCCGGTGGGGTCGACTTGGGCGGCAAAACCGTACAGCAGGCAGAGCAGGCGTTGAACGACTGGGCCAAGGAGCACTACGGCAGCACCATGTATACCATATACGTAGGCGAGGCTGAGCAGGAGTTTGATGGCGCACACATTGTTGTGGATGCGGCAGATATCGCCCAACGGGCCTGGGAAATCGGACGGAAGGAACCGTTTTTACAGCGTGGCGCTGTCATTGCGGGACGTTTGACCGGCTTGAGCGACACGTTTGACTGCAAGCTGCGTCTGAGTGACGAGGGCAAGCGTGAATTTGTGCAGGCGATGACCCTTTTGAATCAAAAGGCGGGTACCCAGCTGGTTGATCCTGTTTGGGCCGTGGAGAATCAGACGCTGAAGATCAGCCGGGGCATCACCGGCCGCAGAGTGAACTGGCCGGAGACCGAAAAGCGCCTGCTGGACGCAGCACAAACGTCCGACGTGACCCGGGTTGAGGCGGTGGTCGTCACCACTCAGCCGGAGGAACTGAATCTGGATGAGGTCTACAGCAAGGTTCACGTGGAGCCGAAGGATGCGGCTCTTGATCCCCAAACCTATCGTACAGCCGACCATGTGGTGGGTGTCGATTTCGACCTTGAGGCAGCGAAGAGCCGCTATGCGGAGCTGGGAGAGGGCGAAACCATGCGGGTGCAGCTGAAGCTGACCGTGCCCGAGGTGACCAAGGAGAGCCTAAATGCAAAGCTGTTCCGTGATGTGCTGGGCAGCTGCGAAACCAACATCGGCGGCACGGCCAATCGTTTGAACAATGTTGTCACTGCGGCCAAGGCTTTGGATGGCGTTGTGCTGGTGCCGGGTCAGGTGTTTTCCTACAACAACACGCTGGGCCCCCGTACGGTGGCGAACGGCTACAAGTCTGCGCCGGCCTATGTGGGCGGAAAGACGGTGAACGAGATCGGCGGCGGAATCTGCCAGGGATCTTCTACCCTTTATATGGCAGTGCTGCGGGCTAATTTGAAGATTGTCGAGCGTAGAAACCATATGTACACCGTGGGTTATGTGCCTAACGGAATGGATGCCACGGTCGCCTATAATGCGATTGATTTTAAGTTCAGTAACAACACCTCTTACCCCATCCGCATCCGTGCCACGGTGGAGGGGCGTAAGCTGACGATCAAGATCGAGGGCACCATGGCAAAACCCTTCAGCGTGAAGTTGGAAAACGAAACCCTGAGCACGACTCCGTACAAGGTCGTGTACAAGATGAGCGACTCTGTGGCTCCGGGCAAAACTGTGGTAGAGACTACGCCCTATACTGGTTGCAAGGTGCGAGTGTATCGTTGTGTGTACGACGGGAATGGCAACCTGATCAGCAGAACCTTGGAAAATACCAGCACTTACAGCTATCGTGATAAAGTTGTTCTGTGCAATCCTGCGGATGCGGGCAAGTATGGCCTGCCGGGAGGGGACGTGGCACCTGCGCCCTCCAATCCGGAGCCTGCACCTTCCAATCCGGAACCTGCGCCCTCCAATCCGGAGCCTGCACCCTCCAATCCGGAGCCTGCACCCTCCAATCCGGAGCCTGCACCCTCCAATCCGGAGCCTGCGCC
>JAZSAQ010000023.1:0-44730 GCA_045601985.1 Lawsonibacter sp. | reverse complement strand
TTGTGTCCCCACAAGAAAAAAAGTGGCCTTGATCCCCCGCTCCTTCAGCCCGTCCAGCAAAGGGCCGGTGTACTCGGGGTGAGGCCCATCGTCAAAGGTGAGGGCCGCCAGTTTCTGCCCGTTCCCGGACGGCGGCACCTCCATTTTCAAATCGGACGAAGCGGGCACGTCTGCCGGCGGCAGCCAGATCAGCCCAAACAGCAGCAAGATGCCCACCAAAGCCACCCCCCACAGCAACCCGCATAATAAAAACCCGGCCCGCTTCGGCGGTCCTTATTTTTTGTTCCGTTCCTTATATAAGAACCCACTGCAGCATCAGCAAAAGACCAAGGCCCGGCAGACCGAGAACGCCCATGATGAGCGCATTGACAAGATTTGCGCCGGGCAAAAGACCGGCAAGGGGTGCAAATTTGCCTAAAACGGTCAGAAGTGCCAAGGCTACCACGCTGCGCCTGCCCAGCCGCAGCAGCCGACCCAACGGTCGGCGGAGCAAAAGCAGTACGACGAGGAGCGCACCCCCGCCACAAAACCAAAGGGCGGGGGCGCTCACTGGGGAGCCTCCAGTTCCTTGACCCGCCGGAGCAAATAGCTGTACCGGGACTGGAGTGCGTTGATCTCGTAGACAAAGGACTCTACCAGTTCCGGGTCGTGGGCGGTGTTAAAGCTGCGGTAAGCTTGGTTGATTTGTACACGGGTGGCGGCCAGGGATTGCAGCAATTCCTGCCGCTCGGCGGATTGAAATTTGGCCCGCCGGCCAAAGGAGAAGATGCGCTGAGGTTCGGGCATAGAGAGGCCTCCCTTCCTTGGTGTCGCTGCCAGTATATGCTTATTGTAGCCGGACATGACGGCGAATAAACGGGGAAGAAGAGAAAAAGCGGTGCTTTCTCATGTGAGAAAGCACCGCTTTTGTCAAGCAAACACCGCTTGCACCAAAACCATGTACAGCGCCGTTGCGCCGAAGATGGACAGCAGGTCGTTGTGCTTCCAGATGTGCAGACCTGCGGCAACCAGACCGGATACAAGGGCGGGGACCCAACCGGCGGGGGTGGCGAAGCTGACCCCTTTCAGGCAATAGACGATGAGCATGGCGATGATGGCGGGGGGGAGCACACTGCCTAAATAAAGAATGATGCGTGGCGGGTGGTCGCCATGGTCGAACAGCAGGAAGGGCAGTGCCCGGGTCAGGAAGGTGACAGCGGCCATGACCAGAATGGACAGCGCTGCCTGGCCGGGGGTGAGGGCGGGTGTGGTCATACTGCATCAGCTCCTTTCACAGCGACGTGCACATCCAGCTTGGGGCGGGCCAGTACCAGAATCAGAACGATAATGCCCAGGGCGGGCAGCAGCATATTCTCCGCACCTACCAGCAGCAGGCACACGAGGGTGGCAACGGCGCCCAGCAGGGCGGGCAGATGCTTTGGGTAGGTGCGCCACTGGCTGACGGCGATAACGATAAACAGGGCGGTCATGGCAAAGTCCACGCCGGTGGTATCAAAGCCAAGCAGCTGACCCACAAGGGCACCCAGCACCGAGCCAATCACCCAATAGCTGTGATCCAGCAGGGCGATGGTGAAGTAAAAGTCGTGGGGGTCGACCTCTTCGGACGCCTGCGCACTGCTGAGCAGGGCGTAGGTCTCGTCCGTCAGGGAAAACATCATGTACAGCTTGCGGGGGCCCATGCCGTGGAATTTTTCCAGCAGGGACAGACCGTAGACCAGGTGGCGGAAATTGATGATAAAGGTCAGCAAAGCCACCTGACCCAGACCTGCGCCCATGGCAAGCAGGGACACGCCCAGATACTGGCCGGAGCCGGCATAGATGGTCAGGCTCATAAAAAAGGCCCACAGGGGGCCGTAGCCGATGGATTGCAGCATCAGGCCAAAGGCCATGCCGATGGCGATGTAGCCCATCAGTACCGGAACGGTCAAAGGAAAGGCCGCAGCCAGCGTTTTGCGGTTCACTGGTATCACCTCGCAGGATAGTCAGCGACTATTCTACTACTTTTTTCGCCCAAAAGCAAGGGGGCAGGGACTGGGTCCCAATTAACTTAAAATGTTGGTGTTCTATGCTTCAACGTTTTTAACAAAAGGAAATGGAATCCCCTACCACCGCTACTACGCAAAATGCGATTGACGATATACAAGGGGATTCCACATCTAAATAATACTATCGTTTTCTTTGCCTGTCAACAACATCTTTGTGCATATCAACATAGGGATTTCAAATATGCCTAAACCAACATGTTAAGTTAAAAGGGAGGGGACTGGACAGACGGGAAAGCTTCCGATATAATGTGAAAGATGAAATTTGTTTCGGAAAGGAACCGAATGTTATGAACGAAATGATTTTGCTGAAGTTGGGCGAGATGGTGCTCAAGGGTTTGAACCGCCGCACCTTCGAGGATAAGCTCCATGCCAACCTGCACCGCCGGCTGCACCCCTACGGACAGTTCCGGGTCTATACCCGCCAGTCCACCACCTATGTGGAGCCCAAGGACGACAGCTGCGACGTGCGCGGCGCATTTGAGGCCATCCGTCACGTGTTCGGCATCGTGGGCGTGTCCCTGGCCCGCCCCTGCGAGAAGGATAAGGATGCCATTCTGGCCTGCGCCAAGGAGTTTCTGGACGACAAGCTGCGTGCGGCCCACACCTTTAAGGTGGAGACCAAGCGCGCCGACAAGTCCTTCCCCATGAACTCCATTCAGACCAGTCAGTACGTGGGCGGTGAGCTGCACGAGGCATACGATAATCTTGAGGTGGATGTTCACAACCCCGAGCTGACCGTCCACGTGGAGATCCGTGACTACGCCGCCTATGTTCACGCCGACGCCGAACCCGGCGCCGGCGGTCTGCCCGTGGGCGTCAACGGCCGTGCCGTGTCCCTGCTGTCCGGCGGTATCGACTCCCCTGTATCCAGTTACATGATTGCAAAGCGTGGCGTGGCGCTGGAGATGGTGCATTTCTTCTCCTACCCCTATACCTCGCCCGAAGCCAAGGAAAAGGTGCTGGATCTGGCCCGTCAGCTGACCGCCTACTGCGGACACATGGTGGTCCACGTGGTGCCCTTCACCAAAATTCAGGAGGAACTTCGCCGCAGCTGTCCCGAGGAGCTGTTCACCATCGTCATGCGCCGGTTTATGATGCGCATCTCCCGTGAGGTGGCCAAGCGGTGCGGCGCCAAGGCACTGGTCACCGGCGAGTGCTTGGGTCAGGTGGCCAGTCAGACCATGGAGGCGCTGGCCTGCACCGGTGCGGTAGTGCCCGACCTGCCCGTACTGCGCCCCTGTATCGGTATGGACAAGGAGGAAATCGTGCAGATCTCCCGTAAGATCGGCACCTACGACACCTCCATCCTGCCCTATGAGGACTGCTGTACCGTTTTCACCCCCCGCCATCCCCGCCTGCGTCCCACCCTGAGCGAGGTGGAGTACGCCGAGCAGAGTCTGGACGTCGAGGCGCTGGTGACCGAGGCTATCGAGGGCATTGAACGGGTGCAGGTGTAATATGATTAAAGTCGTTCTGTGGGATATTGACGGCACGCTGCTGTCGTTTAAGCTGGCGGAGCGGGCGGCCATCGGCGCCTGCTTTGAGACGTTTGGATTGGGCGTGCTGACCGACGGGATGCTGGCCGACTACTCCGCCATCAACGCCCGGTACTGGAAGCGGCTGGAGCTGGGTGAGCTGACCAAACCCCAGGTGCTGCGGGGGCGGTTTGAGGAGTTTTTTGCCGCCTACGGTTTGGACACCGCCTGCGTGGATGCGTTCAACGCCGAGTATCAGGTGCGGTTGGGTGAGACCGTGGTCTTCAACGACAACGGCAAGGAACTGGTGGAGTCCCTGCGTGGGAAAGTGGGTCAGTATGCCGTGACCAACGGTACCCTGGTGGCCCAGCGGGGCAAGCTGAAAAATTCCGGCCTCGATATGCTGCTGGACGGGGTGTTTATCTCCGATGTCATCGGCATTGAAAAACCGGGAAAAGGCTTTTTTGATGCTGTTTTTGCCGAAATCGGGCGCTTTTCACCCGGGGAAGTGCTCATTGTGGGGGATTCCCTGACCAGTGATATCCGGGGTGGCAACAACGCCGGTATCCTGTGCTGCTGGTACAACCCCAAGGGTGAACCGGTGCCGGAGGGGTTCCGGGTGGACTATGACATTCGAAATTTGAATGAGTTGCCCGCCATTTTGGGTTTGGAGTGATACGATGTCGCATACGGTGGAAATTTTGTCCGTGGGGACGGAGCTGCTGCTGGGCAGCATTGCCAACACGGATGCGCAGATGCTGTCCCGGGGGTTGAGTGAGCTGGGACTGAACGTGTACTGGCACACGGTGGTGGGGGATAACCCCGGCCGTGCCAAAGAAGCGGTGGAACTCGCCCGTAGTCGGGCGGATATTATCATCACCACCGGCGGCCTTGGCCCCACCTGCGACGATCTGACCAAGAACGTGCTGGCGGAGGCCTTTGGCAAAAAACTGGTTTTCCACGAGCCGTCGGCAGAGCGTATCCGTGCTTTTTTTGCCCGCACGGGGCGGGAAATGCCGGAGAGCAACCTGCAGCAGGCCATGCTGCCCGAGGGCTGCGTGGTGCTGGAGAACGATTGGGGTACCGCTCCCGGCTGCGCCTTTGAGGTGGATGGCGTCCACGTCATCATGCTGCCCGGCCCGCCCAGCGAGTGCACCCCCATGTTCCGCTATCGGGCGATGCCTTACCTGCAGAACCTGTCCGAGGGAGTTATTGCGTCCCACACGCTGAAGCTGTTCGGCATCGGCGAGTCCTCCATGGAAGCGGTGCTGCGGGAGCAGATGAATACCATGACCAACCCAACCCTTGCCCCCTATGCCAAGGAGGGGGAGTGCGAGCTGCGTGTTACGGCCAAGGCGGACACCGATGCGCAGGCGCAGGAACTGCTGCTGCCCACGGTGGAGCAAATCAAGGGTATTTTTGGAAATAAGGTCTACGGAGTGGACGTGGCGAGTCTGGAGCAGGTGGTGCAGTGGCTGCTGGAGGAGAAGGGACTGACCATCGGTACGGCAGAGAGTATTACCGGCGGCCTGATGGCCAAGCGGCTGACCGACCTGCCCGGCGTGTCCCGGGTGTTTCGGGGCGGCGTGGTGTCCTACACCAACGAGGTCAAGCACGACCTGTTGGGTGTATCCCGGGAACTGCTGGATGAACACGGCGCAGTGTCCGCCCCTGTGGCGAAAGCCATGGCGGAGGGGGCCAGGCGGTTGCTGGGCTGTGATATCGCCCTTGCCAGCACCGGCGTGGCCGGCCCCGACCGGGACGATCGGGGCAACGAGGTGGGGACGGCGTTCGTAGCCATTGCCACTGTGGATGGCAGCTATGTGCGTCCGCTGCAGTTGGGCAATCGCCCCATGCGGGAGCGGTTACGCACCCAAACGGCCCATCATGCCTTTGATTTGGCCCGGCGCTATTTGTATGAATTGCCCTATGAGGGATAAAAAACGGCTGTCACCATATGGTGACAGCCGTTTTGCGTCATTGCAGCAGGGACAGAATCTGTTTTTTGCAGGACAGAAATTCCTGCGAGAGCTTAAACTCGTCCGATCGGGGACGGGGGTGAGGGACGGGGATCTGATGGGAGATTTGCCCGGGAGAGCCGGTAAGAAGACAGATGCGGTCGGACAAAAGGATGGCCTCGTCCACGTCGTGGGTGATAAACAGGGTAGACACGGGCATGCGATCCATTACGTCCAGATACCAGCGGTGCATGGCGGACTTGGTCAGCGCATCCAGGGCGGAGAAGGGCTCATCCAACAGAACCACCTTGCGGGAAAACAGATAGGTTCGAAGCAGGGCGGCCCGCTGGCGCATACCACCGGACAGCTGTGCGGGATAAAGCCGCTGGGTACCGTCCAGGCCGAACACATCGAACAGGTCGCACGCCGTTTTCAAAGCCTTACTGCGGGGAACTCCTTGCAGCAGCAGAGGAAGGATCACATTGTCCTGAACCGTGCGATAGGGCAGCAGTAGATCCTTTTGCAGCATATAGCTCACCTGCCCCGGACAAGCGGTCACGTCCCTCCCGTCCAGCAGAACCCGGCCGCAGTCCGGGGAAAGCAGGCCGGAGATGATGTTGAACAGGGTGGTCTTGCCACCGCCGCTGACGCCCAGCAGACAGACCAGCTCGCCCTGGTTCAGGGTCAGGTCGATTCCGTCAAGAACGGGGCGTCCGTCAAAGGCCTTGCTTACCCCCTGTACTTCCAGAACGCCCATCAGCCAGGCAAAAAGTCGTTGGTGAAGCCGGCGTTGGGATCCAGTCCCTGCGCCAGATCGTTTTCGTTCAGCCAGCTGAAATAGGCGGCCCAGCGGGTTTGGTCAAACTCGCCCCAACGGGCAGCGTCGGCGGTATACTGCCCGGCCAGGTACTGCTGGCTGGCATAGACCAGGTCTTCGTTGGCACGCAGTTCGGGTGCGGCCTCCATCAGGATGTCGGCAGCTGCTTTGGGGTCGCTGACGGCAAACTCATAGCCCCGGGCGAGCACGGAGAGGAACGCACGGGCGGCGTCGGGATTCTGGGAAAGGAACTCGTTGCTGCCGATGATGACGGGCGTGTAGAAGTCAAAGACCGGATCGATGTCCGCAAAGGCAAAGTAGTCCGTATCCAGTCCGGCGGTTTCGCAGGCGATACCGGCCCAGGCGTAGAACACCCAGATGGCATCCACACTCCGGCTCTGCAGGGCGGAAACCTCGTCTGTGACGGTGGAGGGAATCAGCTCCACGGCATCGAAGTCGCCGCCGTCGGCAGCCATGACGTGGGCGATCGTTGCCTTTTCCACCGGAAGATCCCAGGTGGCGTACTTGTGCCCGGCAAGGCCGGAGGGGGCATCCATCCCTTCACCGGCACGGGAGATGATGCCGGAGGTGTTGTGCTGGATCACAGCAGCCACCGCCGTGACGGGAAGGGGGGTGTCGCCGCTGAGGGCGGGCGCCAGAGAGTCCTGAAACGACACGCCGAACTGTGCGTGATTGGCGGCGACCAATACTTCGGCACCGTCTGCGGGGGGCTGCACCACCTCCACGTCCAGACCGGCCTGCTCAAACCAACCCTTGGCCAGAGCCACGTACAGGCCGGTGTGGTTGGTGTTGGGAGTCCAGTCCAGCACGAAGGTAATGGGAGTCAGGGACTGGTCATCGTCTACAGGGGCGGTGGGGGTACAGGCGCACAGGGAAAGGGTGAGTGCGACCGCACACAGTACGGCAAACAAACGAGAGATATGTTTCATGTAAAAAACTCCTTGCAATTATGAATTTTTGGGGCGTTCCTGCGAGCGCAGCCAGGGCATACAAAGGCGGCGGGTCAGGTCCACCAGTGCCATCAGGGCCAAAGAAATGGCACTGATGAGGAAGATAACAGCGAACATTTTGTCAAAGGCGAAGGCCTTTTTCACCCGGGTCATATAGACACCCAGACCGCCAAAGCCGCCCAGCCATTCGCTGATGACGGCACCTACCACGCAGTAGGCTGCGGCGATGCGCAGACCGGAAAAGAATGCGCCCAGTGAGCCGGGGAACTTAATGTGCCGGAATATCTGCCATCTTCCGGCACCCATGGAGCGCAGCAAATTCACCGCATCCGGGTCTGCGGCGGCAAAGCCGTCCAGCAGACCTACGGTTACGGGGAAAAAGGTGGTAATAACGATCAGAATGATTTTGGGCAGCAGTCCGTAGCCGAACCAAAGCACCAAAAGTGGGGCGATGGCTACAGTGGGAACCGTTTGGGTCAGCACGAGGATGGGGTAAACGGCACGGCGCAGTGCGGGGATGGCGTCCATTACCGTGGCGAAAATAAAACCAAGCAGGATGCCAAGACCCAATCCGATGAATGCCTCCTGCAAGGTGACCAGGGCATTTTCCCACAGCAGGGCACGCTCGGACCAAAAGGCCTGCAGCACCCGGATGGGAGAGGGAAGCATGTAAGCCGGAGCCACGCCTGTCGAGCAGATCAACTGCCACAGCAGGACAAGGGTGGTCACGGCGATCAAAACGGGGAACTTATTGGTGATGCTTGGTAACTTTTTTGTCAATGGTCAGGACCTCTCCTTCCGGTCGGTAGGTGACCTTGATGTAGGCGCTGACGCTCTCTGCGCCGGCCCGGACGGCCACGTGCTGGCACTGCTTGACCACGTCCATGAGCTGGTCGTAGTCGTCCCCTTCGATGGCCGTTTCAAAAGGCCCGACATAGTAGTTCAGTCCGGTGCTTTTGATGTAGGCAATGACCTCATCCACAATGCGGATGAGCTCCTCGTCGTTGGCGGCGGCCGGCAGAGTTTGGATGGCAACACTTGCTTTCATTTGTTTTTCCTCCTGTATGAAAAAAGATGCCCTCGCCGGTCATCCCGGCGAAGGCATCTGTTGCTTGCGTGAAGGTCGTGGCAGAATACGACGACGCAATGTGATGTTCCCTACGCTGGCATGATCCAGATCAGGTTAAAGGGTCGCAGAAAACATCCGCCTCTCAGCCCGTCAATTCGGACTCCCCATTGTGAGCACAAGTTTAGCACAAATTTTTTTGTTGTCAAGAGGCAAAAAACTTTTTCACTTTAATGCAAAAAATTGCCTTTTAGAGGTTGCAATTTGCAGCAGGTAGGAGTATAATACAGCAAATTGGTTCTGTGAGGTAGTGTTATGAACCGTTCTGCGGTCACAATTGCATCCGTTTTCTTTACCTGCGGCCGGGCTCGATTTATGGGCACCGGCTATTTTGGCATGGACAAAACGATGAACGGATGAGTGGCCGCTATAGGCACAGCAGGATACCAACGTAAGTTTGGGCGCTCATTGAGTTCATCAATGGGCGCCTTTTTGTATGTCCGAAAGGAAGGGATAACTGTATGGTCATTATTATGAAACCCGGCACGAGACAGGAAGATATCCACGAGCTTGTCGTACGATTGGAACAGCAGGAGCAGGTGCAGGTGGGGGTGACCCACGGCGTGGGTTGCTCCATTCTGGGTCTGGTGGGCGATACTGCCCATCTGGACATCCACAAGCTGGAGATGATCCCCGGCGTGGAGCGTGTGATGCGGGTGCAGGAGCCGTATAAGAAGGCCAATCGCAAGTTCCATCCAGAGGATACAGTGGTCACCGCCGCCGGTGTGCCCGTAGGCGGCGGCAGTTTTACCGTAGTGGCCGGCCCCTGCTCGGTGGAGAGCGAGGCGCAAATCATTGAAGTGGCACGGGACGTAAAGGCGGCCGGTGCGGCCATGCTCCGCGGCGGCGCATTCAAGCCCCGCACCTCCCCTTATTCCTTCCAGGGTATGGGACTGGACGGGCTGGAACTGCTCATGGAGGCACGTCAGGACACGGGTTTGCCCGTGGTCACCGAGATCATGAGCCCCAAATACTGCGAGATCTTTGAGGAAAAGGTGGATCTCGTGCAGGTGGGTGCCCGGAATATGCAGAATTTCGATCTGCTGAAAGAAGTGGGAAAGATGTCCAAACCCGTACTGCTTAAGCGGGGACTTTCCAACACCTATGAGGAGTGGGTCATGTCTGCCGAGTACATCATGGCGGCGGGCAACGAGAACGTCATTCTGTGCGAGCGAGGGATTCGCACCTTTGAAACGGGTACCCGGAATACCTTTGACGTGTCCGCCATTCCTATCCTCAAGCGCATGAGCCATCTGCCCGTGGTGGTAGACCCCTCCCACGCCGGTGGCTATCACTGGCTGGTGGAGCCACTGGCCATGTCCGCCATTGCGGCGGGAGCTGACGGGTTGATCGTGGAGGTGCACAACGACCCGGCTCACGCCAAGTGCGACGGTCAGCAATCCCTGACCCCGGAGCAGTTTACCCACCTGATGGGAAAGTCTGCCGCTCTGGTGGATCTGATGGGAAAAACCTTCGTGAGATAAGGGGCTTGTGATGAAAACCTTGACTGTGACCCTGCCGGGTCGGGAGTACAATATTCATATTGAACCGGGATTGCTGGATCGGGCAGGGGAGTATATCCGTGGCGTCTGTCCTCGTGCGAGGCGTCTTTCTGTGGTCACCGACAGCAACGTGGCGCCCCTCTATCTGCAGCGGGTGCAGGATGCCCTGGCGTCCGCCGGTTTCGCTGTGGAGGGTATCGTGGTGCCCGCCGGGGAGAGTTCCAAGAGCCTTGAAATGCTGGGGCAGCTTTATGAGCAGATGATGGACTTTGGCCTGAGCCGCACCGATGCGGTGGTGGCACTCGGCGGCGGCGTGGTGGGCGATTTGACCGGCTTTGCCGCAGCTACGGTGCTGCGTGGGGTGGACTTCGTTCAAATACCTACCACCCTGTTGGCACAGGTGGATTCCTCCGTGGGAGGCAAGACTGCCATCGACCTGCCTGCAGGCAAGAACCTTGTGGGGGCGTTTTGGCAGCCAAAGGTGGTGCTGATGGATCCGGATTGCCTGAGCACCCTGTCCGACCGTATCTTTTCCGACGGCATGGCGGAGGTTATCAAGTACGGATGTATCCGGGATGAGGCGTTCTTCCGCCTGCTGAACGACTGTGGCGGGCGAGCCGGCGTGATGGGGCAGATTGAGGAGGTGTTGTACACCTGCTGCGCTATCAAGGCGGACATTGTCTGCGCAGACGAGAGGGAGAACGGCTTGCGGATGCTGCTGAACTTCGGCCATACCATCGGCCACGCCTTTGAGGCGGCGGGAAACTATGAGAGATGGACCCACGGTCAGGCGGTGGCGGTGGGCATGCTGTGGGCGGTGCGCCTTGGCGTGGAACTGGGCATTACCCCGGCGCATATTGAGGATGAAATTGCCGCTTTGTTGGTGAAATATGACTTGCCCAACAGCATACCCTGCCCCTGGGACGTCATGGAACACGCCGTGTGCAAGGACAAAAAGCGGGGGGACGGCGGCATCCGGGTGGTGCTGCCGGAGAAGCTCGGTATGGCACGCACGGAGGAATTGAGCATTCCTGGTTTGCTGGAGCGGTTGAAGGGGCTGCATGAGCAGCAGGTGAACGCATGAACGTGACGATCACACCGGGTAAATTGTCCGGTACCGTGATACCACCCGCCTCCAAGTCGCAGGGACACCGCCTTCTGCTGGCGGCGGCACTGGCCCGGGGGGAAAGCGTCATTGCCGGGCTGTCCCTGTCCAATGACATTGAGGCTACGCTGAACTGCATTCGTACCCTTGGTGCTCAGGCGGAGCAGCAGGCAGACGGCTTGCATGTGGTGGGGTGCGCAGGCAGAGTCGATCGGGAAAAACCGCTGTTCTTCGACTGCGGTGAAAGTGGCTCCACCCTGCGGTTTTTGATACCGATTTCCCTTGCGGTGGCGGGGGGAGGCAGCTTTGTCGGTCACGGGCGGCTGATGGACCGGCCGCTGAAGCCCTATTTTGATATCTTTGAAAAACGCGATATCTACTATGCCCGGGAAGAGGGAAGTGCACGTGCCGGTCTGGAGGGTGAGTTGACTCCGGGTGAGTACGAGTTGCCCGGTGATGTGTCCAGCCAGTTTGTCACGGGATTGCTGTATGCCTTGCCTCTGCTGGACGGTGATAGCAGAATTGTTATCACCACGCCGCTGGAGAGCCGCACCTACGTGGACATGACGCTGGATGCGCTGACGCAGTTTGGTATCGTTGCCCATTGGGAGGACGAACAGATCCTGTGCGTCCCCGGCAATCAACGATACTGCCCCGCCCACGTGAGCGTGGAAGGAGACTGGTCTCAGGCGGCCTTCTGGCTGGCAGCCGGGACGCTGGGGAGCCGGGTGGGTGTTTTGGACATGGACAGCCAATCCTGCCAGGGAGATAAAATTGTCGCAGCGCATTGCGAAAAACTCGCACAAGACGGCGATGTGGTGCTGGACGTGTCCCAGTGTCCCGACCTTGTCCCCGCCCTTGCGGCGGTAGCGGCGGTGCGGGAGGGGACGACGAGCATTGTCAACGCCGCCCGCCTGCGCATCAAGGAAAGCGACCGGCTGTCCGCTGTGGCACAGGTGCTGAATGCGATGGGCGCTCAGGTGGAGGAACTACCTGACGGTCTGCTCATTACCGGGCAGGACAGCCTTGCCGGCGGCGTTGCGGTCGACAGCCACAATGACCACCGCATTGCCATGATGACGGCGGTGGCGGCCACCCGGTGCCGACAGCCGGTCACGGTTCTGGGTGCAGAATGTGTGAACAAGTCCTACCCAAGCTTCTGGGAAGACTACGAGAAATTGGGTGGAATCATCGTTAGGAGTTGACGGTTATGAAATACACCATCTTCGGTGAGTCCCACGGCCCCGCCATCGGCGTGGTGCTGGAGGGTGTTCCCGCAGGTCTGGAACTGGATATACAGGCGGTTGCAAGAGAGCTGGACCGCCGCCGCCCCAAGGGGGATGGCTTGTCCACCGCACGGCGGGAGGGGGACGAGGTGAAGCTGCTCTCCGGTGTATTCGGGGGCAGGACCACCGGTGCACCCCTGTGCGCTGTCATAGAGAATGCGGACACCCGTTCTGCGGATTACGAGGCCACCCGGAATCTTGCCCGGCCCGGTCATGGGGATTGGCCCGCCCACGTGCGCTATGAAGGGTACAACGATTACCGGGGCGGTGGACATTTCTCCGGTCGGCTGACAGCTCCCCTTGTCTTTGCCGGGGCGATTGCCAAACAGCTTTTGGCACAGAAAGGCGTCTTTGTAGGTGCTCACATCAGCAGCATCTACGGCATTTCCGATGCCACTATGGAGGACTACGCCGGCTTGCAGGCGGTGGCGGATAAGGACTTTCCCGTGCTGGACGATGCTGCGGGGGAGGAGATGAAAGCCGCCATTCTGGAGGCCAAAGAGGAGCAGGATAGCGTGGGCGGCAGCATCGAGTGCGGTGTGTTCGGTCTGCCCGTGGGTCTTGGTGGCCCGGATATGTGGGACAATGCCGAGGGCATCTTTGCCCGGCATCTGTTTGGCGTACCTGCCGTAAAGGCGGTGGGGTTCGGTGCAGGTGCGGCGTTTGCTCTCATGCGTGGGTCGGAGGCGAACGACCCCCTCTTCGTGGATGACGACGGCACCGTGAAGGCAGAGCAAAACTGCGCAGGCGGTATCAACGGCGGCATTACCAACGGGATGCCCCTGACCTTTGAGGTGACGATGCGGCCGACCCCCTCCATCGGCCGGACACAGTTTACCATCGATATGGAAACGATGGAAAATGCGCAGCTGGAGCTGAAAGGCCGACACGACCCCTGCGTGGTACACCGTGCCGTGCCCGTCATTGAGGCAGCGGCCGCCCTTGCCGCCTGCGAACTGCTGGGGATTTGAGAAAAGAAGGTGTCCGTATGGACGAATTGAAACAATACAGGATACAAATCGACACCATTGACCGGAAGCTGGCAGACCTGTTCCGCCAACGCATGGCGGTGGTGGACAAGGTGGGACAGTACAAGCTGGAGCGGGGCATCCCCGTGCTGGATCCGGCACGGGAACGGGAGGTGCTGGCGGAGAAGGCTGCCATGGTAGCGGATGCTGCTGACCGGGCCGACTTGACCGCCATGTTTGAAAACCTGATGGCCATCAGTCGCCGCCGGCAGCGCAAGCTCATCCATGAGGAGGGCGGTAATCCCGGCTACGACCGCTGTAAGCGGGCACTGGCGGCGGTGCGTGAGCCGGTTTCCCGGCCTCGGGTGGTCTATCAGGGCGTGGCGGGGGCCTACAGCGAAGTGGCCTGCATCAACTTCTTTGGTGACACGTCGGAAAATATCGGCGTGGAGCAGTTTGAAGATGCGTTCTGCGCCCTGAAAGAGGGGCGGGCGGACTATGCCGTGCTGCCCATCGAGAACAGTACCAGCGGCGCTATTCGTCAGGTGTATGACCTGATGAATGAATACGACTGCTATATTGTGGGGGAAACCACGGTAAAGGTGGAGCACTGCCTGATGGCACCCCGCGGCGCAAGTCTTGATACCATTACCCACGTCTATTCCCACGAACAGGGCCTGTTCCAGTCCGACCGGTTTTTGAATGCGCACCCCGGATGGGTGCAGGTGCCCTGCGGGGATACCGCCGGAGCGGCGAAGTTTGTGGCTGAGACCGGGGACGTGACCAAGGCGGCCATCTGCGCCGAACGTGCGGCGGGATTGTATGGACTGGACATCCTGTTCCGGGGGACAAACCACAACGCCAACAACTCCACCCGATTTGTGGTGGTCAGTCCCATGATGGAGCTGCGGACGGGGTCGGATAAGGTCAGCATCGTGTTTTCGCTGCCCCACGAGTCGGGAAGTCTGCACCGCATTATGAGTATTTTTGCGGTTAACGGGCTGAATATGACCAAACTGGAGTCCCGCCCCATGCCGGGGCACAGCTGGGAGTATATGTTCTTTCTGGAGTTCAACGGCAGCCTGACCGCTCCGGAGATGGACGGCATCCTGCACGAGTTGTCCCAGACTACGGCCCAATTCCGGGTGCTGGGCAACTTTGTGTCCAATCTGTGAGGGAATTATGAAGAAAAACATTGTATTGATCGGTATGCCCGGCAGCGGCAAGACCTGTGTGGGTCGGTTGCTGGCGGATATGCTGAATATGGACTTTGCAGATACGGACGAGATGGTGGAGCGGGAACAGGGTATGCCTGTTCCGCAAATCTTTGAGCGATTTGGCGAGCCTGCGTTCCGGGACATGGAGAGCCGTGCGGCAAGTGCCGCCGCAGCCATGGAGCGCACGGTCATCGCCACCGGCGGCGGTATGGTACTGCGGGAAGAGAATATGCAGACGCTGTCCAAGATGGGGATGGTCTTTTTTCGGGACCGTGCGGTGGAGGACATCGCCGGACAGGATATGACGGGAAGGCCACTTGTGGGGACAGATACCCAACGGCTGTACGAGCTGTATGACCAGCGCATTGCTTTGTACCGCCGGTATGCCGACCATATTATTTCCGGCACCCAAACGGCGCAGCAGGCGGCGGAAAAAATCGCCGAGCTGTATGCACAGGAGTGTGAAGTATGAAATTTCTGATCATCAACGGCCCCAACCTGAATCGGTTAGGCAAGCGTGAGCCGGACATCTACGGCAAGGGTACCTATGCCGATTTGTGTACCATGGTGGAGGACTACGCCGCCGCACATAACAGCAGTGCCGATTGCGTCCAGTCCAACCACGAAGGGGCCATCATCGATGCCATCCACGCCGCCGACGGGGTGTACGATGCCATCATTATCAATCCGGCGGCGTACACCCACTACAGCTATGCGATTCTGGATGCGCTGAAGGCGGTGGATGTGCCTGCCTTTGAGGTACATATTTCCGACATTGACAACCGGGATGCCTTCCGGAAGATATCGGTCACCGCCCCCGCCTGCGTGGGGCAGATTTACGGTCATGGGTTTGATGGGTATCTTATGGCTATGGACCACTTTTTGAAGGGTGACGAGGGATGAAAAAGCTGTGTGTCATCGGTGACCCCGTCGAACACTCTCTTTCGCCGGTCATTCAGAACGCCATGATTGCCGCAGTGGGGCTGGATTTCACCTACGATGCCCAACTGGTGGAGCAGGGGTATGCCAAAACGTGGCTGGACTATGCCCAGCAACAGGATTACGCCGGCTTCAACGTCACTATGCCTCACAAGCAGGTGCTGGTGGATCTGGTGGACGAATTGTCCGACGAGGCTGCCCGGATCGGCGCAGTGAACACCGTATGTATCCGGAACGGTAAGGTGTTCGGCTACAACACCGACGCAGAGGGATTTCTGCGTGCCCTGCGAGAAACGGGCATGGAGCCTGCGGGCAAACGTGTACTGGTACTGGGTGCCGGCGGTGCAGCCAAGGCGGTGGTGTGCAAGTTGATGGCATCAGGAGCGAGGAAGGTTGTTGTGGCCAATCGAACCGTGAAACATGCGGGGGCGTTGTGCTCGCAATTGGGCTTGCCCGGAGTAATGGCGTGCGGGTTTTCTTTGGAAAAACTGTGCTGCGAGGCGGCGAAAAGCGACCTTGTGGTCAACTGCACGAACTTGGGTATGAACGGAGTGGCAGAGCAGTTTGAAAGCCTGTCCTTTTTGGAGCATTTACCCGCCGAAGCAAGGGTGTTTGACCTCATCTACAGTCCACGGAAAACCGCTTTGCTTGCCCGGGCGGAACAGTTGGGGTTGCAAACGGCCAACGGACTTGGTATGCTGATATGGCAAGGCATATACGCACTGGAATACTTTGCCGGAAGAAAACTGGACGAAGCCGTTCTTGTACGGGCGGCCCGTGCAGCGTTGGAGGACTTGGAATGAACGTGCTTATTACCGGCGGTAGCCGGGGCATCGGTGCGGCGGCGGCCCTGCTGTTTGCGCAGCGGGGCTGGAATGTTGCCGTCGGATATCATACAAACGAAGATGCGGCGCATACTGTGGTAGAGAGAGTTGAGCACCTTGGGGTCAAGGCCTGTGCCATCCGGAGCGACGTTTCCTGCCCCGAGCAGGCGGCGGCACTGGTGGAGCAGGCAGTGGATGCACTGGGCAAGCTGGATGCACTGGTGTGCAGTGCAGGCGTTGCGCTGCCCCAGCAGCTGCTGACCGACACCACCGACGAGCAGTGGCGGCGGCTGTTTGCTGTAAATGTGGACGGCACATTTTACACCCTGCGGGCTGCCGTTCCCCATTTTGTACGGCAGAAGGCGGGCAGCATTGTGACCTTGGCCTCCATGTGGGGGGTGACGGGCGGCTCCTGTGAGGTGGCCTATTCCGCAACGAAGGGAGCCGTGATTGCCATGACCAAGGCTCTTGCCAAGGAACTGGGGCCTTCCGGTATTCGGGTCAACTGCGTGGCGCCCGGCTTCATTGCAACCGACATGAACGCCCACCTGGATGAAGAAAGTCTGGAGCAGCTGCGCCAGGAAACTCCGCTGCAGCGGTTGGGCACGGCAGAAGATGCGGCACGGAGCATCCTGTTCCTTGCCGGAAAGGACAGCCGCTTTGTCACCGGACAGGTGATACAGCCGAACGGTGGCCTGGTTATTTGAACAAATGTGCAAAAAACGGACAAAACTTAACGAATTAAGAACTTTTCTGCAGATGTATTGACATAATTCGACAAACGTATTATAAATAGATAGAATAGATGCGGAAAGGTGGGTGAAGGCGTGGGCTGGCTGAAATATAGCGGCTATCGAGGGCGCAACGGTGCCCGGAACGTGTGGGGCGTGGTTGCGGGCATTTTGGTGGTACTGGTAGTGCTGATGGTGCTGGCGCTGCTGTTGGGACAGCGGTACCTTTATTACGGCGCAGACGGCGTACACCTTGACCTGCCCTTTGCCAGCAGCGAATCTGAAAAGCCGGACGTGAGCCAGGTGGTGGTGGAAATCCTGCCGCCCGCCGCTGGGACGTCTGGCGCATTGTCAGAGGAAACGGATGTTTCCGGCGAAGATGTGTCCCCGGCCGACGAGGAGACACCCGATGAACATTCTGCACCCGTTGCGGAAGAGAATCAAACAGAATAACGAAAGAGCCTGCCGACGGCAGGCTCTTTTTATAGAAAAAATTGCCCCGCACAATGCGAGAAAGATTGCACATACTGTCAACAAATGTGTAAAAGAAATCGAGGTGGGGCATTTGAGCAGAGCGGTGCGATTGTGTTTGGCGCTGACGGTGTTGATACTGGGGGTGCTGCAGCTGCGGCCCGAGTCAAAACCGAGCTCTGCAGACCTTCAGCTGGAGCTGCCCGGGCAGGAAAAGCTGCTGGCCCTGAGCTTTGATGACGGGCCCCATCCGCAGCACACGGCGACCTTGCTGGATGGCTTACGGGAAAGGGGGGCAAAGGCTACCTTTTTCTTGGTGGGCTGCCAGGTGGAGCTGGCGCCGGAGCTGGTGGAGCGTATGGCTGCCGAGGGACATCAGGTGGGGGTACACACGCTGGACCACGTACAGGTCAACGGATTGTCACGTGAGGATTTTAACCGGCAGGTGGAGGGACTGCGGCGGCTTCTGCATCCTTTGGTGGGAGAACGGGAACTGTGGCTTCGGCCGCCGTATGGTGTCATGGACGAAAACACGGCCCGCTGGGCGGACAGTCCGGTGGTGCTGTGGTCGGTGGACCCGGAGGACTGGAGGGACGGTGACACCGAGCGCATTGTCCGGCACATTACTCAGCGGGTGCGGGACGGGGATATCGTGCTGCTGCACGACATTTATCAGACCTCGGTGGAGGCGGCACTGAAGGTGGTGGATTGCCTGAAAGAGCAAGGCTGGCGGTTTGTTACGGTGGAGCAGCTGCTGCAGCAGAAGGGGTGTGCGGGCGAGTTTGGAACCGTCTACCGTGCTGTGAGATAGGCGGGACTAATTTACAGATTATTCACCCAAACGCACGGATTTCAGGTATAATAGAGATAACTAAAACGAGGAAAGGATGGCTCGTGTATGGCGAGAAAAGTGCTTATCGTCGAGGACGACAGCAACATTGCCGAGCTACTGCATCTCTATTTGGAAAAAGAAGGGTTTGAAACCCGTGTGGTCCGGGACGGCGGAGCCGGGGTGGAGGAGTTCATTTCCTATAATCCCGATTTGGTGCTGCTGGACATCATGCTGCCGGTGATGGATGGCTGGTCGGTGCTGGAAAAAATCCGTCAGGCGGGAGAAACACCCGTTATTATGCTGACCGCCAAGGGTGAGGTGGAGGATCGAGTCTCCGGCCTGGACCGGGGAGCAGATGACTATATTGTCAAGCCCTTTGAGATGAAAGAGGTGTTGGCTCGCATCCGTGCGGTGCTGCGCCGCAGCGGTCCGGATGAGGAGGTGGGGGCAAAAAAGCTCAGCTTTGACAACCTGACCATCAATCTGGATTCCTATGAGCTGGCTGTGAAGGGGCAGCGGGTGGATACGCCGCCCAAGGAGCTGGAACTGCTGTTCCATCTGGCATCCTCCCCCAACCGGGTGTTTACCCGCAACCAGCTGTTGGATGAGGTATGGGGATTTGACTACTTCGGTGACAGCCGCACGGTGGACGTGCACATCAAGCGCCTGCGGGAAAAGCTGGAAGGCGTGTCGGAACAGTGGAATTTGAGGACCGTATGGGGCGTGGGCTATAAATTTGAAGTGACTGCCGGTTGAGTACCGTGCAGGCGGAAAGGAGGGGAGTATGCGATGAAAACCTATTACAGACGCCAGCTTGCGTTGATTTTGAGTATTGTATTTTTGTCGTTCTCCCTGTTGTCCACCCTGTTTACCATGCTGTCCTATCGGTACATCATTGAGGAGAAAAAGGACTCCATGCTTCACAATGCCCAGTACATCTCGGAGTTTACTGCCACGTATTTGGAGCAGGGGAATATTCAGGACGGATTTTTCCGCCTGTATGTGGCGTCGCTGGCCCAGATATCCGGGGCACACGTGATGCTGTGTGAAACGGATGGCCGGGTGGTTTTTGCCACAGATGGGTCCCCTAAGCAGTATCAATATGACCGGAAGGTGCCCGATCCGCTGATGCGCCACGTGGCGGAACGGGGCACGTACATGGGGATGACCGACCTGAGCGGTATTTTTTCAGAAAGTCGCTTTTTGGCGGCAGCGCCGGTGACGGCACAGGTCGGTCCCGCACAAGTGGCCCGGGGATTGGTATTGGTATCCACTGGTGCCGGCGGTATTTCCCAGCTGTGGCGGGCCATGTCAAATATCTTCTTTTTCACCGCTGTGGCGGTGCTGGTGGTCTCGGTTGTGGCCAGCTCCATCTCTGCCGCCCGACAGACCCGACCCCTGAATGAAATTGCCGAGGCGGCCCGCAAATTCGGGCACGGAGATTTTTCCGTTCGCATCCGTGGCTACGAGCAGAGGCGGGACGAGGTGGGAGCGTTGGCGGAGGCGTTCAACAATATGGCTGGCTCGTTGGAAAAAACGGAAAGCCAACGCAACGAGTTTATTGCCAATGTGTCCCACGAACTGAAGACGCCCATGACCACCATCGCAGGCTTTGCCGAGGGAATTTTGGATGGAACCATCCCGCCGGAGCGGGAACGGGAGTCTTTGCAGGTCATTGCATCGGAGACCCGGCGTCTGTCCCGGCTGGTGCGGCAGATGTTGGATTTGTCCCGCCTGCGGGCTCTGGAGGAAAAAAATCCGGTGCAGGAGCGATTTGATGTCAGTGAGATCATGCTGCGTGTGCTGGTCAGTCTGGAAGGGAAAATCAGCGGCGCCGGACTGGACGTGCAGACCGATGTGCCGGAACAGCCGGTTATGGTCTGGGGCGACCCGGACGGGGTGACACAGGTGTGCTATAACCTGCTGGACAATGCAGCGAAGTTTGCTCCGGCGGGCAGTGATATTACGATTCGGGTAACCACCCGGGACGGCAAGGCGTACATCTCCGTGCGCAATCTGGGCGACACCATCCCGGCGGAGGAGCTGCCACTGCTCTTTGAACGGTTTCACAAGACCGACCATTCCCGCAGCCGGGACCGAGACGGCGTGGGGCTGGGACTTTACATTGTCAAGACGATACTGGGCAACATGAAAGAGAACGTAACCGTCACCAGCAGGGATGGGGTGACCGAATTCACGTTCACCCTGACGCTGGCATAACGAGAAAAAGCGCCCTGTCCGATTCCGGACAGGGCGTTTCATATTTGCGAGGTTCGGGGCATATGCTCTTATCATATAAACGATAGGAGCGTGACCCCATGGAAAACGAAATTGCGCTGCATGGTCAGCTGGCCCTGACACCGATGGTGTCCCATGCCAATCACGGAGAGACATTTTACATATTCCCTCTGCGGGTGCGTCGCCTGTCCGGCGCAGAGGACCGGCTGAACGTGGTGGTCGGGGAGCGGCTGCTGCGATTATGCCCGGTGGAGGAGGGGGACGAGGTGACAGTGCGGGGGCAGGTGCGCTCCTTCAACGACCATGCGGCCGGCAAAAACCGCCTTATCATAACGGCCTTTGCCCGGCAGATGCACCGGGAGAGCGGTCCGGACGAAAACCACCTGCGTCTTGCAGGGGTGCTGTGTAAGCTGCCCTGCTTCCGCCGTACGCCCCTGGGACGGGATATCTGTGACATGATGCTGGCGGTCAACCGTCCGTACGGCAGGGCGGATTACTTGCCCTGCATTTCGTGGGGGGCGCTGGCCTACCGCTGTGCCCAACTGGGGGTCGGGGATCCGGTGACGCTGGAAGGACGGCTGCAGAGCCGTACCTACACCAAGCGGCTGGAGGACCGAGAGGAACTGCGAACGGCCTTTGAAGTGTCCGTCATGACCATGGATGAGACGGGGGCACAGGCTTGCTCTGCCAGTGAAGATGCAGCGTTTGTGCCAATGGATAGCTGACCGGGACAGTGGCTTCCAGATCCACGTGGTGCATGTCCACGGCGGAAACCGATGGATTTTGAGCGGTGGTGTAGTAGTAGACACCACGCAGAGCGTCGCAGCAGGCGGTGTAGATGGTTTCTACGTCCCCCTGGGGCAGGCGAACGCTGCCCCGAGGGACCGTGACACAGGCCATGAGCTGAAAGAAACGGGAAATACCTTCCTCGGTGCTGTGGCATGGGCGGGCGTTTTGGCTGACGAAAGCGGCCCGAACGAAGCGGGAGTGGGAGGAAAAATCCCCCGGCAAACCCATGGCACCCATGCCACGGCTGCAGACGGTCAAATCAAGCTTGGGAGAAAAGCGGTTTTCCCCCGGGAAAGGGGATAGGTTCAGATAGTCGCTCAAGCGCTCCTGCTGGTAGGGAAAGGAGGGCTCGTTGGTCAGCACCCGAACCGGATTGCGGTAGATGCGTATGGCATCGGTCCGTGGCTCTGCCACAAAGCAGTCCTGGTTGTCTGCCAACAGCCAATGCAGCGGGGTGCAAGGCAGGTCGGGACTAAAATCGTGAGCGGCAACGGGCAGACCACCCAGCAGCACGGCGGCTTGTTGGGCGGTGGTGCAGCGGCCCAGCAGAAACGGAATAACCTCATAAGGGGCGAGCCAGTCGTCATCCTCCGGCGCGCGGTAAGCAGCGCTGTGGGGAAAGTTCAGTGCTGCAATGCAAAGGCCGTGCTCGTTGACGGCATCGTAATAAAGCGGCAGCCCGTCCTGCATGTGGGCCATGCCGATGATGGCGTGGTGACGGGGCTGCTCCGGCTGGGTGCAAAAACGAAACGCAAACCGGCGGGGCGTGATGACCACCGATTCGCCGTAGGAATATTCCAAGTCCAGCGTTCGGCCGAACAGGTGGCTGCCAGCGGTGAGTGAAAGCGCAGTACACATATAAAAACCTCCTTCGTTTATACTATAGTGTGCGCATTAAAACGGCACAAATGCGGCAAACAATGGAAGTTGAGCAGAAAAAGGAAATCTGTCGGCCGCATAGGATTTCTGCCGTGGGCAATGCTATGGTTGGATGTTCCGTCCAAAGAAAAATGAAGTGAGGAGAAATAACCATGTCTAACAGCAACAACAGCAACAAGCTGGTCGTTCCCAACGCCCGTGAGGCCATGAACAAGTTCAAGATGGAGGCCGCCAACGAGGTGGGCGTCAACCTGAAGCAGGGCTACAACGGCGACCTGACCAGCAAGCAGGCCGGTTCTGTCGGCGGCCAGATGGTCAAGAAGATGATCCAGGCCTACGAGAGCAACCTGACCTAACACTCTGTTATTGGCAGCGAAATGGGTGCCCGGATATCCGGGCACCCATTTTGTTTGTGAAGATAGAGCAAAAGAATGTGGAAAAACGTACTATAACTGTGGAAACCTAACAAAGTCATAGTTTTTTCAAAAAACTTCTTTACAATAACGATTTAGCATGCTAAAATGCGAAAGTGTCAGGGGGAGGTACCACCCCCGATACACAAGACAAACAAGCAGTAAATTTTGGAGGTTACATATTATGAAGAAGATTGTTGCATTTGTCATGGCCGTTGCCATGTGTCTGGCTCTGGTTGCCTGTGGCGCCGCCCCTGCTGCCAGCTCCACCAGCGCCTCTCAGCCTCAGGCCACCGACCTGGAGGCCATCAAGGCCAAGGGCGAGATGGTTATCGGCTACACCGTGTACGAGCCCATGAACTACACCGATGAGAACGGCATGTTCACCGGCTTTGACACCGAGCTGGCCATCGCCGTGTGCGAGAAGCTGGGCGTCACCCCCAAGTTCCAGGAGATTGTTTGGGAGACCAAGGAGGTCGAGCTGAATGCCGGCACCATCGACTGCGTGTGGAACGGCCTGACCATTGACGAGAAGCGCAAGGCCGCCATGGAGATCACGGACCCCTACGTTGTCAACGCTCAGGTCGTTGTGATGCTGGCCGACAAGGCCTATGAGAGCACCGCCGATCTGGCCGGTAAGAACGTCTGTGCCGAGCAGGGTTCCGCCGGTCAGACCACCATCGAGGCTGACGAGGGCCTGAAGCAGGCCACCTTCGTGCCCAAGACTGTGCAGACCGACTGCCTGATGGAGGTTGCTGCCGGTACCTGCGACGCCGCCGTGCTGGACATCACCCTGGCCAACGCCATGATCGGCGAGGGCACCGACTACGCCAATCTGGTCATCGTCGACCAGCTGGCCGAGGAGTTCTACGGCGTTGCCTTCCGCAAGGGCAGCGATGCCGCCGCCGCCACCAATGCCGCCTTTGCCGAGCTGATCGCCGACGGTACCATGGGTGCTCTGGCTGAGAAGTACGGTCTGACTCTGGCCGACTAATTTCCAAGGTCCAATAAGAGATTGTTACACTTGGGACAGCGGTGTTTTGCCGCTGTCCCATGGTGTGTGTTTGAGGTGCTTTTATGAGCGTGTTTTTCTCCTGGCTGACCGGCTTTTTTGAGAATATGGGAGTTTGGTTTGACGGCGTGAAGGTGATCCTTGCACGTTTGTGTGAGGCGTTTTTGATCAACTGCGAACTGTTTTTTGTCACCCTTCTGTTCGCCATTCCGCTGGGACTGGTGCTGTGCTTTGGCTCTCGCAGCAGGTTTAAGCCGCTGGCGTGGCTGGTCAAGACCTTTGTGTGGATCATCCGTGGTACGCCCCTGATGCTGCAGGTCATCGTGTTTTTCTTCGTCCCCGGCATCATGAATGTGAAATACGGTTGGAGTCTGCCTATGTTTGGTCGCTTCAGCGGTGCCGCAGTGGCCTTTGTAATCAATTACGCCTGCTATTTTTCTGAGATTTACCGTGGCGGCATTGACTCTATTCCCAAAGGGCAGTACGAGGCCGGTGAGGTGCTGGGCATGACCAAGACCCAGATTTTCTTCAAGGTCACCCTGCTACAGCTGGTCAAGCGAATCATCCCTCCCATGGGTAACGAGATCATCACGCTGGTCAAGGATACCTCGCTGGCCCGCATTATCTCCAACAAAGAGATCATTATGATGGCCAACGAGTACACCAGCAAGGGACTGATCTGGCCCTTGTTCTCCACGGGCCTGTTCTTCCTTGTGTTTGTGGGTGCGCTGACCCTGCTGTTCGGCTGGTTGGAGCGCAAGATGGATTACTTCAGGTAAGGAGGCGGCGAAATGGCGATTTTGGAAGTACGCAACATTGAAAAACATTTCGGCGCTACCCGGGTGCTGGAGGACATCAGCTTCCAGCTGGAGCGCGGTCAGGCGCTGGCCATCATCGGCTCCTCCGGCAGCGGTAAGACGACTCTGCTGCGCTGTCTGAACTTCTTGGAGACTCCCGATCAGGGCAGCATCTGCGTGGAGGGAAACGTCATCTTTGATGCGGCGGATCCCGCCACCCAAAAGGAGAGCGAACTGCGCAAGAAACGCCTGCACTTCGGCATGGTGTTCCAGTCCTTTAACCTGTTTCCTCAATACACCGCTTTGGAGAACGTGACCCTGGCGGTGAAGCTGCTGGCCAGGGAACGAGAGGATTACAAGCAGAACAAGAACCGTATTCTCGTGGAGATCGAGGACGAGGGCAAGGCGCTGCTGGAGCGCATGGGTCTTGCGGATCGTGCCGACCACTATCCCCACCAGCTGTCCGGCGGACAGCAGCAGCGTGTGGCCATTGCCCGTGCGCTGGCGCTGCACCCCGACATTCTTTGCTTTGACGAGCCTACCTCCGCCCTTGACCCGGAGCTGACCGGCGAGGTGCTGAAGGTTATCCGCTCGCTGGCCGACCAAAAGACCACCATGATCATCGTTACCCACGAGATGGCCTTTGCCCGTGACGTGGCCGATCAGGTCATCTTCATGGACGGCGGCGTCATCGTGGAGCAGGGTGATGCCCGGCAGGTCATCGATAACCCTCAGCAGGAGCGGACAAAGCAGTTTCTGTCCCGTTACGCAGAAAACTAAAACAAAACCGGAGCGGTTACCCCGCTCCGGTTTCTTTTTTTGGCTTTTTCACACAGTCACTGGGACTGACGCCGTACTGGGACTTAAAGGCCCGGAAAAAGTTGGCGTAGTCGCTGAAGCCGCAGCAGCCGTATACCGAGCCGGGAGTCATGCCGGAGGACAGCATCTGCTTGGCCATGTGCAGGCGCTTGAGCATGATGCAGCGGTACACACTGGTACCGACCACAGTGCTGAACTCGTGGGACAGATGGTACTTGCTAACGAAAAACTGCTGGGCCAACGAGTCCAGGGAGAGAGGCTCGCTGTAGTGTTCATCAATATAATTCAGTACCTTGGAAGCGAGGGGAGAGGGATCCTGAGCGTCTGTTTGCGGTGCAGTGCGCAGAGAGATGCGGTTGAGTGCGGTCAGAAGCTGCAGTAGGATCCCCTGACAGTATAGCTCACTACCAAAGTCACGACTGTCGGTTTCCTGCAGCAGTTCGCCCAGCCATTGGGCCAGATTGGCCCGCTGGGTGGTGTTGGGTTGCAGCAGGCAGGAGTGGCACGGCAACGAACTGTCAAAGCAGCGGGTCAGGGGCGAACTGTTTTTGGAAAACTGCTCCAAAAAGCCTTTGCTGATCCTCAGAACAATGCGTTCGGCGCTTTGGGCCTTGGTGTCGGGGATGGGGCGGTGAAACTCCGTGGGGGCGATGAGCAGCAGGTCGCCGGTCTGCAGACTGTAAATGCGGCCGTTTACCTGAAACCGGGTCTTGTCCCCAAGGAAGAAATAGACCATATAAAAGTCGTGGTGGTGCAGCTCCACATCGGCGGGATGGGCACTGTGGTAGTGGAACACCTCGAAGTCCGGGGTGCACATATCCTGCCGTGGGTCGAAATTGTGAGTCCGTTCTTTCATAAAAACACCTCAAAATGATATTGCCGCAAGATTTGCAATATGTCAAGCGAAAAAAACAATTGCTATTGTGAAAGAAGAGTCTTATACTAATAGCATAGACACTGCCCATTGGCAGAAAAAGGAGAAACAGGTATGAACGAACTGAACAAACGCATTTCCGAGATCGGCATTGTTCCGGTTATCAAGCTGACTTACCCCCAGCGGGACGCTGCACCTTTGGCCCGTGCCCTGTGTGCAGGTGGCGTGCCCATTGCGGAGGTTACCTTCCGTGCCGCCGGTGCGGACACCGCCATCCGCCTGATGAAGCAGGCCTGTCCCGAGATTCTGTGCGGTGCCGGCACCGTCACCACCACCGAGCACGTGGATCTGGCCATTGCCGCCGGTGCCGAGTTTATCGTCACCCCCGGCTTCGATCCAGAGATCGTGGCCTACTGCGTGGAAAAGGGCATCGCCATCTATCCCGGCTGCACCACCCCCACCGACTACCACGCCGCATTGAAGTTCGGCCTTGAGGTGCTGAAGTTCTTCCCTGCCGAGCAGTCCGGCGGCCTTGCCAAGATCAAGGCCATGGCCGCACCCTTCCCCATGTTCAAGGTGATGCCCACCGGTGGCATCTCCCTGAAGAACCTGAAGGAGTATAGCTCTGCTCCCGTTATCTGTGCCTGCGGCGGCTCCTACATGGTCACTGCCGACCTGATCGAGAACGGCAAGTGGGATGAGATTACTGAGCTGTGCAAGCAGTCTGTGGAAATTGTGAAGGAGGCACGTGCAAAATGAGCAGAATTGTTACCTTCGGTGAGCTGATGCTACGCCTGCAGCCCTACAATTACGAGCGTTTCGTCCAGTGTGACCACGTGGAATTCACCTTCGGCGGCGGCGAGGCCAACGTGGCCGTGTCCCTGGCCAACTACGGCATGGACGCCGCCTTCGTCACCAAGCTGCCCGCCCACGCCATCGGTCAGGCGGCGGTGAACAGCCTGCGCCGCTACGGTGTGGACACCTCCCTCATCGTCCGCGGCGGCGAGCGCATCGGCATCTACTACAACGAGAAAGGTGCCTCCCAGCGTGGCAGTGTGTGCATCTACGACCGTGCAAATTCCGCCATTCAGAAGGCCTGCGCCGACGAGTTTGACTGGGATACGATTTTCGAGGGTGCCGACTGGTTCCACTTTACCGGTATTTCTCCCGCTCTGGGCCCCAACGTGGTGGATATCTGCCGTGAGGCCTGCAAGGCCGCCAAGGCCCGTGGTATCAAGATCTCCTGCGACCTGAACTACCGTGGCAAGCTGTGGACCCGTGCCGAGGCCCGTGAGGCCATGACTGACCTGTGCCAGTACGTGGACGTGTGCATCTCCAACGAGGAGGATGCCAAGGACGTCTTTGGTATCGAGGCCGAGGCCACCGACATCTACGGCGGTCAGATCAACCACGAGGGCTACAAGTCCGTGGCCCGTCAGCTGGCGGACAAGTTTGGCTTTGAAATGGTTGCCATCACCCTGCGTGAATCTCGCTCCGCCTTCGACAACGGCTGGAGCGCTATGCTCTACAACGTGGCTGAGGATAAGTACTGCTTCTCCAAGAAGTACGACCTGCACATCATCGACCGTGTGGGCGGCGGCGACAGCTTTGGCGGCGGTCTGATCTACTCCATCCTCGCCGGTAAGGACACCCAGGCGGCGGTGGAGTTCGCCGTGGCGGCTTCCGCCCTGAAGCACTCCATCGAGGGCGACTACAACATGGTCACCGTGGCCGAGGTGGAAAAGCTGGCCGGCGGCGATGGTTCCGGCCGAATCCAGCGCTGATAGGGAAAACAAGAAAGAAAAGCACCGTGGCAACTGCCACGGTGCTTTTTTTGTATATCTTGCAGTGGATCAAAAGCTGTTGATGGGGATATTGGGGTCATCCTCGCCCTTGCGGATGGAGCGGATGACCACGAAATAGCCGTAGCTGTCATTGACCTGCACCCACACCCGGTCGCCGACTTTTTTGCCCAGCACCGCCGAGCCGAAAGGGGAGCGGTTGCTGATGCGGTTTTGTAGGGGGTCCTGCCGGACGGTGGTGACCATCTGATAGACCACTTCCTCCTTGTCCTCCTCCAAATAAACGGTGACGAAGTCGTAAAGGCCCACCACGTCGGGGTTGGTGTTTCCAGCCACCACACGGGCGGTTTTGATCATATTTTCCAGATAGCGGATGCGGCTTTCGTTCTTGTTTTTCTCCCGCTTGGCGGCCTTATACTCGAAGTTCTCGCTCAGGTCGCCGAAGGCACGGGCGGTCTTGACCTCCTCCAGCAGGAGGGGGCGCAGGCGGATGCGGCGGTCGTCCAGTTCCTTCTGCATCAGGTCCAGGTCGCCCTGCGTCAGTTCGTTATGCATTAAAGGCCCAGCTCCTCATCCACCAGAATGATTTCGTAGGCAGAACCCTTGGGCACATCCCAAAACACGGTCAGGGCACGGCAGATGCGGTCGGGACTTTTGCAGTTGTAGCAGCGGACCTCATCGCTTTTGGCGCAGGGGGTGTTTCTACCCAAACGCTTGGCGTTCAGGGGGGCGGCGACGTTCCGGGCACGCCAAAGAGCAGAGTCGTAGTCCGGGGTCACCTTGTTGCTGCCGATGATGAGATAGACCGTTTCGTGACCGAACAGCGTGCCTGCCACACGGTTACAGGTTCCGTCGATGTTTACGAGCTCGCCGGTTTCGGCGGCACCGTTGACGGAACTGAGATAGACGTCGCAGCACTGAGCGTCCATGGGGTCGGCCTCACGCCAGTGCCAGATGACCTTGTTGTGGCTGTCCAGCTTTTCGCACAGGCCCATCTGCTGCAGAGACACCGAGCCGCCGAAG
This sequence comes from Lawsonibacter sp., assembly GCA_045601985.1. Lineage (GTDB taxonomy): Bacteria > Bacillota > Clostridia > Oscillospirales > Oscillospiraceae > Lawsonibacter. The sequence continues at coordinate 15,817 of JAZSAQ010000023.1, read as the reverse complement.
GCCACGGTCTTGCCGTCAATTTTGCCGTCCAGATAGTCGGAAGCTTCTGCGGCGGTGGCAAAGCGGGCCACCGCCCAGCCGATCTCACGCAGATTTTTTTCGAACAATTCCATGTTTGCCATGATGGATTCCTCCTTACAGTAAGGTCAGCTGCTCTTCGCCGCGGTCCACATCCTTCAGCAGTGCGCCGGCGATGGGCAGGGAGCGGGCACGGTAGCGGGCGGCGTTGACGATGGGAGTTTCCGCCAGAGGACGGACGGACTCCAGTTTGTACTTGGGTTTCAAGGTCATGACGCCCACACCCTGGGTGGAGCGGGTGGTTTTGGGGTTCAGGGCGGAGGTGTGGAACACAAGGCAGCGACCCTCGGTGGAGCGAACGGCAAGCTCCAGATCCTCTCGCAGCAGGAAGGCACACACCAGCGGCGACTTGTCGCTGTAGGCGCCGGTCAGCTTGCGGCGGCGGGTCTGGGTTTGATAGGCGGACAGCTCCACACGGGCAGCCTTGCCGTTTTCAAAGAAGAACAGCAGGTGCCCGGAGTAGTCCCCGGGAAGGCACGCCCAAACCACCTTTTCGTCGGCATCCATGCCCAGCTTGGAGGGCAGATAGTCGCCCAACACGCTGGCCTTGGAGTCCTCGAAATCGCTCAGGCGGGACTTGTAGCACTGCTGACGGTCGGTAAAGACGATGATCTCGTCCCGGTTGTTGGCCTCCCACTGCTGAGACGGGCCGTCTCCCTCTTTGTACTTCTGCTCACCGCTCATGCGCAGGGACAGAGGGGTGATCTTCTTCAGGTAACCCTCACGGGACAGGAACAGGTGAACGGGGTAGTCGGGAACCTCGGGCTCCGCCTCGAAGATCTCCTCCACCTCGTTTTCATAGATGATGTCGGTGTGGCGGGGCTGGGCGAATTTCTTTTTTACGTCCTCCAGCTCACCGATGATGATTTTCTTAATGCGGTTGGGACTGTTGATGATGTCCTGCAGGTCGTCGATCTCCTCTTGCAGGGTGTCAACCTCCTGTGTGCGCTTGAGGATGTACTCCTTGTTGATGTTGCGCAGGCGAATATCAGCCACGTACTCGGCCTGAATTTCGTCGATACCGAAGCCGATCATCAGGTTGGGGATAACCTCGGCATCCTCCTCGGTGTCACGGATGATCTTGATGGCCCGGTCGATGTCCAGCAGGATGCGCTTCAGACCCTTTAACAGGTGCAGCTTATCCTGCTTTTTTTTCATGGTGTGGTAGGTGCGCCGACGCACACCGTCCATACGCCATGCGGTCCACTCCTCCAAAATCTCGCCCACGCCCATGACACGGGGCATGCCGGCGATGAGGATATTGAAGTTGCAGGAGAAGGTGTCCATCAGGGGGGTGTACTTGAACAGGCGGGCCATCAGCTTGTCCGGGTCGGTGCCGCGCTTGAGGTCGATGGTCAGCTTCAGGCCGTCCAGACCGGTTTCGTCACGCATATCGGCGATTTCTTTGATTTTCCCGGCCCTGATGAGCTCTGCCACTTTGTCGATGACTGCCTCGGCGGTGGTGGTGTAGGGCAATTCGTAGATTTCGATGAGGTTCTCGCTCTTGACGTAGCGCCACTTGGCCCGGACACGGACGGAGCCACGACCGGTACTGTAAATCTCATTCAGGGCGTTGGCGTCGTACAGCAGTTCGCCGCCGGTGGGGAAGTCGGGGGCCTTCAGGGTGGTGGCAATGTCGTGCTTGGGGTGGCGGAGCAGGGCGATGGTGGTGTCGCACACCTCTTCCAGGTTAAAGCCGCAGATGTTGCTGGCCATACCGACGGCGATACCCTGATTGGCGGATACCAGCACGTTGGGGAAGGTGGTGGGCAGCAAGGCCGGCTCCTGCATGGAACCGTCATAGTTGTCCACAAAGTCCACTGCATCCATGTCGATGTCCCGGAAGAACTCGGCAGTGATGGGGTCCAGGCGTGCCTCGGTATAACGGGGAGCGGCGCAGGACATGTCACGGGAGAACACCTTGCCGAAGTTGCCCTTGGAGTCCACCAACGTGGGGAGCAGGGCGCCGTAGCCACGGGACAGACGGACCATGGTGTCGTAGATGGCGGCGTCGCCGTGGGGGTTGAGCTTCATGGTCTGGCCCACGATGTTGGCGCTCTTGGTACGGGCACCATTGAGCAGCTTCATCTGGTACATGGTGTACAGCAGCTTGCGGTGACTGGGCTTGAAGCCGTCAATCTCCGGAATGGCACGGGACACGATGACGCTCATGGCGTAGGGCATATAGTTCAGTTCCAGCGTTTGGGTGATGGGCTGCTCTTGTACCTCGGGGTGCAGACCATAGACATTGGTGGTGTCCACCTTGGGTGCACTGGATTCGGTTACTTTCTTTTTAGCCAAGTGGAATCATTCCTTTGTTCATAAATCCGCAGGGTCAGGAAATATCTGCCAGTTCCAGATACTTATAGCCGTTCTCAGCAATGTGGCTCTTGCGGCCGGCCAGGTCGTCGCCCAGCAGCAGGTCGAAGACCTGATCGGTGTTGGCCGCATCCTCGGGCATGACCCGGATAAGCCGGCGGGTGGCGGGGTTCATGGTGGTCAGGGCCATCATCTCCGGGTCGTTCTCACCGAGACCCTTGGAGCGGTTGATGACGCACTTCTTGCCGGCCAGTTCACCGTTCACGATGTCATTCTTCTCCTTGTCGGAGTAGGCAAACCACGTTTTTTCCTTGTAGGTGATCTCGTACAGGGGGGACTCGGCAATGTAGACGAACCCCTCTCGAATCAGGGTGGGGGTCAGCCGGTGAAGCATGGCCAAAATGAGGGTGCGGATCTGGAATCCGTCCACGTCGGCGTCGGTACAGATAACAATTTTGTTCCAGCGCAGGTTGGCAAGGTCGAAAGCGGCCAGTTCTTTGGCCTTTTTGTCGCTGACCTCCACGCCGCAGCCAAGTACCTTCATCAGGTCGGTGATGATCTCACTTTTGAAAATGCGGGGAAGTTCCGCTTTCAGACAGTTCAGGATCTTGCCACGCACGGGCATGATACCCTGAAACTCCGGGTCACGGCTCTGCTTGACACTGCCCAAAGCCGAGTCGCCCTCCACGATGTACAGCTCACGGCGCTCCACGTCTTTGGTGCGGCAGTCCACAAATTTCTGTACCCGGTTGGAGATGTCCATGGAGCCGGTCAGCTTTTTTTTCAGGTTCAGGCGGGTCTTTTCGGCGGTCTCACGGGAACGCTTGTTGATCAGCACTTGCTCGGCGATCTTCTGGGCGTCGAAGGGGTTCTCGATGAAGTAGACTTCCATCTGACTTTTCAGGAAGTCTGCCATGGCGTCCTGGACGAACTTGTTGGTGATGGCCTTCTTGGTCTGGTTTTCGTAGCTGGTCTGGGTGGAGAAGTTGTTGCTGACCAGCACCAGGCAGTCCTCCACGTCGCCCCAGGACAGGCGGGACTCGTTCTTTTGATACTTGCCGTTTTGTCGCAGCCAGCCGTCGATGGCGGACACGAAGGCGGATTTCAGCGCCTTTTCGGGGGAACCGCCGTGCTCCAGCCAGGAGGAGTTGTGGTAATGCTCAATGCGCTGAACGGTGTTGGAGAAGCAGAAACAGACGGACAGCTTTACCTTGTAGTCGGGCAGGTCGGCACGGTCACGGCCCTTTCGCTCACCCTGCCAGAATACGGGCTGGGTCAGGGCGTGTTCGCCCACAAGCTCGACCAAGTAGTCGGAGATGCCGTTTTCGTACTTGTATTCGGTGGTCTCGAACTTGCCGGGGGACACCTCGTTGCGCAGACGGAACAGGATGCCGGAGTTGACCACAGCCTGCCGCTTGATGACGTCGGCAAAGTACTCCAGCGGAATGTCGATGTCGGTAAAGACCTCAAGGTCGGGCTTCCAGTGGAACTTGGAGCCGGTCTTTTTGCCGCTCCACGGCTCCTTCTTCAGGCCGCCGATGTTCGCACCCTTTTCAAAGTGGAGGGTGTACTCGGTGCCGTCACGGTGGATGACCGCATCAAAGAATTCGGAGGCGTACTGGGTGGCGCAGGAACCAAGGCCGTTCAGACCCAGCGAGAACTCGTAGTTATCCCCGCCGGTATCGTACTTGCCGCCGGCGTACAACTCGCAAAAGACCAGCTCCCAGTTATATCTCTGCTCCTTCTCGTTCCAGTCCACGGGGCAGCCACGGCCGAAGTCCTCCACCTCGATGGAGTGGTCGGCATACCGGGTGACGGTAATGACGTCGCCGTGACCCTCACGGGCCTCGTCAATGGCGTTGGAGAGAATCTCGAACACGGCGTGCTGGCAGCCTACGATGTCGTTGGAGCCAAAAATAACGCCCGGGCGCTTGCGCACACGCTCGGCACCCTTCAGGGCGGAGATGGATTCATTTGTGTACTCGTTTTTTTTCTGTGCCATAAGGGACGACCTCCAAAGGTGGTAGATACATTTAATATATAATACCGCATATTGTGGGGCAAAGTCAAGAAAAACGCCCTTGCAGCATGCGCTACAAGGGCGTTTTTTAGGCAGAAATCAGAAGAACTTCTTGATGCCGTCGGGAGCCAGGGAAGCATCGTCGCTGATGGTGACGGTGAACTTGATGCTGTGCTCCTCGCCAAACTTGTTCAGCCACTCCAGGAAGGTCTCGGTCTCGGCGTTGCAGTCGCCGCCGACGATCTTGGTCAGGCTGTCGATAAACACGTGGGTGATGTCGTAGTTGCCGGCATACAGACCACTGATAAAGCCCTTCAGGGCGGTGTAATCGGTCAGGTCGTAGTTGCTGGCCTCTACCAGACGGATTTGATAGTGGATATCAAAAGTGAGCTTTTTGCCCTTTTCAATGCAGACGACATTACCGTGCTCGGTCTGGACGGCGGAATTGATCATATCGATCATCTGCTTGGTCTTGCCGGAGCCCTTCTTGCCCATAATTACTCTAACCATGTGTATCACTCCTTCGATAGTAAATAGAGGGAACGGGGGTGCCGTTCATTCTATGGTTGTATTTTACCATATACCGGCGGCGTTTTCAACCGAAAATTTGGTAAATTTTCAGCTTTTACAGCCGTGCCTCCAGCTGAGCCTTGCGGTCCTCGTAGCCGGGCTTGCCCAGCAGGGCAAACATGTTCTTCTTATAGTCCTCCACGCCGGGCTGGTCAAAGGGATTGACCCCCAGCAGGTAGCCGGACAGACCGCAAACCAGCTCGAAGAAGTAGATGATCCAGCCCACGCTCTTCTCATTGATCTCGGGCAGGCTGAGCAGGATGTTGGGAACGCCGCCGTCCACGTGGGCCAGAATGGTACCGCGCATGGCTTGCTCGGCCACGAACGCAAGGCTCTTTCCGGCCAGGAAGTTCAGACCGTCCACATTGTCGGGGTCGGTGGGGATAAGGAGCTTGCCGTGAGGATGCTCAAACCGAACCACGGTTTCGAAGAGGTTGCGGTGACCATCCTGAATATACTGGCCCATGGAATGCAGGTCGGCGGTGAATTCCACACTGGCAGGGAACAGGCCCTTGCCGTCCTTGCCCTCGCTCTCGCCGTACAGCTGCTTGAACCACTCGGCAAAAAAGCGGAAGCACGGCTCGTAGCAGGCCAGAATCTCAATGCGCTTGCCGCCTTCGTACAGAGCGTGGCGGGCGGCGGCGTACTGCCAGGCGGGGTTGTCAAGGGAGGGGACAGACAGCTCCTGCATAGCCTGGGTAGCGCCGGCCATCAGCTGGTCAATGTCAATGCCGGCCACGGCGATGGGCAGCAGACCCACGGCGGTCAGCACGGAGTAGCGCCCGCCGATGTTGTCGGGCACTACGAAGGTCTGATAACCCTCCTTGTCCGCAAGACCCTTCAGAGCACCACGGGCCTTGTCGGTGGTGGCGTAGATGCGGCCGGCGGCAGCCTCCTTGCCGTACTTGGCCTCCAGCAGACCCTTAAAAATACGGAAGGCCACGGCGGGTTCGGTGGTGGTGCCGGACTTGGAAATGACGTTGACGGAGAACTCCCGGTCGCCGATGAGGGCGATGGTCTCCAGCACGGCGTCGGTGGACAGGCCGTTGCCGGCGAAGTACACGTCGGGGGTATTCTTGTCCTTCAGGTTGTAGTTCTGGGAGCGCAGCAGCTCGATGACGGCACGGGCGCCCAGATAGGAGCCGCCGATGCCGACTACGACCAGCACCTGAGAGTCACTGCGGATCTTATCGGCAGCGGCCTTGATGCGGGCGAACTCCTCCTTGTCGTAGTTGGCGGGCAGCTTGACCCAGCCGGTGAAGTCACCGCCGGGACCGTTGCCCTCGTCCAGCATGGTGTGGGCCTTGGCCAAAGCATCCTGGCGGGTGGTCAGGTAGCCCTCGGGCACAAAGCCGTTCAGTTTGGAAAGATCGATTTGAAGCATTATAAAGAACCTCCTTGGTAGAATTTGCATACACGAATATTATAAGGCAAATCGGCCTAAAATAATAGTGGGAAAAGGCGCAAAAACAAAAAGTTTTTCCTGGAGCAAAAAAGGGGTTGACAAGCAAGGCTTATACCGCTATAATAATCGCTGTTCGGACGATTAGCTCAGCTGGTAGAGCATCCGCTTGACGTGCGGGAGGTCACAGGTTCAAGTCCTGTATCGTCCACCAAACCGCTCATTGCGAAAGCAATGAGCGGTTTTTTGTTGCCCTCACCCCCATTCCGGGAAAAAGTCTTTGGTAAAGCGCAAAAAACTCTCCGCCGCCCGGGACACGTATCGGTCTTTTTGCTTGATAATGGCAATTTGCCACGGAAAGTGAGGGCGCAAAGGCATGCTGACCAGCTCCGGTCGGGGGAACAACTGCAACATAGGCGCCGGTAGTACGCCCACGCAATCACCCCAGGACAGGGTGTCCAGAATAAACCGGGGCATCATGCTCTGATACGCAATGGTAGGGGTGAAGCCGTGGTCGGCGCACATGGATTCGAAGGCGTGGTACAGGGTGGTACTGTCATTGTAGGTGATGATGTCCAGGTCTTTAAGCTGACTGACGTGGAGCTGTTCCTCCACGGCAAGGGGATGATCCCGGCGCATCAGCACGTGAACTTCGTCCCGCACCATGGGGATGACCTCCAGCTGTTCCGATCGGGCGAGGGGCAGCATAACAAGACCCAGATCCGCCGTGCCATCCAGTACCTCCCGCACCACGGTGCGGGTCCCGCTTTCCCGGATGGTGATGCGGATACCGGGGTGTTCCCGCCGGTATTGCGCCATCAACTGTGGGAAGTACATATCCAGCAGTACGCCGGGACCGGAGATGCGGATCTCTCCTTTTTGCCCGTCGGCGATGTCCTCCATCTGCCGGTAGATGTCGCCGTGCTGCCGCAGCAGCGACTCGCCGCTGCGAACCAGCTGCTGTCCGGCTTCCGTCAGGGCAAAGCGGCGGGTACTCCGGTCGATCAGCTGCACACCGAGTTCCGTTTCCAGATTCTTAACACAGCGGGTCAGGATGGGCTGGGTTACGTACAACTGACGGGCAGCGCCGGAAAAGCTTTGGCATTTGGCGACCTCTAAAAAATATCGGATGTGCTGAATGTCCATACGATCACCTCTTTCATTAATTATAACATAAAAGTATAAATAAGCAACGATTTATGAATTTGTGTTCGTTCGACCTCCTGCGTACAATGAAAGCACCAAAATATGACAGGAGGAACGCAAATGTCTGATATTATTTCCCTGCTCGGTATCGCCCTTGGCCTGATCCTTTTGATTTGGCTGGCCTTCAAAGGTCACTCCATCATCTGGGTTGCCCCCGTATGTGCCATTGTGGTGGCGGTGCTGGGCGGACTGAACCTGCTGAACACCTATCTGGGGGACTACATGGCCGGCGTGGCCGGCTTTGTGAAAAGCTATTTCCCCATGTTCTTCCTTGGTGCGGTGTTCGGTAAAACTATGGATATCACCGGTGCGGCGCAGGCCTTGGCCAACAAGCTGGTCAAGCTGATCGGCTCCCGCTATGCTCTGCTGGCGGTGGTGCTGCCCTGCCTGCTGATGACCTACGGTGGCGTGTCCCTGTTCGTGGTGGTCTTTGTGATCTACCCCATGGGCTACGCCATCTATCGTGAGGCGGATATTCCCCGGACTCTGCTGCCCGGCGCCATCGCCTTCGGTGCCTTCGGCATTACTATGACCGCCCTCCCTGGCTCGCCTCAGGTGCAGAACCTGATCCCCACCAATTTCTACGGCACCGATGCGGCGGCAGCCCCCCTGATGGGTCTGATTGCTACGGTTCTCATCGGTGTGCCCGGCTACATCTATCTGGATCGACGCATTCGCAGCGCACGGAAAAAGGGTCTGCACTTCGTAGCTGACCCCAAGCACAAGCATAGCGACTATGACGCATCCGCCCATCCCGCCTGGCACTGGCTCAGCGGTCTGCTGCCCCTTGTGGTGGTGGTGCTGGCGCTGAACGTCATGCCCGGCATCCTGAAAAATGCCGGTATCGCAGAGCTTACGTCCGACCAGGCCATCGTGGTGGCGCTGCTGGCCGGCATCGTGGCGGTGTGTTTGATGAACGCCTACCAGTTCAAGAAGCTAGCCGGTGCCATCAATGAGGGTGCCTCCGGATCCGTCACCGCCATTATGAACACCGCCTGCGCCGTGGGCTTTGGTTCCGTGGTCAAGGTGGTTCCCGGCTTTGCTCTGCTCAAGGGCGCCATGCTGAATATGCCCGGCTCCATCCTGTTTTCCGAGGCGGTGGCCGTTAACGTGCTGGCCGGCGCCACCGGCTCCGCCACCGGCGGTCTGACCATTGCGCTGGAGGCGCTGGGCGGGGACTTTTTGGCCAAAGCCGCCACCATCGGCATGAGTCCCGAGTACCTGCACCGCATTGCCTCCCTGGCCTCCGGTGGTCTGGACACTCTGCCCCACAACGGCGCCGTGCTGACCCTGCTGGCAGTTTCCAACTGCACCCACAAGGAGTCCTACTGGGACGTGTGCGTGACCTCCTGCATCATCCCGGTGGTCGTGTCCCTGCTGTTGAGCTTCGTTTGGGGCGTGTTTATCTGAACGTAATACAAAAATCCCCCTCCGAACGGAGGGGGATTTTTTCGTTCTCTTATCGTCCCAGCAGGAACAGGTTGCTGCCGGCGTCGAAGAAGTTGTCAATGCTGTACAGCACAACCACCCGGTCAATGTCGTTCTGTGCCACATAGTCCTTGATGCTGGACATATTGTAGCGCAGGTCGAACAGGTGGACTTCGGAAAAGTTCTCGGTCAGGAAGGGGGCAAGGCTGTCGGTGTAGGAGTCCCGAATGACCAGAACCTTGGGGGCGTCGGTCTGCTCGGTCTCGATGACGCACAGGGGCTTGTTGCCGCCCAGGAAGTAGGAGTACTTGTCCTTTTCGCCGAGGAAGCTGTCCACGTACAGACTGCCGGGGACGGGCTGTCCGTTGGGGTAGGCGGTGACGGTGACGCCATCGGCGGGAATATACGTTTCGATGGTGTCGGCAGGCAGCCAGCGCACACCGGAGGCGGAGAAGGAGGTGCCGTAGAATTCCTCGGACACCACGGTTTTCGTGTAGTCCTCCAGAGAAACAGGCTCCATGCCCATGGCCTCCATCAGCGCCACGTAACCGTAATAAGCGCCGATGCTGGTCCAGTGATGGTCGGTACGGTAGTAAATCTGCTCGTCGGCATGGGCCTGCAGACTGCTCCAAAGGTCCACGGTCAGGGCGTCGGTGTTGGCGTACATATAGTCGATGACGGCCTGCTCGTCCGCTGTGGGAGCACCTGCAGGCAGACGATCCGCCCAGATACCGGCGGCGGAGGGGATAATACCGAAGTAGACCGGCACGTCCACGTTGCCCACAAGGGCATTGACCAGCCCAACGCTCTTGTCCATCTGATCCGCTGCGGGGGTGTCCACCCGGGTGATGAGGGTGCCGTTGGTGAAGTAGATGCCGTTATTCTCTTTCTTGCCACTCAGCCGCTCGCACCAGGTGTTCAGGGCTACCCAAAAGTCCCGGCCCGCAATGTGGTCGGCGGTGTAGTCCTCCATCTCGGCGATGAAGTTGCCGCTGTGCATGGCGGAAAACGAGAACTTGGGTAACGCCTGCAGATAGCGGTTTTCCAGCGGGGAGAAATCCTTGTCGGGCAGGATGGTGCTGACAAGGAACATACCGCCGAGAAACAGGCAGAACACGGCGGTGAGGATACGGTTAAAATGCTTGTTCATGCACACACCCCCTTAGAAACGGAAATAGAGGAAGGGATTGTAGGTGCCTGCCACGAGATAGGCGGTGCAGACGGTCAGACCCGCAATCACCAGCAGCAGACACACCACCCGCTGCCACGTAGGGGACAGCTTGTGGTAGAAGAGCTTGCCTGCAGGGGTGGCGGAAACGATGGCCACTGACAGAACAGGCAGATAGCCGGTCAGATAGTAGAAGAACGTGCTGTTGGTCAAGGGTACGCCGCCAAGACCGAACATGACCTGCAGGTAGGTGGCCATCTGGCCGAAATCCTCCAAAGCGAAGATGGCCCAGCTCACCAACACCAAAAACAGGGTATAAATGTGGCAGATCACGGCGGGCGCCTTCTTCAGCCACTGACCTAGCAGGATCTTCTCCAGTACCAACAGTATGAAGAAGTAAAGGCCCCAAATAAGGTAATTCCAGCTTGCGCCGTGCCAGATGCCCGTGGCGGCCCAAACCATCAGCAGGTTGAAGATCCACCGGGGCTTGGAACAGCGGTTGCCGCCCAGGGGGATATACAGATACTCCCGGAACCAAGTGCCCAGGGAGATGTGCCAGCGGCGCCAGAATTCGGTAATGCTTCTGGAAATGTAGGGGTAGTTGAAGTTGGCCAAAAAGTCAAAGCCGAACATCCGGCCAAGGCCGGTAGCCATATCGGAGTAACCGGAGAAGTCAAAATACAGCTGTAGGGAGAAGGCGATGATGCCCAGCCAGGCACCGGCCACGGTCAGCTCGCCGGGGGCCATGGCCTTGTAGCTGTCCCAAAGTTGCCCCACATTGTTGGCCAGTAGGATTTTCTTGCCAAGGCCAACCATGAAAATCTGCACGCCGGTGGCGAACTTGTCCACGGAGGTGGTGCGCTCGTCAATCTGATCGCCCAGATCCTTGTACTTGATAATGGGACCGGCGATGAGCTGGGGGAACAGGGTGACGAAGGTGCCGAAATTGAGGATGGAGCGTTGGGCTCGGGTGTCACCCCGGTAAACGTCCACTGTGTAACTCATGGTCTGGAAGGTGTAGAAGGAGATGCCGATGGGCAGATGGATGCCCAGGATGGGGGCGGGGATGCCGATGGTCTGCAGAGAACCGGCCAAAAAGTCCCAGTACTTGAAGAAGATCAGCAGGGCGAGGTTGAAGAAGATGGAACTGCCCACCGCCCATTTTGCGCCGGTCAGGTTGCCCTTCTCCTTGCACCGCTCCACAATCATGCCGTGGGTGTAGTCGACGAGGGTGGAAAGGAACATAATCATCACGTACTCCCGCTCGCCCCAGTAGTAGAAGAACAGGGAGGAAAGCAACAGTACAAGATTGCGGAGCTTCCGGGGCACCACGAAGTAGATGGCCAGGGTGAACACCAGGAAGTAGAACATGAATACGGGGGTGGAAAAGACCATGAACTCACATCCTAACGGAAAAATAGGCGGCTAAACAAAGAATGCCCACCACGGGAGAATTAAAACAGACTGTTGAAACGGGAAACGACCTGATTGGTCATGCCGGAAACCACGAACAGGGCCACACAGTTGCCGTTGGAAACAACCGTGGCTTCCTTCTCCCAGGCCTCGATGACCATGGGGTAGTTGAAGTGGTTATCCACCTGAGAAGCGATACGGGCATTGAAGATGGACTTGACGGTGGCAACGTCGGAGGCGTTGGCGCACTCCACCATGATGATCTCACAGGGGACGGCGGTCATCATAGGCATATAGGCAACCTTCTGCTTCAGGGAGATGCCGTTCAGGCCGGGGTAGAAGGCACTGAGCATATCGTTGTCCATGGGAACCAAAGCGGGGGAGTTGTCGGGATCGGTGAAGATGGTGCTGTAGAAGGCGGCCAGATCCACCTTGGCGGGAGTCTCCGGTTTCGCTTCGGGAGCGGGGGCCTCCGGCTCTGCGTCGGGAGCGGGAGCTTCCGGTTTCGCTTCGGGAGCGGGGGTCTCGGGCTTCACGTCAGGAGCGGGAGTCTCCGGCTTTGCTTCGGGAGCGGGGATATCCTCGGTCTTGATGTTGCAGCGCACGGTGCAGGTGACGGTCATATCCGTCCCCTCCACAGCGGCGGTGATGGTGGCGACACCGGCGGAAACGGCGGTGACAACGCCCTTCTCGTCCACGGTGGCAATCGCCTCGTCGCTACTGCTCCACAGGATGACGGGGCTCTCCACGCCGAACACGTCGGCCACCAACTTGTAGGAAGCGCCGGCGGATTTCAGGGTGAAGTCCGTCTTGTTCAGAGCCAAAGAGGAAATGACCTGAGGCAGATCAACGGGGGGGATTTCCTCGGACACATCGGGGGTGGACACGTCGGGCAGGCTGGCCTCGGGCATGCTAACCTCGGGGGCCACCACGGAGGTGCCGGCCTCGGACTGGCTGCCGGAAACAGAGGCGTCGCCGCCGCAGGCGGTCAGCAGGGACAGGGACAGCACCACGGCGGTGCCGAGGGCAAACAGACGAATGTGTTTCATAATGTATAACTCCTTTTGTGTAGGTTGGGAACGATTGCGTTCAAGCCTTTGACGCCCGAAAACGCAGAAAGTTCCCGGAAATTTAATCCTATTTTAGCAAAGTATGGCTGGGAACACAATGGTTTTTCCCTAAAAGCCTTCCCCTCAAGGGGAAGCCTTTGTAGCGTGAAAAGAAAACCACCCGAGGTGTTACCTCGGGTGGTTTGAGTTGACCATTGCAATCAGCCGAATCGCTCATAAACTCTTACACGCTTTCCTTCTTTTTCAATCAATGTATCAGTTTTGGCATCATATTCTACTTCGAATAGTTCGCTGGAAACTTTTTTTCCAGAGGAATCCCAAGCGAAACCGCCTCTGCCGGCTATTGCATCAATGGAACCGGAACGGCGAGCATAAAAATACCGGGAGCAATTTCCGTCCGCAGATATAATTATTTCAATATACTCTCCCTCTCCCCAGTCATCACTTCTCCAGACTCCCGGAACAACATCCGATACATCCCCACACGCACACAGGGGCAGGCACATTACCAGCGCCAACATCAGGGAAATCACTTTTTTCATGCCAAAACCTCTTTCTGCTTCATATTAACCAATATTGGTTAATATGATTATATACTGATTTCGGTTAATATGCAAGTAGAAAGTGAGGCTTGCGTATTATGATTTCCTACGAAAATCTGTGGCGCACGATGCAGGAGAAGGGCGTGACCCAATACGCCCTCATCAAAAAGCACGGGGTTAGTCCCAGCCAGATCACCCGGCTCAAGCGCAACGAGAGCGTCAGCACCCACACAATCGAGATGTTCTGCCGCATCCTCGACTGCCGGGTGGAGGACATTATGGAATATAGAAAGGAAGAATGAAACCCTCCGAGGTCGATTGACTTCGGAGGGTTTTTGTAGGGGGCGGTCTCGACCGCCCCGTAAACGATTTATGCGGTTGCGCAGAAAAGAAAACCACCCAAGTCCAAAGACTTGGGTGGTTTTGGTGGAGACGACAGAACTCGAATCTGTGACCCCTTGCGTGTGAAGCAAGTGCTCTACCGGCTGAGCTACGCCTCCATATAAAACGGCGAGAAAAAAGGTGGTGACCCGGACGGGAATCGAACCCGTGTTACCGCCGTGAAAGGGCGGTGTCTTAACCGCTTGACCACCGGGCCGTTGAATAGGGCAGGAATACTGTCCTATTAAATTGTAAATGGTAGCGGCACCTGGATTCGAACCGGGGACACTACGGGTATGAACCGTATGCTCTAGCCACCTGAGCTATGCCGCCATATAGACCCCGCAAAACAGGGCAAGGGTTAGTATAGCCGATTAAAAGCCGAATGTCAACAAGAATTTCGAAACTTTTGCGAGTTTTTTCATAAAGGCAACGTCCGCCCTTGTAATGCGTCATATTATATTGTAAACTAAAAGCGGAAAACCACACCTCCGAAGGAGTGTTTTTATGGCTCGCTACATTCGTTTTTCCCACGACGACCAAATCAGGTACGGACGCCTGGCCGGCGATACGGTCTTTCCCCTGCGGGGCGACCTGTTTGAAGACCGGCAGGAGGACGGAACCGTCCTCCCTCTGGCCGAGGTTGCTCTGCTTGCGCCCTGTCAGCCTACCAAGATCCTGTGCGTGGGATTCAACTACCGGGACCACGCCGAGGAGTTCGACCTGCCCGTCCCCGACAAGCCCAACATCTTCATCAAGCCCCTGACTGCCCTCGTTGGGCCGGAACAGCCGGTGCTGTTCCCCAAGGCCCTGGCGCATCAGGTGGATTACGAGGCGGAGCTGGTCATCGTGGTGGGGCGCCGTGCCCGCCACGTTTCTCGGGAGGACGCCGCCGACTATATTCTGGGTTACACCATCGGCAACGATGTCACCGCCCGTGATCTGCAGGATAAGACCAAGCAGTGGACGGTGTGCAAGGGGTTTGACACCTTTGCTCCCTTGGGCCCGTGGATCGAGACCTCCGTGGACCCCAAATCGGGGCTGGACATCTCAAGCTGGGTCAACGGTCAGCGCCGCCAACACTCCAACACGAAAAACCTTATTTTTGACACCCGCTTCCTCGTGAGCTATCTGTCCCAGGTCATGACGCTGGAGCCCGGTGACGTGATCTTCACCGGAACCCCCTCCGGTATCGGTCCGGTCAACCCCGGCGACGTGATGGAGATGCGGATCCAGGGCATCGGTTCCCTTTGTAACCCTGTGGAAGCGGAAGCATAAGAAAGGAGAATGACGATGAAAAAGCTTGCATTATTCCTTGCGTTAGTGCTGACCCTGTGTGCCTGCGCACCCTCCGCTCCCGTGGAGGTCGACACCACCACCAAATTTACCAGCGAAGGATTTACCCTTTCCGTGCCCAATGAGTACGTAGATTTGCTGCTGATAGATGCTACGGTATCCGATGCGGGCAATCGCAGCACCTTCTTCTCTGTCCGTGAAAAGGCCTCCGTGGATGCCGCCAAGGAGATGTGGCCCGATGACCCCACGGTAGGCGGCGGGTTTTTGTTCGGAATCGGCCGGGCCAATGAGGCGCAGTTCCGCGAGATGATGATGTATGGCATGACCGGCGCCGACGTGATTGCCCGGGACAAGGCCGGTAATTATTACATTTATTACCACCCCACCGACGTGCAGCTGCTGCGTGTGGGCGACACCACCGATGCCGACTGGGAGCAGTACACCCGGATGTGTGAGTGGTCCGAACAGATGAAGCATACCTTCGTCGACGACAACCCCGGCCTGACTGCCTATACCCGCACCTGCACGGATATTGACTGCGTGCTGCACCAGATTGCCTATGGTGACGGCCAGCCTCAGCTGATCGCAAAAGACGGCGATGTGGTCTACACGCCGGAACGGAGCCAATCCCTGCCCTATTTGGAGCAGCTGTTGGACGACGTGCTGTTCTACGCTCTGCAGGATGAGGGATTTGAGCCGGAGGGCAGTTACATCAATCTGCGCACGCCCAACACCATGCCCTTTAACTCCTTTGATTTCTTCACCGATGAAGGGCAGCAGCAGTTCGTTCGCCTGAACATGAACGATGTTGGCCCGTTCTGCTTCGTGGCCACCAAAGAGGGGGAAGAAGTACCCGTCGGCAAAATCGTTGCTGAGTGGCTGGATGCCTTGACTCGATAAGAGTTGCATAAACAAACCCCCGGT
>JAZSAQ010000022.1:0-32643 GCA_045601985.1 Lawsonibacter sp. | reverse complement strand
AGGATTTTCAGTCCTCTGCTCTACCAACTGAGCTACAGAGGCAAATGGCGACTCGGAAGGGACTTGAACCCTCGACCTCCGGCGTGACAGGCCGGCGTTCTAACCAACTGAACTACCGAGCCAGATGGTAAAGGATAAAATGGTGGGAACAACAGGGCTCGAACCTGTGACATCATGCTTGTAAGGCATGCGCTCTACCAGCTGAGCTATGCTCCCCTGTTGTGCCGTCAACTCGAACGGCAAGGGGTATTATACTTGAAACCATTGCTGATGTCAACAGGAAAATCATCTTTTTTTGAAAAAGTTTTTTTGCGCAAAAAAACAGGGGAGTGGGGGCGAATTCCTTGACAACGGACAGGGAAAAATGATATAACAAAGACGAAACACGAGCAAATTTAACACGGGGAGTGACCTGTATGGAACATAAAATCAAACGCATCGGCGTGCTGACCAGCGGCGGTGACGCCCCCGGCATGAATGCGGTGGTTCGTGCGGTGGTCCGTACCGCTATGAGTCAGGGGATTGAGTGCATCGGGATCCGCCGCGGTTATAACGGCCTGATCAAGGGCGACTTTATCCGCATGGATGCAAGCACGGTCAGTCACATCATCGAAAAGGGCGGCACGGTGCTGTACACCGCCCGCAGTGAAGAATTCAAGACGGAGGAGGGACAGCAGAAGGCTGTGGCCACCTGTCGCCTGCTGGGGTTGGACGGTGTCATCGCCATCGGCGGCGACGGAACCTTCCGTGGCGCATTGGCCCTGTCACGTCATGGTATTCCCGTGGTGGGCATCCCTGCCACCATTGACAACGACATCGGCTGTTCCCAGTACACCATTGGTTTCGATACCGCCTGCAATACTGCAGTATATGCCATTGATATGCTCCGTGACACCATGCAGTCCCACGAGCGTTGCTCCGTGGTGGAGGTTATGGGTCGTCAGGCCGGTTACCTCGCCTTGTACGTAGGTATCGCCACCGGTGCTACTGCCGTGCTGATCCCGGAGCGCCCTGTGGACGTGGAGCGGGACGTGGTGGAGAAAATCCGTCAGGCCCGTCTGGCCGGGCGCACTCACTTTATGGTGGTGGTGGCCGAGGGTGCCGGCAGTGCCATGGACATCTCGGCCAAGATCCACGAGGCCACCGGACTTGATCCCCGTGTGACCGTGCTGGGTCATATCCAGCGTGGCGGCTCGCCTACCTCCCGGGACCGTGAGACGGGCACCCGCATGGGGTATGAGGCGGTGCAGGCTTTGCTGAACGGCAAGGGCAACTGCGTCATCGCCACCAAGGACGGCAGGATCGTCAACATCGATATTGAAGAGGCTTTGGCCATGACCAAGACCTTCCCCATGGACCGCTACGACGTGCTGGAAGCGGTCACCACCAATGGCTAAAGACGAGAAAAACCCGGATGCGCAAGGCATCCGGGTTTTTGCTTATTTGCGTTGAGCCAGCTTTTCACCCACGGTGTAGATGCTGCCGGCACCTACGGTCAGGATCAGGTCGCCGGGTTGGGCGATTTCCGCCAGTGCATCGGTCAGTTCGTCCAGCGTTTCGTGGTAGGCTGCGCCGGGAATATGGGGCAGCAGATCACGGGAGGAGATACCGATGGTGTTCTGTTCACGGGCGGCGTAAATCTCGCCAAGCACGGTCACGTCTGCCAGTCTCAGTACCCGGCAGAAGTCGTCAAACAGTTCGTGGGTGCGGGTGTAGGTGTGGGGCTGGAAGGCACACACGATGCGCTTATAACCCAAGGGGCGCACGGCGGTGAGCAGTGCCTCTACCTCACTGGGGTGGTGGGCGTAGTCGTCGTAGATGCGGGCACCGTTGTACTCGCCCTTGAACTCAAAGCGGCGGCCGGCACCGGTGAAGGAACCAAGACCCTCCGCAACGGCAGTGGCGGGAATGTCCATTACATAGGCGGCGGCTGCGGCGGCAAGGGCATTTTTGACGTTGTGCAGACCGGGCACCTGCAGGCCGGCGTGGGCGTACAGCATACCGTCGGCCACAATGTCAAACTCGGCAATTCCGTTGGTGAAAATCAGGTTTTTGGCATGAACAACGCCGGATTCCACACCGAAGGTGATAATATTGCCGTCATAACCGGCCAGCGCCTGCATGGTGTTGGCATCTTCGCCGTTGGCAATCACCCAGCCGTGTTTTGGGACGAGATTGGCGAAGGCAAGGAAGGAGCGCTGCACCGCAGCCAGATCGGCAAAGTAGTCCAGGTGGTCGGCCTCCACGTTCAGAATGACTGCCACGGTAGGGAAGAAGGACAGGAAGGAGTCGCAGTACTCACAGGACTCCATAATGACCGTGTCACCCTTGCCCACCCGATGACCTGCATTCAGCAGGGGCAGATGACCGCCAATCATGACGGTGGGGTCGGCCTGTGCCGCCATGAAGATGTGGGTACACATGGAGGTAGTGGTGGTTTTGCCGTGGGTGCCGGACACGCACAGAGCATTCTGATACTGCTTCATCAGTGCGCCCCAGGCCTGGGCCCGTTCGAATACGGGGATTCCTGCGGCACGGGCGGCGGTGATTTCGGGGTTGTCGTCATGGACGGCGGCGGTGCGGATCACGCAGTCGGCACCCTGAACACTCTCGGGCAGATGGCCAAGAGCAACGATAATGCCCAAAGACTCCAGCCGTTCCACAGCGGGACTGCGCTGCATATCAGAGCCGCTGACCACAAGACCGGCGCCGTGCAGTACCTCGGCCAAAGGGGACATGGAAACGCCGCCGATGCCAACCAGGTGAGCACGGCAGCCGGGACGCAGATACGTTTCGATGGGGTGAGAAAGCATGTGGTTTACACATCCTTTGATTTGGTTTATAATGGCATTATTATAGTACAGCAACAATAAAAAGACAAGGGGTGTGCTTAAATATAAGCGCTCTGTACTGAATTCATACCGAAGGGGGTGGGGAGATGCCTTGGCAGAAGGTGGATCAATGTGCGGCAATTTGCTGTGAAGTTTTGTGGCAGGCGGGATTTGAAGCCTATCCTGTGGGCGGTTGTGTCCGGGACCTGCTGTTGGGGCGTATCCCCGGAGATTGGGACGTGACCACAGGTGCCCTGCCGGAGCATGTGGTGGAACTGTTTAACCACACCATTCCTACGGGTATCAAGCACGGCACGATCACGGTCATGATAGACGGCACAACGGTAGAAGTGACCACATTCCGTACCGAAGGCGGCTACTCCGACGGGCGGCATCCGGACGGGGTGCGCTTTGACGCCACACTGGAGCAGGATCTGGCACGCCGGGACTTTACCATCAACGCCATGGCACTGGATCGGGACGGTTCCATTATCGACCCCTTCGGAGGTCAGGAGGATCTGGAACGCAAAATCGTCCGCTGTGTGGGCGATCCAAACCGGCGTTTTGCGGAGGATGCCTTGCGGATGTTTCGGGCGGTTCGCTTTGGGGCACAGTTGGACTTCGCGATTGAAGAAAACACGATAAAGGCGTTGGAAAAAAATGCAGGTAAAGCTAAACAGCTTGCCAGTGAGCGGGTGCGGGTGGAGGTGGAAAAAATCCTGTGTTCCGTTCATCCGGAGCAGGTTGAGACGCTGTTTGACCTTGGCCTGATGGAAGTGTGGAGCGAAGCCAAACCAACCCAAACCGGACGGCTTGCCAAGCTGCCCTGTGAGCCGATGCTCCGCTGGGCAGGACTGTGTGCTTGCCGGAACGCTGCCGATGTGGACAGCTTTTTGCGTGGGTTGAAACTGGATGGAGCCACCATCCGTGCCTGCAGCGCAGGATATGCCCGGTTGGAAAGAGGCATACCCGCAACCGAACAGGAATGGCGGCTTGCACTTATTGACTGTGGCGTGGACGGCTGCCGAGCGGCGGCCGCCATGGCCGGGCCAGAGGAGTTACAGCGACTGGATGCGGTACTGGCGCAGAACCCCTGCATCCGGGTGGAACACCTGGCTGTATCCGGGGGTGAGCTGGCAAAGATGGGCATTACCGGACCGGAAATCGGCCGGATTCAGCAGCGCTTACTGGCTTTTGTTGCCGCAAACCCAAGCGCTAACACCCGGGAACCGCTACTGGCTGAAATCGAGAAAATGAAAGATTAGGTACGGAGTGGAGAAAGCCTTTCTCCACTCCGCTTTTTTGCCTTTTTCTTGGTGTGAAATGGCAGGGGAGAAAAATCAGCAATATTTGGCTACTTTTTGCGGTGATGTGGCTTGTATGCATACCGCAAATTTGATACCTTTACTATAAGAAATAATCGCAAAGGAGGTCGTATTATGACACAGCGAATTGAAACTATGCTGCAAAACTGCCTGGCCTACGCTCACCACGTGCATCGTGCGCCTTTTTCCGGGGCGGCGGATTGGCAGAACAAGAAGCTTTCTCCCGTGCTGCGCAGCGCCAACCGACTGAAAGTGTTGCTGGCAGCGGAGCATCCCGCCGAGCTGACCGGCCGAGAGATTCTGTTTGTGCGTACCGTTACCGATGTGCCCGGAATCTTTACTGAGGCGGAGCAGGCAGAGCTGAAAGAGAAGCACTTCATCCATGAACTGGGCAATCTGTCCAACATCTGTCCCTCCTACCAAAGTGTGATGGAACTGGGACTGGACGAGGTAAAAAACCGCATAAATCATCGGCTGGACCGATGCCGTGCTGAGCAGGACAAGGAAGGGGAGGAGTTTCTCACCGCCCTGTTGATGAGTATCGACGCAGTATATGACCTGTGCGGACGCTACCGTGCCGCCGCCCAGCGGGCGGGCAATACTGCGGCTGCCGACCGCCTTGCCCGCGTGCCTTACAATCCGCCCCGCACCTTTACTGAGGCGCTGCAGTTCTTCCGCATCCTGCACTACACCTGTTGGGCGGAGGGCATGTACCACGTGGGCGTGGGTCGCTTTGACCAGTATATGTGGCCCTATCTGCAGAAGGATCTGGAGTCCGGCGTGCTGACGGAGGAGTCTGCGCTGGAGCTGTTGGAGGAGTTCTTCCTGTCCTTCAATATGGACAGCGACATGTACCCCGGCGTGCAGCAGGGTGACGACGGTCAGAGCATGATGCTGGGCGGCCGTACCGCAGACGGCAAGGATGCCTTCAATCTGCTGTCCTCCCTGTGCCTGACCGCCAGCCGTGAGCTGAAGGTCATCGATCCCAAGATCAACCTGCGTGTGGACAAGAACACGCCCATCGAGCGCTATGAAGAGGGCACCCGCCTGACCATGGAGGGGCTGGGCTTCCCTCAGTATTCCAACGACGACATCGTCATTCCCGCCCTGATTGAGATGGGCTATGACCCCGAGGATGCGGTGAACTACACCGTGGCTGCCTGCTGGGAATTTATCATCCCCCACAAGGGCATGGACATCGACAACATTGCCGGCGTGTCCTTCTCCAAGTGCATTGATGAGGCTATGCATGAAAGCCTTGCCAAGTGCGCCGATTTCGATGCCTTCCGTGCCGAGGTGGTCGAGAAAATCGTAGCCAGCTGCGACAAAATCGAGGAGCAGGTGAAGAATCTTTACATCTATCCGTCTCCCTTCGTCTCCATGATGATGGACGGCTGCATCGACAAGGCCCGTGACGTGACCCTTGGCTGCAAGTACAACAACTACGGAGTTCACGGCACCGGCGTGTCCACTGCGGCGGACACCATGGCCGCCATCCGCAAGGTGGTCTTTGAGGAGAAGTCCCTGACCGCCGACGAGCTGATCGCCGCCATTGATGCCAACTTCGAGGGTCATGAGCAACTGCGCCAGCGCCTGCGTACCGAGATGCCCAAGATGGGCAACGACGACGACTACGTGGACGGCGAGGCTGTGTTCCTGCTGGATGCCTTTGCCGATGCGGTTGCCGGACGGAAAAACGAACGTGGCGGCATCTTCCGCTGCGGTACCGGCTCTGCCATGTTCTATCTGCAGCATGCCGCCGAGACCCCCTGCTCTGCCGACGGCCGCAGCAACGGCGAACCCTTTGGTGCCAACTACGCCCCCAGCCTGTATGCCAAGACCGGTGGCCCTGTGTCCATCGTGCGTTCCTTTACCAAGCCCAACCTGTCCCGGGCCTGTAATGGCGGCCCCCTGACGATGGAGTTTGACTCCACTCTGTTCCGCAGCGAGGAGAGCCGCAGCAAGGTGGCGCAGCTGGTGCGCTACTTTATCCACAGCGGCGGGCATCAGTTCCAACTCAATGCCGTCAGTGCTGAGCAACTGCACGATGCCCAGCTGCATCCTGAGCAGTACCGTCGTTTGGTGGTGCGTATCTGGGGTTGGAGTGCCTACTTTGTGGAACTGGATAAGGCCTATCAGGATCACGTCATTGCCCGCCGAGCCTACGGACTGTAATATGAAAGGCTTGATTTTTGACATTAAGGAACTGGCGGTGCACGATGGCCCCGGCCCCCGTACCACGGTGTTTTTCAAGGGTTGTCCGCTGCGCTGTCAGTGGTGCCACAACCCGGAGGGGTTGGAGTTTTGTCCTCAGCAAATGGTGCAGTACAGCCGCTGTACCGGCTGCGGTACGTGCCGGATTCCTTGTGACCATCCTGAATGTCGGGGGTTTGGCCGCTGCCTCCACGCCTGCCCCAACGGACTGATTTCCCTGTCCGGGTACGAAGTGGACAGCGACGAACTGGCCGCCAAGTTGCTGCGGGAGAAAGACTTTTGGGACATTAGCGGCGGGGGAGTGACCCTGTCCGGCGGCGAGCCGCTGGCACAGCCTGACTTCCTGCTTGATCTGCTGGTTAAGCTGGAGGGGGTCCACCGCTGTGTGGAGACCTCCGGCTTTGCACCGGCCGACGTGTTCGCCGCCATGTGCGCGCGGACGGAACTGGTCATGATGGATATGAAGCTGGTCGACCCCGACCTGCATAAGCAGTACACCGGGCAGGACAATGCACTCATTCTGCAAAATTTGGCGTATCTGCGCCAAAGCGGATATCCCTGCATCATCCGCACGCCCCTGTTTCCCGGGGTGTCGGACACGGTGGAGAATTTGTCCGCCATTGCGCAGTTGTTGGTGGACGTGCCCGGTCTGCAGCGGGCAGAACTGCTGCCCTACAACCCCATGGCCGGGGCGAAGTACCCCCAGCTGGGTCTGGAACCCACGGAATTTACCGGTCAAAAGGCCGATGAACGTCTGTTGGAACCCTTTATCCGTGCCGGTGTGTCGGCTGTGTTGGCATGAGTCGACTAATATCAGGAGGTCATTTATATGCCCGAACTTGTAAATAAAATTCCCTTTAAGCGCTTTGCGACTTCCATCGACTGCTCCCGCAACTCCGTTATGACGGTGGAGGCCCTGAAAGATTGGATCGATATTATCTCTGACCTTGGCTACACCCATCTGATGATGTACACCGAGGACACTTATGAGGTGGAGGGTCATCCCTACTTCGGCTATGCCCGTGGCCGCTACACCAAGGCGGAACTGAAGGAACTCAACGAATACGCCAAGGCCCACGGGGTGGAGATCGTTCCCGCCATTCAGACCCTTGCCCATATGGCAACCATCTTCCGCTGGAAGCACTATGCCGAAATCAACGACTGTGCCGACATCCTTTTGTGCGAGGACGAGCGCACCTATGAATTTATCGAGGCCATGATTCGTACCTGCGCCGAATGCTTCGACAGCCGCATTATCAGCGTGGCTATGGATGAGGCGGAGCTGCTGGGCCGCGGCAAGTATATGAAGCTCCACGGCTATCACGAGCGGCTGGATGTGCTCAAGCGTCACATGGCCAAGGTGTGTGAGATCACCGACAAATACGGCTATGAGATGATGCTCATCGCCGGCGATATGCCCGTGCGCCTGGCCACCGGTAACGACAACTATACCGACGTAAACAACGCCGTTAAGGCCGACGTATCCGACCTGATGCCCGCTAACGCCGCCCTGATGTACTGGGACTACTACAAGCGGGACAAAGAGGAGTACAAGGCGCTGATGAAAATTCATCAGCAAATCAAGGCGGAAAATCTGTGGTACTTGGGTGCCGTGTGGTCCTGGCACGGCTTCAACCCCGAGAACTATTACAGCACCTGCGCCATTCGCAACTCCGTCCAGGCCTGTATTGAGCAGGGGGTGGAGAACGTGGAAATCTGCACCTTCGGTGATGACGGCGGCGAGTGCTCCCACTTTGCCGTGCTGCCCGGTATGTTCTATGCCAGTGAGATTGCAAAGGGCATTACCGACGAAGCGCAGATTAAAAAGAACTTCGAGGAGAAGTACAATATTCCCTACGATGCCTTCCTGCTGCTGGATCTGACCCAGCGCAACGAGAGCGAGGAGTACTGCGTACACCCCACCCGCTACATTCTGTATAACGACCCCTTCATCGGTCTGATGGACCCCACCATTCCCGACCACGCTCGTGCCGACCACGAGGAACTGGTGGAGCTGTTGACCCCCTGGTGTGACCACCCCCGATGGGGCTTTCTGTTTGAAACCATGCGAGATCTGTGCGCCGTTACCGCCGCCAAGTGCGACATCGGCATCCGCATCCGTGCCGCCTACAAGGCTGGGGACAAGGCCAAGCTGAGTGAGCTGGCCGGTGAGCTGCGCCATATCCGTGATTTGGTGAAGAAATTCCACAAGTCTTTCCGCAAGCAGTGGATGATCGAGAGCAAACCCATTGGCTTCGAGGTGTCCGACGCCCGCATCGGCGGCGTGATGGCCCGCCTTGATACCTGTGCCGACCGCTTGGACGAGTATGTCAGCGGCGAGCTTGCCACCATCGACGAGCTGGAGATGGAACAGCTTGACCCCCGTACCCCCTCCAGTCCCGCCTACGGCGTGAAGAAGTACCTGAACTACTGGGACCGCAACAGCCGCTATTACAGCGATATCGTGTCTGCCTGTGTGACGGACCGGCCGGAATAAAGGAGAGGTTGACATGAATTACAAGCTGCCCTTTGAACATAACAATGGGATTCCCTTCAAGCGCTTTGCCTTCCGTCTGGACTGCTCCCGCAATGCGGTGATGAACGTGCCGGCCATGAAGCGGCTGATGGACATCGCTGCCCAGATGGGCTACAACGCCTTTATGTTTTATACCGAGGATACCTATGAAATCGAGGGCCATCCCTACTTCGGCTACGGCCGCGGCCGCCTGACCAAGGCGGAGCTGAAGGAACTGGACGCCTACGCCCTGTCCAAAGGGCTGGAGCTGATTCCCGACATTCAGACCCTGGCCCACCTGAAGACCATCTTCCGCTGGAAACACTACGCCGAGATCAATGACTGCGAGGATATCCTGCTGTGTGAGGACGAGCGGACCTATGAGCTCATCGAGGCCATGGTCGCCACCAGTGCCGAGTGCTTTACCTCCCGGGTCATCAACCTGAGCATGGATGAGGCGGAGCTGTTGGGTCGCGGTAAGTACCACGAGAAGCACGGCGACCACGAGCGCATCGACATCCTCAAACGCCACATGAACCGTGTGCGTCAGATTTGCGAAAAGTACGGCTTCGAGATGCTGATGATCTCCGGCGATATGCCCTTCCGCCTGGCTACCCGCAACGATAACTACAGCGACACCCAAGCCGTGGTGCAGGAGGACATTTCCGACCTGCTGCCCGGTAACCTGGTGCTGCTCTACTGGGACTACTACAAGCGCAGCAAGGAGGACTACACCGCCCTGATGCGGATTCATCAGAAGATTAAGGCGGACAACCTGTGGTACTTTGGTGGCACCTGGACGTGGCACACCTTCTCTCCGGAGAACAACTACGCCATTCAGGGCCTGCGCAACTCTATTCAGGCCTGCGTCGACGTGGGTCTGGAGAATGTGGTGGTGTCCTCCTTTGGTGACGACGGCGGCGAGTGCGCCCGGTTCTCCGCCCTGCCTGCCTACTTCTACGCAGCGGAGATCGCCCGTGGCAACACCGACGAGGACTCCATCAAGGAGAAGTTTGAAAAGATGTTCGATATTCCCTTTGACGAGTTTAAGCTGCTGGACCTGACCGGCCGCAACGAGACCGAAGAGTACTGTATCGAGCCCACCCGATACATCCTGTACAACGACCCCTTCATCGGCCTGATGGACACCACCATTCCCGACTATACCCGTGCCGACCACGAGGAATTGGTCCGGCTGCTGACTCCCCACTGCAATCACCCCCGCTGGGGCTATATGTTCGAAACCATGCGTGACCTGTGCGCCGTCACCGCCGAAAAGTGCGACATCGGTCACCGCATCCGCACCGCCTACGAGGCCGGGGACAAGCAGAAGCTGGGCGAGTTGGCCGGCGAGCTGCGCCGCATCCGTGGCCTGGTGGAGACCTTCTACAAGTCCTTCCGCCGCCAGTGGCTGCTGGAGAACAAACCCCACGGCTTTGATGTGTCCAACGTGCGTATCGGCGGCGTGATCAACCGTCTGGAGTACTGCGCCGATCGTCTGGAGGACTATGTTGCCGGGCGCATCGATCGGGTGGAGGAACTGGAGGAAACGCTGCTGGACGTGCGCACCCCCGCCAGCGACAGCTACGGCGTGAAGAAGTATCTGAACTACTGGGACCGCAACAGCCGTTATTACGTCGATATCGTGTCCGCCAATGTGGTGGGCAAGGGCTATTAATAGGAGGACGTTCCAAATGCAGTACACACCCTGTAACAATCAGAAAATCCCCGACAAGGTCAACCTGGCCTACGGTGGCGTCAAGCTGACCGGTGGCCGTCTGAAGACCCTGTACGACAACAACATTTCCTTCCTCAAGCGTTTCGATCTGGATCGTATGCTGTACTGGTTCCGGGTCAAGGCTGGCAAGCCTGCCCCCGGCGTGCCCTACGGACAGGGCCTGAACGTCTTTGAGGGCGAACTCCACGGCCAGACCGCCGGTATGTTCCTCATGGGTGCCGGCACCACCCTCATGTGGCAGGAGGATGCCAAGCTGCGTGCGATGATGAACGCCATCGTGGACGAAATTGAGGCCTGCGCCGAGTACGACGGCTACTTCATGGCCATCGAGAAGGAGAAGTTCAACGATAAGGAGTACCCCAACTACGTCCGTGCGTGGATGAACTTCGGCCTGCTGGCCGCCGCTGCCGCCGGCAACGAGAAGGCCTATGGTCTTGTCCGCCGTATGGGCGACTGGTTCAACCAGTGTGACTGCCTGTCCTATGTGAAGGATCTGGAGCTGGGCTTCCAGGGCAATCTGGCCAGCACCGAGGTGTATCGCTCTCCTGTAGGTGTGCCCCGTGATCTAGAGGTTGCCGAGAAGCACTACCGGGAGGAGTACTGGATCGACTGGCTGCTGGCCCACGACCAGCGGGCCATCCACGCCCATCTGGGCAACCACCCCCATGGCACCCTGCTGACCACCCTGGAGGGTCTGCTGGACACCTACCGCGCCACCGGCGAGGAGAAGCTGCTCAATGCCACCCTGTGCGCCATCGAGATGTATAAGGATCAGTGGCAGCACGTGGGCGGCGGCATCGTCATGTGCGAGGGTGAGCTGCGCAAGCCCGGCTGCTATTTCCTGGATCAAAAGCACATCTACAACGAGCTGTGCTGCACCACCTTCTGGATGCTGCTGCACCAGCGTCTGCACCTGCTGGATCCCGACAACGCCGCCAACTTCGACGAGATCGAGCAGTCCCTGTACAACGTTCTGGTGGCCTGTCAGGTGGAGGATCGTGGCATCCACTATCTGGCCTATCTGGAGGGGTGCAAGGACTACCGCTGGGTGGACCGTGCCACCTGCTGCGTGGGCACCGGCACCCGTATGATGGCTATGGTGCCCCAGCTGCTGTACAGCTACACCGAGAAGGAAATCTATGTGAACATCTACGCCGACAGCGAGGCTACCCTGGGCAACGCCGTTATCAAGGTACAGTCCGGTATGCCTTACGACGGCAAGGTGCGCATCGAACTGACCGAGGCCGCCCGTCCCATGGACCTGAAGCTGCGCATTCCCCGTTGGGTGGCCGGCGAAGTAGAGATTTGCGGCATCAAGGCGCAGCCCGGCACCTATCTGACTGTTCCTGCCTGCGCCGCCGGCACGGTCATCGAGTTTGAACTGCCCTTCGGCTGGAAGAGCACCCTGTACCACGGCGTGGAGGAGATGGTTGGCAAGGAGCGCTGGGCAGTGGAGTACGGTCCGCTGCTGCTGGTGGCCGCCGGCCGTGACGGTGTGCCCGTGAAGATGGATCCCCAAAAACCCTGGGAGTATCTGGAGCCTATCTCCAACAACCGATTCCGCCTGAATACCAGCACCTGTCAGGAGTATCTGACCTACATGGACATCGACGACGAGCCGTTTTTCGCTTATCCTGTGGTGGAGCGCCCCGAATAAAAATTCAAAACAAGAACATCCCCCATGCACAAGATGCGTGGGGGATGTTTATTTTTTGAAAAATGGCGCAAACTGAACGTGCTGTAGCTGTTGCCACGGGAATAGCATTTGCGAAAACAGCGATACTATGCCGAGTGGATACCATCAAACAGTGGAGGAATGTTTATGAAACGACGTTTGTTGACCCTGCTGACTGCCTGTGCACTGCTGTTCGGACTATTGGCTGCCTGCGGGGAAGAGGAGAAGGGCAGTGTCTACTGGCTGAACTTCAAACCGGAGGCGGATCAGGCTTTGCAGCAGATTGCTAAAACCTACCGGGAACAAAAGGGCGTGGAAGTGCGTATCGTGACCGCCGCTTCGGGGCAGTATGAGTCTACCCTCACCGCCGAGATGGATAAGAGTCGCCCCCCCACACTGTTCGTGGTGGGTAATCACGCAGCCTTGGAGCGCTGGGGCGGGTACTGCTATGATTTGAAGGATAGTCCGGTTTATGCCAAGCGATCCACCGATGACTTCACACTCTATGACAACGAGGGCAGAGCCTGCGCCATTGGTTACTGCTACGAGTGTTTTGGTCTGATCGTCAACAAGGCGCTGCTGGAGAAGGCGGGATACAGCGTGCTGGACATCAAGGATTTTGCAAGCCTGAAGACGGTTGCGGAGGATATTCATGCCCGCACCGAGGAGTTGGGATTTGACGCCTTTACGTCGTCTGGTCTGGACGAGAGTTCCGCATGGCGGTTTACCGGCCACCTTGCCAATATGCCGCTGTATTTTGAGTCCCGTGACACGGGTGGTTGGAAGGGGGATCCCGGCGAGATTTCCGGTAAGTATCTGGATCAGTATCGAAACATTTGGGATCTCTATATCAACAATTCTTCCGCAGACCCCCGAACCCTCGCCACCCCCGGACACGATGCCCAGGCGGAGTTTGGTAGAGGGGAAGCGGTGTTCTATCAAAACGGCTCCTGGGAGTACAGCGCTTTGGTCAACGACTACGGAATGGATCCCAGACAACTGACCATGATCCCTATCTATACCGGGGCACGGGGGGAGGAAACGATTGGCCTGTGCTGTGGTACGGAAAACTGCTGGGCGGTCAATGCCCAGGCGTCCATGGCAGACATTCAGGCGACACTGGACTTTATGGACTGGATGGTGACCTCACCGGAGGGGACGAAGGTGCTGACCGAGCAGTTTGGGCAGATCCCCTTCAAGAATGCGCCGGAGACGGACAACGCCTTCCTGCGTGCGGCTCAAACCTATCTGCAAAACGGCAATGACACGGTGGATTGGGTATTCACCTATACGCCCAACGTGACCCAGTGGCGTGCGGCGCTGAATTCGGCGCTGACCCGATACAGCAGCGGCGGCGACTGGTCGGCGGTAGAGACGGCGTTTGTGGACGGCTGGAACAGCCAAAAGAAGTAGACGGCCACAAGGCCGGGGGCGGACAAACGGTCCGCCCCCATTGAACCTGCGTTACATGAAGGGATGGGATGCGACAGATGACAATGGTGCGCCGGTACTGGCCGGTTTTTCTGCTGCCCACAGCGGCGGCCTTTGTGCTGGGGTTCGTTTGGCCCTTTTTGCAGGGGCTTTACCTGTCCTTTTGCCGATTTACCACCATTGGAGACGCCACGCTGATCGGTGGGGAGAATTATCAGGCAGCGGTGAGCGACCCCTCCTTCATCCATTCCTTTCGACTGACGGCGCTGTTTGCGGCGGTGGCAGTGGTGGTCATCAACCTCGCTGCCTTTTGGCTAGCCTACGCCCTGACCCAAAATATCCGGGGCACAAGCTTTTTTCGTACGGTGTTCTTCATGCCCAACCTCATCGGAGGGATTGTGCTGGGGTACATTTGGTCGATCCTGTTCGACGGGATCCTGCGTGCGTGGCAGACCTCCATTCTTATGGATGGCAGATTTGGCTTTTGGGGCCTTGTGATCCTACAGTGCTGGCAGCAGATCGGCTACATGATGATTATCTACATTGCCGGTCTGCAGAGTGTACCGGAGTCGATGCTGGAGGCGGCTCGGATGGATGGGGCAAACCGGAAACAGACCCTGCTGCGGGTGACGATTCCCAACCTGATGCCTGCCATCACCATCTGTCTGTTTCTGACCCTGACCAACAGCTTTAAGTTGTTTGACCAGAATCTGGCCCTGACCGGTGGCGCCCCCATCCTGTTTGAAACGGCGGCGGATGGGACGGTACGCACCATCCGGGAGACCGAGATGCTGGCATTGAACATCTACAACACGTTTTATGCCCAGGGCAGTGCCGCACGGGGTGTGGGACAGGCTAAGGCAGTCATCTTTTTTATGCTGGTGGCAGCCATCTCGTTGCTGCAGCTGCGCCTGACCCGACGTGGGGAGGTGGAGCAATGAGCCGCCGAGCAAAGCGGGGAAAATGGGCGCTTACGGGATTGCTGAGCCTAATCGCAGCGGCATATGTGCTGCCCGTGGCGGTGGTGGTCATCAACGCCTTCAAGAAAAACAGCTATGTAAAAACGCAAACCTTTTCATTGCCTGATGCAGAAAGCTTTGCCGGAGTCGATAATTTTGTAAAGGGTATGACCTTCGGCAATTATCCCTTTGTCAAATCCGTGCTGTACAGCCTGCTGATCACAGTGCTCTCCACGGCACTGATCCTGCTGTGCACCTCTATGGCGGCGTGGTATATGGCACGGGTGAACAACCGCCTGTGCAGGGCACTCTACTATCTGTTCGTTTTTTCCATGGTGGTGCCGTTTCAAATGGTCATGTTTACCCTGTCCAAGACGGCGGACAGCTTGCAGCTGAATACCCCTTGGACCATTCCTGTGATTTACCTTGGGTTTGGGGCGGGGCTTGCGGTGTTTCTGTTCAGCGGCTTTGTTAAAAGCATTCCGAAGGAACTGGAGCAAGCCGCAGCCATAGACGGCTGCGGCCCGATCCGCACGTATTTTCATGTGGTGCTGCCGCTGCTGCGTCCCACTATGATTTCGGTGGGCATTCTGGAGATCATGTGGATATGGAACGACTATTTGCTGCCCTATCTTGTGCTGGATCGCAACGATTATATGACCATTCCCATCCACATTCAGTATCTGCAGGGAAGTTACGGTGCGGTGGATCTGGGTGCTACCATGGCGCTGATTTTGCTGTCCATCCTGCCGGTTGTGGTGTTCTATCTGCTGTGTCAAAAGCACATTATTAAAGGGGTGGCCGCCGGCGCAATCAAAGGTTAAAACGAAGAAAAAACGCCCTGTTTTTCCAAACAGGGCGTTTTCGCCTGAAAAACGCTGTGCGACAATCGGTTTCCCGCACCTGCGGTTTTCCTGCCAGCACAGGAAACACAGTCCGGGAGTTTTTCACCTCTGCCGGGCCATACTGACGAATGTGGGCGCAAGCCTGCAAATCGATAGGGGAGTGAGGTGGAACAATGAAGCGAAAAAGCGGATCGATCAGGCGGATGCTGGCCGGCGGGGTGCTGACACTGCTGCTGATGGGGGTGCTGGGCACTGCCTCCGATGCGGCGGCCATGTCGGCGGACAGCCTGATACCACTGGGGCGGACCGTAGGTATCAAGCTGTTTTCCGACGGCGTGCTGGTGGTGGGCCTTGCTGAGGGCGAAACGGTTCCTGCCCGGCAGATGGGGCTGAAGGTCGGTGACCTGATCACCCATATCAACGGCACGGAAGTGGACACCATTGAGCAGGTGCAGAACCTGCTGACCCATCCGGAAGCGGGGACGTTGGCGGTGGAGGTCGTGCGGGGCGACAAAGACCTGAGCCTGCAAAGTACCGTAAGTCCGGATGAGGACGGAAAAATCAGGCTGGGAGCCTGGATCCGGGACTCTATGGCGGGTATCGGGACCATGACCTTCTATGACCCGCAGACAGATACCTTCGCAGCTCTGGGGCACGGGATCAACGACGTGGACACGTCCAGGTTGATGACGCTGGAGGCGGGCAGTATCATGTACCCCACGGTGACGGGGGTAAAGCGGGGGCAGAAAGGTGCACCCGGTCAGTTGAACGGTAGTTTTGACGTGCAGCGGGATATGGGACAGCTGTATGCCAATACCCGTGCAGGGGTGTACGGAACCTTGACGGACGAGAGCCTACTGGACAACGCCCGTCCTATAAAGGTGGCCCGTCGGGACCAGGTCAAGAAGGGTAAGGCGACCATCTTGTCCAACATCAGCGGGGAACGTGTGGAGGAATATGAGGTGGAGATCCTCCACATTTATCCCGCCGTAGAGGGCGAGATGCGCAACCTGATGCTGAAGGTGACCGACCAGCGATTGCTGGACAAAACCGGTGGCATCGTGCAGGGTATGAGCGGCAGCCCCATCATTCAAAACGGAAAGCTGGTGGGTGCCGTGACCCACGTACTGGTGAATGACCCGACGAGGGGCTACGGGATTTTTATCGACAATATGTTGGCTGCGGCGGGATAAAGTAGTGGCAGGGGCAAAATTGCCCCTGCCTTTTTTCTGCCGGATATGTTACAATAAAATCATCTTAACGGACGAAACTTGAAAATGAGGGTTGCGTTATGGTTTTATTTGTGAACGGCTGCGTGAGGGAAAACTCCCGTACGTTGGAACTGGCGAAAGCGGTGCTAAAATATCTGCCGAAGGATGTGGAAGAAGTTCGCCTGTATCCCGATGGCCCGGAAGGGTTGGATGCGGAACGTCTGCATCTGCGGGACGCTCTGCTGGCAGAACAGAACTATGACCACCCGATGTTTCGCTTTGCCCGGCAATTTGCCGCAGCGGATACCGTTGTGCTGGCTGCGCCCTATTGGGATTTGGCCTTTCCGGCTAAGGTGCGTGCCTGGCTAGAGGAAGTTACCGTTTCGGGCATCACCTTTCAATACGGTGCGGACGGCGTTCCGCAGGGGTTGTGCAAGGCGAAGCGGCTGATTTACGTCACCACCTCCGGCGGCCCCATTGTTCGGAATTTCGGATTTGAGTATGTCAGCTCGCTGGCGCACGCTTTTTACGGGATTGCGGACGTTCGGTTGGTAAAGGCGGAGGGGCTGGATATTTGGGGCACCGATCTGGCAAAGATTCTGGAGCAGGCAAAAAATGAAATTCCGGCTGCGCTGAACGGACAAAATTGATTCATCAGGAGGTATTGCAATGAAAAAGGTGAATTTTGGCACGACGGGGCTGCAGGTCCCGGCCATTGTTGCCGGCTGTATGCGGCTGGATGGGCTGGACACGGCAGGTGCAGCCGGGTACATTGAAAACGCCGTTGCTCACGGCGTGAATTTCTTTGACCACGCAGACATCTACGGAAAAAGTGAGCGGCCGTGTGAAACTGTGTTTGGCGAGGCGCTGAAGCAGACCTGCGTCAAGCGGGAAGATATTTTTGTTCAGTCGAAGTGCGGTATCATCCCCGGCGTGATGTTTGACCTGTCCAAGAAGCATATTTTGGAGTCTGTGGACATCATCCTCAAGCGGCTGGATATGGAATATCTGGACGCCCTACTGCTGCACAGACCGGACGCCCTTGTGGAGCCGGAGGAGGTTGCAGCGGCGTTTGACGAGCTGGAATCGGCAGGCAAGGTGCGTTATTTCGGTATTTCCAATATGAAACCGATGCAGATCGAGCTGCTGAAAAAGTGTGTCAGGCAGCCGCTGGTGGCCAACCAGCTGCAGGTCAGCGTAGCCCACTCGCCGATGATCAGCAACGGTCTGGAAGTAAATATGATGACTCCCGGTGCTGTGGATCGGGACGGCAGCGTGCTGGACTATTGCCGGCTGAAGGACATCACCATTCAGGCTTGGTCGCCCTTCCAGTACGGTATGATCAAAGGACCGTTCCTGACCAACGATGCATTTGCGACTCTGAACAAGACCCTTGCCGAACTGGGGGAGACATACGGCGTGACCGCTACCACCATGGCGGCGGCGTGGCTGCTGCGCCATCCGGCCAATATGCAGGTGATTGCCGGCACGATGAATCCGGGTCGCTTTGATGAAATCTGTAACGCCTGCGACATTCAGCTTTCCAAAGAGGATTGGTACCGGATTTTCATGGCGGCGGGGAATATTTTGCCATAAGTTGAAATGAAAAAGTGATTCAGCAGATTGTTCTCTGCGGCTCTGCGCACCGGTGTGATCGACACACTGATTACCGATGAACAAACGGCGCGACATATATTAGAGAATAAGTGAGGGGGAGCATGTATGGAAAACAAAGAATTGCAGAATGAAGAGGATATCAGCATCCTTTCCTTAACGGACGAGGACGGTAACGAGGTAGAACTTGAGTTGCTGGACAGCGTGGAGTACAAAGGAGCGGAATATCTGATCCTGACGCCCTTGGAGGAGGAAGAAGCTTCAGAAGTAATTATTCTGGAAGTGGACCAATATGCCGACGGGACGGAACGCTATCTGTCTGTAGATGATGGAGAGGTTCTGGCGGCGGTGTTTGCTATCTTCAGAGAGCGGTTTGCAGACTTTTTTACCTTTGAGGAGTAAAATACGTTGCTGCGTGGGCAATGTGGAAAGGCAGGGGCTGATAGCCCCTGCCTTTTTGCGTGGTTATTTGATTGTACCGACCGGGTGACCGGCGTGGTAGTTTTCCAGGTGCTGTTTTGCGCGGAAGTAGACCGGCAGGGCACACAGGATGCATGCAGTCCCTTTGTGATCGAACCGGACAGCATATCGACATCTTTTGTTCGCATGGATACCACTTGCTCAAATCAAGCGGGATTTACGTGAATCATGATGTGCTTGACGTTGGCGAAGTTCTGTTCCACCGTATCGTGTACCAGGGAGGTGATGGCGCAGGCCTGCTCCAACGACAGGGTGCGGTCCACGTACACCTCGGCATCGACGTAAATTCTGTTTCCGAACAAGCGGGTGCGAAACCGATCCAGGCGGATCACATCGGGATTGGAGAGAATCAGGGCGCGGATCTCGTTTTCGTTCTCCTCGGGGCAAGCGGTGTCCAACATCTTGCGCAAGGCGTCGGCCAGCACGTCGTAAGATACCTTCAGGATGCACAGGCAGATGACGATCCCGGCGATGGCGTCCATAGCGGGCACCCCCAGCATGGCGCCGCCGATGCCGATGAGTGCGCCGATGGAGGACAGAGCGTCGGAACGGTGGTGCCAGGCATCGGCCATGAAGGCGGTGGAGTTGATTTTCTTTGCGTAATAGCGTGTGTACCAATACATGATCTCTTTGGAGAAGATGGAAATAATAGCGGCGACTAAAGCAATGGCGGTAGGAGGTTCGTTGCGTTGACCGGTGGCAATGACCGTGATCCCAGTCATGCCGATGGAGAGTGCTGTGATCAGCAGGATAAAGCCGAGCAGGAGGGAGGCGACGCACTCCAAGCGTTCGTGGCCGTAGGGGTGCAGACGGTCCGCCTTTCTGGCGGAAAGGCGTGTGCCCAGCCAGGCGATGGCCGTGGTCAGCACGTCAGAAAGGGTGTGGATGGCGTCGGACATCATGGCTCCGGAAGAACCGGCAAAGCCGGCGAAAAATTTGAACACAGTGAGCAGGAAGTTTCCTGCAATCGTCACAAAGGAAACCCGGTTGATAATTTTGTTATTGTCTGTCATAAGCAACCTCCGTATTTTGTGCTGTACTATCTTATGGCGCAAGGTGTGATTGGGTCACAGAGAATAAAAAATACACCTGTGGGACAAACACTGTCCCACAGGTGTATGAAACGTACCTGCTTCCAAATGGCCCGGCCCCATGAACGGAAACGTTCATCGCCTGCTCAGCTTGCGTTTTGCTTGTTACACGGATTGTATCACGGAAAAACGGTTTGTCAAGGTACCGCAACCTGCAAAAAGTTGAGTCTGTCTTTTTGAAGAGAAACGTGGTATAATAACTCGAACTTACCTTGGGATGGCGAAAAAGGAGTGAGGGTATGTACGATTATCTGATTGTTGGCGCCGGCCTGTTCGGTGCGGCCTTTGCCCAGCAGGCAAAGGAAAAGAGCAAGTCTGTGCTGGTCATTGACAAGCGAGACCACATTGCCGGCAATGTCTATACCAAACAGGTGGAAGGTATCAACGTCCACCAATACGGCGCACACATTTTCCATACCAACAACACGGATGTTTGGAATTATGTCAACCGATTTGCGACTTTTAACCGATTTACCAATTCGCCGGTTGCCAACTACCACGGCAAGCTGTATTCGCTGCCCTTTAATATGTACACCTTTAACGCCATGTGGGGCGTGGTGACTCCGGAGGAAGCAGAGGTGAAGATCGAACAGCAGCGCAGGGCGGCAGGTATCGCACAGCCGAAAAATCTGGAGGAGCAGGCCATCTCGTTGGTGGGTACGGATATTTACGAAACGCTTATCAAGGGCTACACGGAGAAACAGTGGGGCCGCCCCTGTGACCAGCTGCCCGCCTTTATTATCAAGCGGCTGCCGGTACGCCTGACGTTTGACAATAACTACTTCAATGCCTTGTATCAGGGAATCCCTGTGGGCGGGTATACCAAGCTGGTGGAGAACATGCTGCAGGGAATTGAAGTGCGGCTGGGCGTGGACTATCTGGCCGACCGGGAGAATTTGGACAAGCTGGCGGATAAGGTGGTGTTTACCGGCCCGGTGGATGCCTTTTTTGACTATCGGTTCGGTCCACTGGAGTACCGCTCTGTCCGGTTTGAGAATGAGGTGCTGGACATACCCAACTTCCAGGGCAATGCTGCGGTGAACTATACCGACCGGGAAACGCCCTGGACCCGTATCATTGAGCACAAGTGGTTTGAATTCGGCAAGGACGCCGACGGAAATGACCTGCCCAAGACGGTTATCAGCCGGGAGTACAGCTCCGAGTGGAAACCGGGGGACGAGCCTTATTACCCTGTCAATGACGAGAAGAATGGCGCTCTGTATACCCGATACAAGCAGTTGGCGGACGGGCAGAGCAAGGTCATCTTTGGCGGTCGGTTGGGTACGTATTCCTACTATGATATGGACCAGGTCCTTGCTGCCGCACTGAGTGCGGCGGAGAAAGAGTTGAATTAACCTAATTAAAAGAGCGTGTGCCTTGCGGCACACGCTCTTTTGCTTGTGTTGCGGGAATTACTTCTTGTCCTTGAAGGACAGCAGCACGTTGACCAGGATGCCCAGGATCAGGGCACAGGCGATGGTGGTCAGGGTGACCTTGCCGATAGCCATGGTGCAGCCGCCAATACCGGTAATCAGGATGACGGCGACTACGAACAGGTTGCGGTTTTCGTTCAGGTCGACCTTCTGGATCATCTTCAGACCGGAGCAGGCGATGAAGCCGTACAGGGTGATGCACACGCCGCCCATAACACAGCCGGGGATGGAGTCCAGGAAGGCCACGAAGGGACCGATGAAGGAAACGAGGATGGCCATGATGGCGGTGGTGGTGATGGTGATGACGGAGGCGTTGCGGGTGATAGCCACGCAGCCGACGGACTCGCCATAGGTGGTGTTGGGGCAGCCGCCGAAGACGGCGCCCACCATGGAGCCGATGCCGTCACCCAACAGAGTGCGGTGCAGGCCGGGGTCCTCAGTCAGGTCCTTGTCAATAATGGTGGACAGGTTCTTGTGGTCAGCCAGATGTTCGGCAAAGACCACGAAAGCCACGGGGACATAGGCCACAGCCACGGTGGCGATGTAGGTGGCGTCAATTTCCTTGACTCCCTTCAGGGCGGTCAGGAAGGTGAACTCAGGCACGGAGAACAGGCTGATGTCCTTGAAAATATTGAAGTCGATAACGGGAGCCACGCCGGTAACGGTGAAGATCAGAGCCACGACATAACCGGCCAGAATGCCGATGATGAAGGGGATCAGGCTGATCATCTTCTTGCCGTAGACGGAGCAGACCACGACCACGGCCAGAGTGACCATGGCGCAGATGAAAGACACCCAGGCGCCGGAGGACATGATATAAGCACCATTGGCGTCCTGAGGACCATAGGAGAACACATCGCTGATGGCAGCGCCGGCCAGAGACATACCGATCAGAGCTACGGTGGGACCGATAACCACGGCGGGCATCAGCTTGTTGATCCACTGCACGCCCACGAGCTTGATGACGATGGCGATGACCACATACACCAGGCCGGCCAGAATGGCGCCCAGGATGATGCCGGCGAAGCCGGCTTCGGCGGAGATGGCGCCGGCGAAGGCGGCGACCATGGAGCCGATGAAGGCAAAGGAGGAGCCGAGGAACACGGGGCTGTTGAACTTGGTGAACAACTGGTATACGAGGGTGCCAACGCCAGCGCCGAACAGGGCGGCGGAGGCGGTCATGCCGTTACCCACGATGGCGGGTACGGCGATGGTGGCGGCCAGGATGGCCAGCAGCTGCTGGATCGCAAAGACGATCATTTGTCCGAACTTGGGTTTGTCTTTGATGCCGTAGATCAGATTCATTGGAAAAAACTCCTTTCTTTCTCTCGGATTCCCGCCGAAACACCCAAAAAAAGGGATCGTTTGCCTGAGTCAGAAAACGATCCTTCCGGGAGCTTGCAACGGTTCACTTCCCGATTACTGTACCACATATGTCGACAAAAAGCAATCCTATCCACTAAATATTGCGGTTGTGATTTTATACAAGAATTGCGGCGCAAAAAAACCTCCTGTCCCGTGACAGCATACGGGACAGGAGGTGTGAAGATATAATGCTTTACAGATTCAGCAGACGGATGGCGTTCTCACGGGCAATCTTTTGGAAGACGGCCTCGCTGAGCTTGCCGCTCTCACGCCAACGCAGCAGCAGGGGAACCAGAGATACCTCCATTCTGTAGTCGCAGAAGTCGGTGCCGAAGCAGCAGCGATCCTGGAACTCGTTCAGGAAGGCAATGGCAAACTCCTCGTCCCGGAGGAACATGTTGGCGGGAGTGCCGTCGGACAGGTCGCACATCAGGTTGGGATAGCGGCGCAGCAGCTTGGGCACTACTCCCTCGGCACGAATGGGGCCGCTGGGCAGGGGGAAATTGCCGCCTCGGTACAGGAAGGAGCGGGCCACACCACGCTCACCGGGGGTCTCCAGCATGGCCAGTTCGCTCCAGAACACGGGACCGTGACCGAAGATCATCAAATCGGGGAAACGCTGCAGGGTGATTTCTAGACCGGGCAGACCGGGGTCGTCGTACAGACCGAAGGCGCGGTCGTGGGTAATGGCACCCTCGTAAATGACGGGGAGCTGTACCTCTTCTGCGGCACGGAACAGGTTCTGCACGCGGTCGTCCAGCATGGGCATGCAGGGCATCACTTCGCCCAGGATTTTACAGCCACGCTCTTTGTAGTATTTCAGGGGTCGCTCCAGGGGGGCGAAGGGGGAGTTGCTCATAGCACGGGGGTCTACGTTGCAGCAGGGGATGAAGCGGTCGGGATATTGCTCCGCCATGTCCAGAATGTCCTCGTTGGTCTGGGGGAAGTAGATGTCGGAGCTGACAACGGGCAGCAGACAGCCCCGCTCGATGTCCAGCTTGTCAAAGTCGGCAATCAGCTCTTCGGGTTGATGCCAGCTCATAAAATAGGGTACGCGCTTTTTGTAACAGTGGGCGTGAATGTCGATAAACATAGTGTAAACCTCCTAACTTACAGGTTCAGCAGACGGATGGCATTTTCGCGGGCAATCTTTTGGAAGACGGTTTCGCTGAGCTTGCCGGTTTCGCGCCAGCGCAGCAGCAGAGGAACCATGTCTACGGGCATGTTCAGGCCGCAGAAGTCGGTGCCGAAGCAGCAGCGATCCTGGAACTCGTTCAGGAAGGCGATGGCGAAGTCCTCGTCCCGGGTGAACATGTTGTAGGGGGTAAGGTCGGACAGGTCACACATCAGATTGGGGTAGCGGCGCAGTAGCTTGGGTACCACACCCTCCTCCTCGATGGGGCCGTCGGGCAGGCGCCAGGTGCCGCCGCGGAACAGGAAAGGACGGTTAACGCCGCGTTCGCCGGGGGTGCTCAGTCTGGCCAGCTCGTGCCAGAACACGGGACCGTGGCCGAAAATCATCAGGTCGGGGAAACGCTGCAGGGTGATTTCCAAGCCGGGCAGACCGGGCTCGTCGTACATACCAAAGGCGCGGTCGCGGGTGAAGGCGCCCTCGTAAATGACAGGAAGGCCGACCTTTTCCGCGCAGCAGAACAGATTCTGCACGCGGTCATCCAGCAGGTCCAGACCGGGCATGACCTCGCCCAAAATCTTACAGCCGCGCTCCTTGTAATACTGCAGAGGCCGGTCCAGGGGGGCAAAGGGCGAGTTGCTCATAGCACGGGGGTCTACGTTGCAGCAGGGGATGAAGCGGTCGGGGTACTTCTCCGCCATATCCAAAATATCCTCGTTGCTCTGGGGGAAGTAGATCTCGGAGCTGACGATGGGCAGCAAACAGCCCTTTTCGATGCCGTACTTGTCAAAATCGGCAATCAGCTCTTCGGGGTTATGGAAGTTGTTGGAGAAAGGAACGCGCTTCCAATAGCAGTGGGCGTGGATGTCGATAAACAAAAAAAGACCTCCTTGTATTGACTTTTTTATCCGGGATATTGTAGAATTGAATATGGACAGAAAACCTTGTATTATGGGTCAATTATACCATTTTCTAACAAAAAGACTATGGATTTTTTAATATGAAAACATGGAGATTTTGATATGAATGACAAGCTTCGACAGGAGTATCTAAATCCGCCGGAATTGTGTGTGTTGGAAGACAGTACGTATGTAAGGCTGGACAGGCGATGGAATTACGTCGACAGTTTTCAGCCTTTTTCCTGCCTGTATCTAGTGGAAGAGGGCAGCGGCGTTTTGGACCTGAACGGGAAGGAAATCGTGATGGAACCGGGAAACGCTTATTTGATTCCGGCCAGCACAAGGTTCTCGTATCGGTGCGATGAGCGGCTGAACAAGCTGTTTTTTCACTTCAATATTTTGGGATCGGACGGATTGGATCTGCTGCGCAATCTGCAGCAGATCAGCAGTTGCTCTCTGCGAGAGGGTGAGTTGGCAGCATTGATGGAAGCATATAACGGAACGGGCTTTGCCAATTCCGTGCAGTTCCGGCACAGACTGTATGATGTGGTGTCCCGGCTGCTGGCCTGCTATCCTCCGGAGATGCTGGAGAACAAGGAATATTCGCCCCTCGTCAGTCGCGCTATGGAATATATTCGTTCGCACCTGTCGTATAAGCTGTCCTGCACCGAGATCGCACAGGCTTTGTTCGTGGCGGAGGTGACGCTGCGACAGAAATTCAAAAGGGAAACGGGTTGCACGCCCCGCAAGTACATTGAAGATCTTGTGCTGTTCCAGGCGGAGCTGATGATGAAGACCACCAGCCTGAGCATGGCACAGATCAGCAGTCGTCTGGGTTTCTGCGATCAATTCTACCTCTCCCGCCGCTTTGCGGCCCGATACAAGATGTCCCCGCGGGAGTACCGCCGCCGGGAGAAAGCATAAGAAAATACCCGGCATAAGAAACCTCCGTATGCAAAAGCATACGGAGGTTTTTTTGAATTCAGTTGCGGGTGCTGCGCCGGGTCAGCAGAACCAGCCGCAGCAGCTGCAGGATGGAGGAGGCTACCGCAGCCACATAGGTCATGGCGGCGGCGGTCAGTACTTTGCGTGCGCCGGTCAACTCGCCGCCCTGCAGCAGGTTGGCCTGTTCCAATACGGCCATGGCACGGCGGGAGGCGTTAAACTCCACGGGTAGGGTGATAAGCTGGAACAGCACCACAAAACTGAACAGGAATACGCCCGCCTGGGCAAGACCGGTAAAGCCAAGCAGGATGCCCAGCAAAATCAGGGGCCAGGACAGGGTGGAACCGATGTTGGCGATGGGGACGGATGCCGAGCGCAGCTTCAGCGGAGCATAATGGGTGTTGTGCTGAATGGCGTGGCCACACTCGTGGGCGGCAACGCCAATGGCGGCGACAGAGGTCTGCCCGTACACACTGTCGGACAGACGCAGCACCTTATGGGTGGGGTCGTAGTGGTCGGACAGATTGCCGCTGACCCGTTCGATGCGCACGTCGGTGATGCCGGACAGACGCAGGATGGTGGCAGCTACGTCCTGCGCTGCCAGACCACGCATATTGCGGGTGTGACTGAATTTATTGAAGGTGCGCCTGACATTCCACGATGCGATCAGAGAAATGACTGCACCGATCAGAACGAGGAAATAGGTGGAGTCCCAGTAGAACATAATGTGCCTCCGTACAATTAGGATACCAATATTATATCACGGATCGAATCAAATTACAACGCACAGGCCGCACATTAAGGCGGCGTCTGAATGCCACGAACGAAAAGGTGGGATGCCGGTTGGCATCCCACCTTTTTGAGCTTGAAAAGAATCAGCGCAGCACGGCACCGCAGTCGGCTTCCAGTGCAGCCAGAATAGACTTCACGTCAGCATCGGCCTCATCGGCAGTCAGGCTGCGGTCGTCGGCACGCAGCACCAGGCTGAAGGCCACGGACTTCTTGCCCTCGTCCACACCCTTGCCGCGGTAGATGTCGAACAGGGCAACTTCCTTGAGCAGGTTCTTGCCGCCCTTGCGGATGGCGGCCTCCAGTGCGCCCACGGTGACCGCCTCGTCACAGACCACGGCGATGTCGCGGGTGACGGCGGGGAACTTGGGCAGGGGGACATACTGGGCATCGGGACCCTTGCAGCACATCAGCTGTTCGAAGTCCAGCTCGGCACAGAAGAGCTTAGCATCCACGCCGAAGTTCTGGGCCACCAGGGGGTGGATCTGACCCAGGACACCGATCCTGCGGGCGTCCACATAGACCTCGGCGCACTGACCGGGATGGTAGGAGGGATTGTCGCTGACGGGGATGAACTCCATGCTCGCCACGCGCAGGTCGCGGAGAATGGCCTCCACCACGCCCTTCATGGCGTAGAAGTCCATGCCTTCGCCGTAGGCACCCAGGGACAGCACCTTGTTTTCCACAGCCAGACCGTCGTCGCCGCCGGGCAGGTAGATGCGGCCCACCTCGTACAGCTTTGCGTTCTTGTTGCGGTAGTTGTAGTTGCGGGTCAAAATCTCCAGCATGGAGGGCAGCACAGTGGTGCGCATGATAGAGGTATCCTCACCCAGGGGGTTCAGGATCTTGAAAGACTCCCGCTTGGCGGCACTCTCCGGCCAGCGGATCTTGTCGTAGGCGGTGGGAGAGATGAAGGAGTAGGTGATGATCTCGTCGTAGCCGAAGGTGCGGCACAGCTCGCCCAGGCGGCGCTCCAGCTGCTGGACGGGGGAATAGCCGCCCAGGGTGGTCTGACCGCGCATGAGGGTGCAGGGGATGTTGTTGTAACCAAAGAAACGGGCCACTTCCTCGGCCAGGTCGGAGTAATGCTCCACGTCGCCGCGCCAGGAGGGAACGGTGACGGTCTC
Organism: Lawsonibacter sp.; assembly: GCA_045601985.1. Taxonomy (GTDB): domain Bacteria; phylum Bacillota; class Clostridia; order Oscillospirales; family Oscillospiraceae; genus Lawsonibacter. The sequence goes on along the minus strand of JAZSAQ010000022.1, from coordinate 5,024 downwards.
GCCCTCCACGGTGAAGTCCAGCTTGCGCAGGATGCGCACCATCTCGTCCACAGGCACGTCGGTACCCAGCAGCTCGTTGATCTTGTCGGCTCGCAGCTCCAGCACGGTGGGCTGGGGGACGTAGTTGAGGATGTCGATGACGCCGTCAACCACCTCGCCGGCGCCCAGCATCTCCACCAGCTCGCAGGCACGGTCCACGGCGGGCAGGGTGTTCAGGATGTCCAGACCCTTCTCGAACTTGGCGGAAGCCTCGGTACGCATGCCCAAAGCCAGGGCGGTCTTGCGGATGCAGGTGCCGTTGAAGTTGGCGGACTCAAAGACCACGTCCACGGTGTCGGCCACGATCTCGCTGTTCAGGCCGCCCATGATACCCGCAAGGCCCACGGCCCGGGTATCGTCGGCGATGACCAGCATAGAGGAATTCAGCTTGCGCACGTTGCCGTCCAGAGTGGTCAGCTCCTCGCCGTCCTGGGCGCGGCGGACCACGATCTTGCCGCCCTTGACGTAGCGGTAGTCGAAGGCGTGCATGGGCTGGCCGTACTCCAGCATGACGTAGTTGGTGATGTCCACGATGTTGTTGATGGGGCGCACGCCCATAGAGCGCAGCCGCTCACGCATCCACTTGGGGGAGGGGCCGATCTTCACGTTGCGTACCATGCGGGCAGTGTAGCGGGGGCAGAGGTCGTCGGCGGGGGTCTCCACGTCCAGCAGTTCCATCAGGTTGCCCTCGGCGCCACCCTTGACAACGGGGGTGTGCAGGCGCAGCTCGGCGTTGAAGGTGGCGGCAGCTTCTCGGGCCAGGCCGATGACGGACAGGCAGTCGGGGCGGTTGGGGGTGATCTCAAACTCCACCACGTGGTCGTCGGCACCGATGATGGGCTTCAGATCGTCGCCGCAGGCGATGCCCTCCTCGTGGAGAATGAAGATACCGTCGGGGATGCAGTGGGGGAACTCCGCCTGCTGGGCGTGCAGATCTTCCAGGGTGCAGATGGAGTTGGACTTGGTGTTGAAGGCCACCAAATCGCCCTCGTGCAGGTTCTGACAGGGGGTGGTGACGGTGGCGTCCACCTTGCCGTCGTTGACGGTGACGGACCACAGGTTCACACCGGCGTTCTCAACAGCGGTGACGGCGGCGGCCACCACGGGGCCGTAGATCTTGTGACCGGGCTGGATGTCAGCGGGGATGGAGGGCTTCTCGGGGTCCAGGGGCTTGTAGTCGCCCAGGATGGCGGCAGCGGTGATGACAGCATAGGGGAAGTCACGTTCATCCAGACCAAGCTCCGCCAGGCCGCACAGCATGCCGTTGGAGGGGACACCGCGCAGTTTGCCCTTTTCAATCTTGATGCCGCCGGGCAGGGTGGACTTGTGCTTGGCCACGGGGACCATGTCGCCTACGTGGACGTTCCATGCGCCGGTGACGATCTGCACCGGCTCCTCGCAGTTGCCCACGCAGATCTGGCACACCCACATATGGTCGGAGTTGGGGTGGCGCTCCATAGACAGCACCTTACCCACAACCACGTTGGAAATTTCAGCGCCCAGGTCCTCGGTGACCTCCACCTTGGAGCCGGACAGAGTCATTGCCTCGGCGAAGTCCTTATCGGAGGCATCAACAGTGACAAACTCGTTCAGCCATTTTCTGCTCAAATTCATTGTTCATACACTCCTTTCTCAGAACTGCTCCAGGAAACGGATATCGTTTTCGAAGATGAGGCGCAGGTCGGCAATCTTGAACCGGCGCATGGCGGTACGCTCCAGGCCGATGCCGAAGGCCCAGCCGGAGTACACTTCCGTGTCGATGCCGGCCATCTTCAGCACCTTGGGGTGGATCATGCCTGCGCCCAGCAGCTCGATCCAGCCCTCGCCCTTACAGGTGGGGCAGCCAACGCCGCCGCACTTGTGGCACTGCACGTCCATCTCGCAGGACGGCTCGGTGAAGGGGAAGTGGTGGGGGCGGAAGCGGGTTTTGGTGCCCTCGCCGTACAGCTGCTCCACCACGGTGTTCAGAGTGCCCTTTAGGTCGGCCATGGTCACACCCTTGTCGATGACCATGCCCTCCACCTGATGGAACATGGGGGAGTGGGTGGCGTCCACCTCGTCCTTGCGGTACACGCGGCCGGGGGCCACGATGCGGATGGGAAGCTCCATGCTGTCCATGGCGCGCACCTGCATAGGGCTGGTCTGGGAGCGCAGCATGACCCGGCTGTCCTCGTCAAAGTAGAAGGTGTCGGACCAGTCGCGGGAGGGGTGGCCCTCCTCGGCGTTCAGACGGTCGAAGTTCAGCTCGGCCAGCTCGATTTCAGGACCGTCCAGCACGGTGAAGCCCATGCCGATAAAGATGTCCTTGATCTCGTCCAGGGCGATGTACATGGGGTGCTTGTGACCCACAGCGGCGGGGGTGCCGGGGATGGTCACGTCCAGAGCCTCATCCTTGAGCTGCTGCTCCAGGGCGGCAGACTCCAGCTTCTTGGCGGTTGCCTCGATGGCCTGCTCCAGAGCGGCGCGAACCTCGTTGGCCAGCTGGCCCATGACGGGGCGCTCCTCGGGGGACAGGCCGCCCATCATCTTCAAAACGGCGGTCAGTTCGCCCTTCTTGCCCAGGTACTGCACACGCAGGGCGTCCAGAGCGGCGCTGTCGGAGGCGGCGTCAAAGGCGGCCAGCGCCTCGGCGCGGGTCTTTGCTAACTGTTCTTTCATCTATTCTTCATCCTTTCGAAGATTTTACAAAGTTAAGATTCCTGCGCTGCGTCCATCTTGCGGCAGGCGGTCCGGAACAGAACGCCGCTGGCCACATAGGCGGCAAGGGCCGCGATGCACAGGGAGAGATAGGGGATATCCACCTCCAGCACCACGCCGATGAGATAGCCAAAGGCACTGCTGAACAGGTTCAGCACGAACAGGCGCAAGGCGGTGAAGCTGCCGATGACATCCGCTGGGACGTATTTATAGGTGACGGCGGCGGGCAGCGAGCCGTACAGCAAAAAGCCCGCAGAGGCCAGCCCGACCGCAAGGGTATAAAGGGCCAAACTGCCCGTCAGGCACGAGACCACCAGCACCACGCCGATGGTGGTGGCGGCGACAAGGTACAGCTTGCTCACGTCAGATTTTTTCTGCAGCAGGGTCAGAAACAGGCCGCCGAAGGCGCCGCCCACAGAACTGGCAATGGTGAAAAGGCCCACCGCCGCCGGGTCATCGGCGAACTTGACAAGGCCGATGGGGACGATGAAGGCGTGCACACTGTCGCCGATGGCGCGCAGAATGTTGGGGGCCATCAGCAGGCGGAACTGGCGCATGGGGAAAATATGCTGACACACACGCAGGGGGGACAGCTGCCGGGGGGCGGATGTGGGAGAATCCTGCGGTCCGGGCCGATAGAGCAGGACAAAGGATGTGCCGATCGCAATGACGGCGGTGGATAGGACAGACAGCCACACGTAGGCATCCAATGTTTTAGATGAGGTGAAAAAGGAGACCACGAAGCTGCTGACTACGGAAGCGGCATAAGAGAGCAAAGATACCAGACCCAGCAGTCGAACCACGCCGCTGCCGCTTAGCCCAAGGCGGACGAGGGCCTTGGGGTCAAAGGTGGAGGTCAGGGCGTTTCCAATACCCGCAGTGACTACATAGGCGGCAAGCAACAGCCAAAACACGGCGTTGGCAGGCAAATCGGGAAAGCAAACGCGCACCACCAACAGGGTCAGCGGAGTGACGGCTGCCAGCATCAGAATGGAAAACAGCGCCCGGACAAAGGAGGAAAAGCGCCGGACCGAGTCGGCAAGGCCGGGCAGCAGGAACAGCATCAGCGCGACGGTCACGGTGCCGGCCGTGTTGTACAGAGCAAGCTTGTCATAGCCGAGACCAAGCCCCAGCATATAGCTTTGCAGAACCGTGACAGGCAGCATGGAGGTACCGATGCTGCGTACAAAGGTGTGAGAAAGATAGGTGAAAGCGTTGCGCTGCTGAATGTCGTGATGCATCATAGGATAACCTCCTATCAACGGCGGTGCGGTGCCCGGAGCAACAAAAAAGCCCCTCATCCCACACAAAACAGGGACGAAAGGCAACCTCCTTCCGCGGTACCACCCGCATTTGCGCCCAAAGGCGCACACTCATACCCCGATAACGGCGGGCGGCCGTCCGCATCTCTGCGGCTGCTCCCGGGCGAACCAAGCGACACGCTTCAGGGCGGCTTTCAGCCGGTGACCGCCCCTCTCTGCCAAGCGAAAACACGCTATTTTCCCGTTCCTCGCGTTTAACCAACACCTTTTATAACACAAAACATATTGAAAAGCAAGAGGAAATTCGGTATAATAATCGCTGCCTGCCGTACGAAGGGTGATTTTGTCGTTTTGGTCTGCTTGCAGGGAAAAAGCGGCAGAATACCTGTGGACAAGTACAGCGGGATATGATAAAATGAGAATGGTTATTATTAACGATAGCGGCACAGCCGCGTGACCATACGGAGGAAATAAAAATGCTTGAACTGAAGAACATCAGCTTCGAAGTGAATACTCCGGAGCAGCAAAAAGGAATTCTGAAAGATATCAACCTGACCATTAATGAGCGATTCGTTGCCATCACCGGCCCCAACGGCGGCGGAAAGTCCACTCTTGCCAAGGTCATCGCCGGTATCATCAAGCCCACTACCGGCCGGATCATTCTGGACGGGGAGGACATCACAGATCTGGATATTACCGAGCGGGCCAAGCGGGGCGTCAGCTTTGCATTTCAGCAGCCGGTGCGGTTCAAGGGCCTGACCGTTCGCGACCTTATCACTATGGCGGCGGGCAAACCCATCAATGTCAGCGAGGCTTGCGCCTACCTGTCCGAGGTGGGCCTGTGCGCCAAGGACTACATCAACCGCGAGGTCAACGCTTCCTTGTCCGGCGGTGAGCTTAAGCGTATTGAGATCGCCATGATCATCGCCCGTGGCACCAAGCTGTCCGTCTTTGACGAGCCGGAGGCGGGCATCGACCTGTGGTCCTTCGGCAACCTCATTCAGGTCTTTGAGAAAATGCACGAGA
>JAZSAQ010000021.1:0-12477 GCA_045601985.1 Lawsonibacter sp. | reverse complement strand
GTAGTAGCCGCCAATGCCCATGATGCCGCAGCCCAGACAGATATGCAGATACTTGTACCGCTTGACGTTGATGCCCACGCTGTCGGCGGAGCCGGGATTTTCGCCGACGGCCCGCAGACGCAGGCCGGGGGAGGTGCGGTTGAGGTAGTACCACATAACAAGGGCGACGACGATGCCCAAATAGACCAGTACATTGTGGCTGAACAGACCCTTGCCGATGACCGGAATGTCGGACAGGAAGGGGATGGGCAGGTCGGCAAAGCCGTTCTTGATGCTGGAGTAGTCGCCCATGGCGGGCCAGCGAACCGCCTTAATGGCGTTGCCAACAAAGAAGTACACACCCAGACCGAAGGTGGTCAGGGTCAGGCCGGTGATGTTCTGGTTGGCCTGCAAGCTGACGGTGAGGGCGGCAAACAGCAGACCCATCAGTGCACCCAGGGCAAAGGCGGTGGCGATGCCAATGACCAAACTGTTGGTGTAGCAGCCTACGATATAACCAAAGATGGCGCCCACGGCCATGATGCCCTCCACGCCCAGGTTCAGGCTGCCGGACTTTTCCACCACAATTTCGCCCACGGTGCCGTAGAGCAGGGGGATGTTGTACACGATGATGTTGTGAATGAACGTGGTGATAACGCCCAGTTTATCCATTTCCATCAGTTGCTGCCCCCTTTCTTGCTGCGCACGATGCGGAAGCGGATGAAGAAGTCTGCGGTGAGCACCAGGAACAAAATCACGCCCTGGAGCATATTGGCAAAGCTGGAGTCCACCTTGGAGAAGGTGGCGGCGGCGGCCACGGAGCCATAGTGCAGCATGGAAATCAGCGCAGACACCACGAAGATGACGGCGGTGTTCAGCTGGCTGAGCCAGGCTACGATGATACCGGTCCAACCCACATCCTCGGTGATAGAGGTGGACAGCACGCCGGCGGTGCCGACCTTGAAGGAGGCGGCCAAACCGATCAGGCAGGCGGACAAAAATACGGTGCGCAGCACGATGCGGTTGACCTTCATACCGGCGTAATGCGCAGTTCCCACACTGTCGCCCACCACGCTGATCTCGTATCCGTGCTTGGTGTATTTCAGGTAGACAAAGACCAGCGCACCAATGACAAAAGTCAGGATCACGCAGATGTTCAGGCCGAACTTGCCCAGCATGATGCGGGGGAAGCTGGCCATGTCGGCAAAGCTCTGGAACACGGGGCGGACGGATTGCTCCTGCAGGAAGAAATTCCAGTCTGCCTTCCGGTCACCCAAAAACATCAGCACGTACAGCGCCACATAGTTGAGCATCAGGGTCATCAGGGTTTCGTTGGTGCCGAACTTCACCTTCAGCGCAGCAACAAACAGACCGTACAGGCCGGCGGCCAGCATGGCAGCCAGGCACATCAAAATCAGGGTGACGGCGTTGGGGAGGACGGGCCCCAGCTTCAGGGCCACGGTGGCGGCGGCGATGGCGCCCAGGATGAACTGACCCTCGCCGCCAATGTTCCAAAAGCGCATTTTGAAGGCCAGGGACAGGGCCACAGAGGTCAGGGCCAGGGGGACAAAAACCTTGAGGTAGTTTTCAAAGGCTTTGTAGGCGATCTTGTTGCCAACCATGCCCATGGTGAACATACGGCTGTAGTAGGCCAGGGGGTTGACGCCCATGGCCAGCAGCAGGATACCGCCAACCACCAAAGCTGCCAGCACGGCAGCTACGTAGAAACAGGCCTTTTTCCACAGGGGGCAGGTGTCACGCTTTACGATATGAAAGCCCATGTCAGTTCTCCCCCTCCTCTTTTACGGAATTCAGGTGTTCCTCGGTGATATTGGTGTCACGGGCAATGCCGGCGGGCTTGTCCTGGTACTTGTCGGTCAGGTCCAAAGCGCCGGTCATCATCAGGCCCAGCTCCTCCTTGGTGGTCTTGTGGGCGTGGACCACGCCCATGACCCGACCGTGGCACAGCACCATGATCTTGTCGCACAGGGCCAGCATCACGTCCAGGTCTTCGCCCACGAAGAGGATACCCACGCCGTCCTGCTTCTGCTTGTTGAGGATGTCGTAGATGGCGTAGGAGGAGTTGATGTCCAGACCTCGTACGGGATAGGCGGTGACGATGACGTTGGGGCCGGACTTGATTTCACGGCCCAGCAGGATTTTCTGTACGTTACCGCCGGACAGCCGGCGCACGGGGGTCTCGGCAGAGGGGGTGACGACCTCCAGCTCCTCAATGATATGCAGAGCGTCCTCCAAACCGGACTTGCGGTCTACGAAGGGACCCGGAGTGTCGGCATAGTTTTTCAAGATCATGTTGTCCGTAATGGACAGGGAAGGGGCAAGGCCCATGCCAAGGCGGTCCTCCGGGATGAAGGACATGGAGATGCCCTTTTCCAGAATAGCTTTAGGGGGCAGGCCCACGATGTTGTCGCCCTTGTGGATCATCAGGCCGGACTGGACGGGACGCAGACCGGCGATTGCCTCGCACAATTCCTTCTGTCCGCAGCCGGCGATTCCGGCAACGCCCAAAATCTCGCCGCCACGGATGTAGAAGTTTACTTTGTCGATAGCCACGGCGCCCTCGTCGTTCTTGATGGTCAGGTCCCGGATCTCCAGCAGGGGTCGGGTCTTTTCCACCACGGGCCGGTCAATGTTCAGGTCGATTTTGCGGCCCACCATCCATTCAGTCAGCGCCTGTTCGGTTGTTTCGGCGGTGTTGACGGTGGTGATATATTCGCCCTTTCGCAGGATGGCAACTCGGTCAGAAATCTCCATTACCTCGTTGAGCTTGTGGGTGATGATAATGATGGAGTGGCCCTCCTCCTTCATGCGGCGCAGGACGTTGAAGAGTTTTTCGATTTCCTGCACGGTGAGCACGGCGGTAGGCTCGTCCAGAATGATGACCTTGGCGCCGTAGTACAACACCTTGATGATTTCGAGGGTCTGCTTCTCACTGACGGCCATATTGCAGACCTTTTTCCGGGGATCGATGTCAAAACCGAATTTCTTGGCCATGGCCTCAATCTCGCTGTACCGTCGGTTCTTCAGGGCAAAACCGGACTTCTCCCGGCCCATCCAGATGTTGTCGGCGGCGGAAAACACGTCCACCAGCTTAAAATGCTGGTGCACCATGCCGATGCCCAGACGCTTGGAGTCCTCCGGCGAGGTGATGGTGACGGGTTTGCCGTCCATCAAAATCTCACCTGCGTCCGGGGCGTAAATGCCCGAAAGCATGTTCAGCAGCGTGGTCTTGCCCGAGCCGTTTTCGCCCAGCAGAGCCAAAATTTCGCCCTGTCGCAGGTTCAGGTTGATGTTGTTGTTTGCCAGCACTTTGGTGCCAAAGCGTTTGGTAATGCCGCGCATCCCAATGGCGTACTGTTCCGGCATGGCGATCACATCCTTTTTGCAAGATGGAATAAAGACACGAGAGAAACGGCAAAGGGTTGCCCTCTTTCTCCTGCCTTTATAAGAAACCCCGGGCCGGCCGTTAGGGTCGGCCCGGGGTTGCGGGTCTTATTTGGCAGAGGGAGAATTACACTTCCTCAACGCCGGCCACCAGATAGTTCATGGAGCCGGTGATGACGCCGTCCTCCACGGAGGGGCCGCCGGCGGCGACAATGACGTTGCCGGCATTGTCGGTCAGATCGGCCTCGGCGGAGGTGACGGTGCCGTCAGCAGCGATGGACAGCTTCACGCCGGTGAACACGTCCCACTCACCGTCGACCATCATCTTCTTGACAGCCTCGATAGCCTTGTCGGTGTTGGCAGCACAGTTCTCGGTCAGGGGAGAGGCGTCAACGAAGCCTTCCTTCAGGCCGCCGTAGTAAGCACCGCCGCCCATGATCTCGACGAACTTGGAAGCATCGCCCTGGCAGTCCATAGCGGCCTGCATGGCGGTGGCATAGTACACGTCCCAGTTCCAGATGGCAGCAGTCAGGTGGGCCTTGGGAGCGTCGGCAGTCATGTCGGAGTTGTAGCCGCAGCCGAACACGCCGGCGTTCTGAGCGGCGATCTGGGGCTGAGCGGAGTCACAGTGCTGGGAGATAACGCCGCAGCCGAAGGTGTTGATCAGCTCCTCAGCATAGGCCTTCTCGTTGACCTCGTCGGCCCAGTTGCCCAGGTTCTTGACGTAGATCTTGGCATCGGGGTTGGCAGCCTGCACACCCAGAGCAAAGCCGTTGATACCGGAAGCGGTCTCGGCATAAGCGGTGGTGTAAGCGGCAACATAGCCAACGTTGTTGTTGCCGGTCTCCAGGCTCTTCAGGCCGGCGGCGATACCGGCCAGGTAGCGGGCCTGGTAGGCACGACCGAAGTAGTTGTTGAAGTTGGTCTCATTGCACTTGTAGCCGGTGCCGTGAGAGAAAATGACGTCGGGGTAGGTGGCAGCAGCCTCTTCCATGGCGTCGATGTAGCCGAAGGAGATGCCGAAGATGATGTCAACGCCCTGACCGACCAGGGTGTCAACAGCGGCCAGGACCTGCTGCTTATCCTCGGGGACCTCGTCCTGGATGACCAGCTGGGTCTCGGGATCCAGGCCCAGCTTCTTCATGCCGCCCACAATGCCGCTGTGATGGGCGAAGGTGTAACCGGCGGTGTCGTTCTTGCTGTTGATGTAGATGGCGCCGACCTTCAGCTCGGCAGCGGGGGTGGACACGGAAGCGGAGCCGGAAACGGAACCGCTGGTGCTGGCGTCGCCGCCACAGGCGACCAGGGACAGGGTCATAGCCAGGGCCATGACCAGTGCGAGAAACTTCTTCATGTTGGTTTTCCTCCCTAATGTTTAGGTTTGTTTTATTAAAAACGGCACGGGGCCGAATTTAATCAATCCACAAAGGTGATGCCGTCGGTTTCGCTCATGGCGGCGACCCGGGCAAGGGACTCCACCCGCATGCCGGAGGCACGCAGCTGATCGCCGCCGGGCTGGAAGGCTTTTTCGATGACGATGCCGGCACCCACCAGCTCCGCCCCAGACTGGGATACGATGGAGGCAAGCCCACGCAGCGCCTCGCCGTTGGCCAAAAAGTCGTCGATGAGCAGGACCTTATCGCCGGGATGGAGATACTCTTTGGAGACGATGACGTTGTAAACCTTACCGTGGGTGAAAGACTCTACCTTGGCGCAGAACACCTCGTCGGAGATGTTGCTGGACTGAGACTTTTTTGCAAAGACCACGGGGCAGTTGAAATGCCGTGCGGCCAGACAGGCGATGCCGATGCCGGATGCCTCAATGGTCAGGATCTTATTAACTTCACAGTCAGCAAAGCGGTGGCGGAATTCGGCGCCGATGGCGTCGAACAACGCCACGTCCATCTGGTGGTTCAAAAAGCTGTCCACCTTCAGTACCTCGGTGCCACGAATCTTGCCGTCCTTGCGGATACGGTCTTTCAGCAACTGCATTTGCTCGCCCCGTTTCGTTAAAAAATACAGCTACATTGTACTCCTAAATTCCAAAGACTGCAACGGATTTTGCAAAATTTTGTAGGAAATATCAAGACAGGGTTTTCTTCTTTAGAGGGGTGCGCCGGCCGTTGGGATGCTGGATGACGGTGTGGTCCAGCTGCGCCTTAAGGTTGCCGGTAACGGACTCAATATATTCTCGGCGCAGGGCGGCCTGTTCGGCGGTTTCCTCGGGGGTGAGTCCTTCGGTCTTTGCCTTGCGGGCCAAGGCGTTGATGCGGTCGATCTTTTCCTGGGTCATAATCATTCTCCTTATATATATCGCTCGATGGTCAGGGTGATGCGCCCCTTGCGGGACAGACCGCCCACCTCGGCCAGCACACACTTTCCAAGGCCACGGCAGGTCAAAACATCCCCCTGCGCCACGCTTTTGTCCGCTTTCAGGCATTCCCGGTGGTTGACCATGACCCGCCCGGCGGAGATGAGGTCTGCCGCCTTGCCCCGGGAGGTGGAAAAGCCGCAGGCCACCACTGCATCCAGCCGCAGGGTAGATACGGTGTCCCGAATGGTGCGCACCTGAGGGGGCGCAACGGCGATGTCGCTTACGGATGTCCGCTGAAGTTTCAGCCGCCAGCGGCCCGCACTGTCCCACTGGGACAGCAGAATGCCGATGGCATCGGACAGCACAAGGACAAAACAGCCGGTATCATCAATTACGATATCGCCGATTTTCTCACGGGTGATGCCAAGGCCCATGATGGAGCCTAAAATATCCCGATGGGACAGGTCGGCGTCCCTGGGGAAGGTGGCACGCAGGGCGGATACGGGCCCGTCGGTGTCGGCCAGCCAATCCTCCTGCTCCTGCCAGTCGGGCAGGAAGACGCAGATTTGCCGCTCGGCACCCTCAAAGCCGCCGAAAAAGAAGTGTCGGGGGTGTCCGGCGGCGTTGAGCAGGTCGGTCACCGCCGCCTGCTCGGCAGGGGAGAGGAATTGGGTGTGGGCCGGGACGGAGCGGTTCTGTGCCAAGTCCAGCTTGTCCAAGGCGCGGGCCAGCAGCAGCCGGGTGTCGGCATCCCGGGCGCATTTATTCAACAGTTCGGTTTTGGTCACGGCGCTCACCCCCTTGTTTCGACGAGGATAGTATACCCACGGGGGACAAAAAAGTCAATGAATGAAACAAGCCCCTCCGTTGCTCGGAGGGGCCTGTTAATGGTGGGATTACGCTTCCATCGCCCAAAGGTTGTGGTCGATAATCTTCAGCGTGTAGTCCTGCGGAGTCTCCATATAGTATTCGCAGAAGGCCTTGAAGGTTTCGGCTTTGCCGCAGGGGATGCCGTACATAGGCAGGGGGATGTATGCCTTGCCAACTACTGTTTTGCCGGCACAGATTTCCGCCAAAATCACACCGTCGGTGACGATTTGAACACCGTCGGGTACATCGGGCACATATTTGTTTTCCGCCTGCAGAGCGATGGAAAGCACATTTGTTTCCGTCTTTTTTATTGAGCGGACAGACACGGAGAAAGCCTGAAACAAGGTGGTGCTTGCAATGTTTTCAAGAACAACCTTTTCGGACAGTGCCTTGATCTCCTTCTCGTGGCGAGAAATCTCCTTCCGCTTGCCTTTAGCCTTTGCACGAGCCTCGTCGGCGGCTTCGGCGAACCCAAAGTACAAGCGAGAGGCGAGTTCCATATTGGCCTGATTCTGTGCCTCGATTTTTTTGTTGGTTTCGATGGCCTGCTGTGCAACGGTGGCACCGGCGGCAGGGCCGGCAAGGGCACTAGCGGCACCACCTAAAGAAGCCCAGTCAAGCGTCTTCTGCGTGTGTGCAGAGCCTACCGCAGAAGTACCTAAAGTGGAAGCGGCTTCTGCATTGCTTTCGGCTTCTTCGGCTTCTTTTGTCGCTTTTGCGATTAATGCTTCGAGCATCGCACGGCGTTTTTGCAGACCCTGCAGAGGCCAAACCTGCTTGGCAAGAGCGATCGCAGCGACCTGCTCGGCGTTGGGGGTAGCCTCGTGAGGGACGCGGTTCCACTCTTCCTGCTGGCGCTGTTTTGTTATGCGTTGGCCCTGCACGGCGACCTTGCCGGCAGCGAAGTAAGCCTTAACCTTTTCTTCGGTTACGTAAAGGTCGTGGTACGGTTCGTCCACAAAGGTTTTGGCAAGGGCAACTGCTTTTTGCAGGAAGAACGCCTGATCCAAAGTTTTAACCCCTTTGGACAAGCACTTTCGATAGAACTCTTCAGCAGGGAACTCCCACTTTCCGGCGGCTTTTTCTTCCGCGGCCGCAGCCCGCTCCAAATCGCCAATCTCCCCCCACAGTCGTGTTATCTTTCCGTCCGAGGAGAAACCTAGGATGAGCAGAGCAATTGCGAGAAGAATAACTATTACGCCGGTATCCATCATATTGCAAAAGAAGAAGATGATGCCTACGATAGTAGAAGATAGAGAGCCAAGGATGCCAAATACGGGTACAGCCTCCCACCGCTTGATACTTTTTTGCAGGCGCGCAATCTGTTCTTCATAGGAAAACTGTTTGGACATCTGTAATTCACTCCTTACATCAACGATGATACAGCTTATTCGTCTGATACCGGGGCTCGGTGGTCAGCAGCAGACCCAGCTTTTTGTAAGTGGTGCTGTCGGCACTGGACAGGATGACCGAGCAGTGGGCCTGACAATTTTTCAGCTGACCCAGACAATCCAGCGCTTTCTGCGCCAGAGGGTCGGTGTTGGCAGAGGTGGCAAGGGCAATGAGCACCTCGTCACTGTGTAGGCGGGGATTGGCGGAGCCCAGGTGGCGCACCTTGAGATTTTGGATGGGTTCGATGGCCGACTGGGCGATCAGGTGGACGTCGTGGTCGATGCCGGCCAGCTGCTTCAGGCAGTTGAGCAGGGCGGCGGCGGAGCAGCCCATCAGCTCGGACGTGTTGCCGATGACCATTTCGCCGTTGGGCAGCTCAATGCACATGGCGGGCTCACCGGTTTCGTCGGCCGCATCCAGTGCGGGGACAACGCAGGCCCGATCGGTGGCCTTCAGATCCATCTGGCTCATGAGAGTGTGCAGCTTTTCCAGCTCCACGGAGCAGTCCTGCCCCTGACGGCTACAGCAGGTGGCCTGATAGAACCGGCGGATGATCTCCTGGCGGGAGGCGTCCCGGCAGGCCTCGTCATCCACGATGCAGTTACCGGCCATGTTCACGCCCATATCCGTGGGGGACTTGTAGGGACAGGAGCCCATGATCTCACGGAAGGTGGCAGACAGGACGGGGAAGATTTCCACATCCCGGTTATAGTTGACGGTGGTCTCGCCGTAGGCCTCCAAATGGAAGGGGTCAATCATATTCACGTCATTCAGGTCGGCGGTAGCGGCCTCGTACGCCAGATTGACCGGGTGCTTCAGGGGCAGATTCCAGATGGGGAACGTCTCAAACTTGGCATAGCCGGCGTCAATGCCCCGCTTGTGGTCGTGATACAGCTGGGACAGGCAGGTGGCCATCTTGCCGCTGCCGGGGCCGGGTGCGGTGACGATGACCAGGGGACGGGTGGTCTGAATATAGTCGTTCTGACCGAAACCCTCGTCACAAACGATGCGGGAAATGTCGTTGGGGTAGCCGGCGATGGGGTAGTGACGATAGGTCTCGATACCGAGGGAGTTCAGCCGGGACTCGAAGGCCACGGCGGCGGCCTGGCCGGCCCAGCGGGTCAGCACCACGCTGCCCACGTACAGACCGATTTCACGGAAGGCGTCGATCAGACGCAAAATCTCCAGGTCGTAAGTGATACCAAGGTCGCCACGTACCTTGTTCTTCTCGATGTCGGCGGCGTTGATGGCGATGACGATCTCCGCCTGGTCGGCCAACTGAACCAGCATCTTGACCTTGCTGTCCGGTTGGAAGCCGGGCAGGACACGGGAGGCGTGGAAGTCGTCAAACAGCTTGCCGCCGAACTCCAGATACAGCTTGCCGCCGAACTGGTCGATGCGCTGGCGGATATGCTCCGACTGCAGCTGCAGATATTTGTCGTTATCAAAGCCACGCTTATACACGTGCATCGTCCCCTTCTTTGGCAAAAAATCCACCTATCATTTTACAATTTCTGTGCGTTTCCGTCAAGGAAAAACAAGAGGAAAAAAGGCGAAAAAACAAATTTGAACCCGGTCGTTACTCCATGTCCAGGTGGGCGAAAGCGGAGTCAGGAAGCAGATCGGACAGTTCCACCAGAGCAGGAGCGAACCCGCCGGCGTAGTCTGCCCGGGGACTGCGAACGGACAGAGGGGCGCTGGAGGGGCACAGGGGCATGGCCACGGTCACGTGGACACCGTCACGCCGTTCCATCAGCAGGGTGCCCTGATGCAGGGTGACAATATGCTGGACAAGGGCAAGACCGAGGCCGGCGCCCTCGCCCGGCCGGGGAATTCGGTCTGCGGGGGCGTCTCCGGACAGCAGCATGACTAAAGGTCGCCCGTCGTCCTGCCCTCCGTCGCCGGCCAGGGTCAGCACCGCACGGGCATCCCGCCTGGCAAGGGTAAGGGTCAGCCGGCCGTCGGACCCAGCTGCACGGGCGGCGTTGGCAATCAGCTCCAACAGCAGCTTTTCCAGCAGGGCACTGTCGCCGCTGACCAGCAGGGAGGACAGGGGACTTTCGAAGGACAGACTCAGCCCTGCCTCGGACAGCAGGCCCTCGGCGGCGGCGCACACCTCACGGCACAGGCCGGCCAGATCCAGGGTGGCGGGATGGAAGGAAAACGTGTCGGCCTCCATGCTGCGCAGCAGATCCAGCTGTTCGGTCAGGCGCAGCATCTGGCACAGGGTACGGTTCATGCCTGCAAGGCGGTCGCCGGTGGCACAGCTGTCCGGCTCCCGGCCGATCATTTGGGTGGAGAGCATCAGCTGGGCAAGCTGCTGGCGCAGGCAGCGCATCACACCGTTGAGCTGGGGCAGAGAAATCGCCTCCTGCCGGACGGCGTGCAGCAGAAAAAGGGTGCCGTCCTCCCATGGGGCGGCAGACAGGTGCCAGCTCTGGTCGCCCACCAGCACCAGCGCCGTAGCCGGCGGCTCGCACAGCAGGCACTCGGGTACGGGCTCGCCGGGGACCAGCCCGTCAAACAGCTGTGCGGCGGAAGCGTTAAAGATTTCTATATGGTTGCTGCGGGCGAAAAGTGCCGGTTCCGGGATGGCGAGCAGCAGAGAACTATCCTGAGGTGACAATCCGGGTCCCACCTTTACAATACGTGATGATGTAGCTTATGCAGAAACGGCGCTGTGGCCGCCTGTTTGAGTATAGCAAAAACTGGAGCGACACACAAGAAAAACGGCGATTTTTGCCGAAATTTATATAAAATGAAGGAATGATGCGAAAAGATAAAAAAAGGTCTTGCGTTTGCGCAATTTTGGGGTATAATATTTGTGCAAATCCGCAAAAAATTTATATAACGGAGGAGAACTACAATGAGCATCAAAGTTGGTATTAACGGTTTTGGCCGCATCGGTCGCATGGTCTTCCGTGCCAGCCTGAACCACCCCGAGATCGAGATCGTCGGCATCAACGACCTGTGCCCCGCCGACTATCTGGCCTACATGCTGAAGTACGACACCATGCACGGTCAGTGCAAGGCTGAGATCGGCTACACCGAGACCGCCATCGTCGTCAACGGCAAGGAGATCCCCGTCTCTGCCGAGCGCAACCCCGGTGACCTGCCCTGGGCCAAGCTGGGTGCTGAGTACGTCGTGGAGTCCACCGGCCTGTTCCTGACCAAGGAGAAGGCCCAGGGCCACATCGGCGCCGGCGCCAAGAAGGTCGTTATGTCCGCCCCCTCCAAGGACGACACCCCCATGTTCGTCTGCGGCGTGAACCTGGACAAGTACACCACCGACATGAACTTCGTGTCCAACGCTTCCTGCACCACCAACTGCCTGGCCCCCATCGCCAAGGTCCTGCACGACAACTTCGGCATCGTGGACGGCCTGATGACCACCGTGCACTCTGTCACCGCTACCCAGAAGACCGTTGACGGTCCCTCTCTGAAGGATTGGCGCGGCGGCCGTGCTGCTACCGGCAACATCATCCCCTCCTCCACCGGCGCCGCCAAGGCCGTGGGCAAGGTCATCCCCGAGCTGAACGGCAAGCTGACCGGTATGTCCATGCGTGTTCCCACTCTGGACGTTTCCGTGGTTGACCTGACTGTCAACCTGGCCAAGCCCGCCAAGTACGAGGAGATCTGCGCCGCCATGAAGGCCGCCTCCGAGGGCGAGCTGAAGGGCATTCTGGGCTACACCGATGAGGATGTCGTTTCTTCCGACTTCCTGGGCTGCCCCCTGACCTCCATCTTCCACGCCAAGGCCGGTATCGCTCTGACCGACACCTTCGTGAAGGTCGTTTCCTGGTATGACAACGAGATGGGCTACTCCAACAAGGTTCTGGGGCTCATTAAGCACATGTACTCTGTTGACCACAAGTAATTTAATACTTGTATTTCCGTCCACTCCAACCGGGGTGGACGGTTTTTTATGCAAAAACACGCCCGTTCCGAACTCGGAACGGTCGTGTTTTTGTTTTATTTAAACTTATTCACCCAGCACAGAGGCACAGCGGGCACACAGCTCGCCGTGGTGACCCTCGGTACCGATGGTCACATCGTGGTTCCAGCAACGGGGACACTTCTCACCGGCGGCGGGGGAGACCTTGACGGTCAGACCCTCGAACTCCTCGCCCTTGTAGCCCTCACCCTCGCCTTCGGCGGTGGTCACGGCGGAGACGATGCAGATGGTAGCCAGATCCGCGTTGGACAGACCCATGGCGGAGAAGGTCTTCCAGGCCTCGGCGGTAAAGGTCAGGGTCAGATCGGCGTCCTGATTCTTCTTGATGCCCTGCTCGCTGCGGGCCAACTCCAGAGCCTTGTTCACATCGTCGCGCAGGGCGATGACCTTGGCCCACTTATCGGCCTGCTCCTCGCTGAGAGCCAGCTCGGCAGACCAGTTGGGAATGTCGTTGAACAACACGCACTCGGCATCGTCCTTGGCAGCATGAGGCATTGCAGTCCAGATCTCCTGGCTGGTGAAGGCCAAAATGGGAGCGATCATGCGGGTCATGCCGTCCAGG